>JBPEWV010000082.1:0-26006 GCA_052032335.1 Pleionea sp. | reverse complement strand
TAAACTGTGAAAGCCACCTCAATCGGCAAGATTGTTGCCCAATTAAAATGCCTCGAGCTTGGTAAATCCCTCGTCCTTCGATTATCATAAGCTGTTATTATTAGGCGAAATTTTTGTAGTTGGAAGCTCAATGCGTTTATTTATTAGTTTATGGGTGCTTTTAATAGTTTGCTCGACTTCTGCGCTGGCGGAAGAGGCTGAGCAGTACGAAGTTAAATCGCCGGTTGAAAGCCGCAGTAACAGTGAACGTCAAAGTGCTATGTTGGCCGCGTTCAAAGAGGTGATCGTTCGAGCCAGTGGTACGCAGAGTGCGTTAGAGGCCTTTTATGTTCAGGAGTCCTACAATAAAGTGTCGTCGTTCATTCGAACCTATGCTTATCGGGACGAGAAAATTGCCGACACCAATGACAAGCAGCTTTTTCTGGTTGTTGAATTCGATGGCAGAGCGGTACGTCGTCTGTTGCAAGACGCGGCGGTTCCCATGTGGGGAGGCAGTCGCCCAGTCACACTGATGTGGATCGCTTACGAAGAAAATATGAGTCGCAAGGTTTTGAGCGCCAGTAGCCGTTCAGAAGAGGTTGCATTAAAAGTTGAGTTAAACAAACAAGCTGAGCGTCGTGCCTTACCCATGGTTCTTCCATTAATGGATCTGGAAGATGAAATGCAGGTATCCGCATCTGATATATGGGCACGTTTTCCAGAACCTATTGAGGCGGCTTCGGAGCGCTACGGAAGCGACGCTGTATTAGCAGGGCGCGTGGTCGAACACAATGACTCCTGGCAGGGCCGTTTTCTCATTAATATCTCGGGCGACATTAGTTACCAGGATTTTGAAGCCTTATCGCAGCAAGACTTGCTGCGCGATGTGACCGACTGGCTTGGTGAAAGCTTGTGTCAGGTATACTGCGTAACTGAGTCGTTCAATATCAATCAGTGGCAATTGCTTATTCAAGATGTTGGCAGCTTTTATTCTTATCGATCACTGATGAATTATCTCGAAGCCTTGTCGGCAATCCGCAAAGTCGAAGTGGCGTTAACCAAACAACGAAGTCTGGTGGTCAATGTTGACCTGGTCGGAAGCGTTGATTCATTGAAGCAGGCGATCAATCTGGATCAAAAGTTAATTCCGGTGACCGATGCCCTGGCTGTGCAGCAAGCCCTTGAAAACATCAAAAGGCAGCCCGAGCCCGAGACAGCGGATCCGGCGCAAGATCCATTGCGCATGATCGACCCTGATAGCGCTGAGTCTGCCCCAGTTTTAAATGTCGGTGAGCCGAAAACGACGAGTCTGAATGGTTCGTCGACAGAGTCATCGTCACTGGAGCAACAACCTGAGAAAATATTAGTTTATCGTTGGCGGCCTTAATGCTAAAGCAGATACCCAATATTATAACTATTTTGCGGATTTTACTGGTCGTTCCGCTGGTTTATTTATTGGCGCAAGAAAACTATTACCACGCCATCTGGATATTTTTTATTGCCGGATTTTCCGATGGCGTCGATGGCTACCTCGCTAAGCATTTTAACTGGAAGACCCGGCTTGGCGCGATCATGGATCCGTTGGCCGATAAACTCTTGTTGGTTTCGACCATGTTGATGTTATGCCTTAATCAGCAAATGAGTTGGTGGCTGTTTGGTCTGGTTACGTTGCGAGATCTAATCATAGTCGGTGGCGCGATTGTGTATCACCGGGCGCTCGGTCCCTATGATATGGCCCCCAGTAGGTTGTCCAAAGGCAATACCTTTTTCCAAATTTTATACGTTGTTTCTATCTTAGTGTCTCTGGGGCTTTATGCGTTACCAGAAATGTATCTGACTGTTTTAACTGTAATTGTTTATATCACAACGATAAGCAGTGGCTTGCACTATGTTCTTCTTTGGGGAGGACGTTACCGTCGCAATAAAACGCCGAAGGAACCGAAATTATGACCGATCTTAAGCGCTGGTGGTGGTTAATCGTTATTGTCGTTCTCTCCTATTTAATTTATTTGCTCAGTCCAACTTTGACGCCATTTTTTATAGCCGCGACCCTAGCTTATTTGGGCGATCCTTTGGCAGACTGGCTGGAGGCTCGAAAGGTCAATCGAACGGTCGCCGTGGTTCTGGTTTTTATATTATTCACTTTGATTGGCTTTTTGTTTGTTTTAATGATGATTCCGCTGCTTAAACAGCAGTTTGATTTATTGGCAGATAAAACGCCGGTGGCCTTACGGTTTTTTAAGGAAGATGTATACCCCTGGTTCGCCGACATCATTGGCTCTCAAAGTGAAGAGTTCGATATGAAGTCGGTTCGATCGGCGGTCGAAGAATATTTGCCCAGTTACAGCGATACCATCACGAAAATAATGGGGTCTTTAACCTCATCCGGGCTAGCCTTGTTTGGGTGGTTGGGTAACCTCGTTTTGATACCCGTGGTCACCTTTTATCTGTTAAGAGATTGGGACAAATTAGTTGAGCGAATTTATGGGTTGTTTCCACGCCACGCAGCTCCGGTGGCAAAGAAACTGGCGCTAGAATGCAATGAAGTTTTGAGTGCCTTTGTCCGGGGACAGCTGGTTGTAATGTTCGCGCTGGGTATTATTTATGCTGCCGGTCTTTGGTTTGTTGGGCTCGATATCGCTCTGTTGGTAGGAATGATAGCCGGATTGGCCAGTATTGTTCCATATCTGGGGTTTATCATAGGAATTATTTTTGCCATTGTTGCAGCATTGATTCAGTTCGGAGATCCGCAAATTCTTATCTGGATTGCTCTGGTGTTTGCGATTGGTCAAATGCTGGAGGGCATGGTTTTAACACCCTTGTTGGTCGGTGATAAAATTGGCTTGCACCCGGTTGCGGTTATATTTGCCGTGTTGGCTGGCGGCCAGCTGTTTGGATTTATCGGCATATTACTGGCGCTGCCGGTGGCGGCCGTCATTATGGTTTTGCTGCGACACGGACACGACAAATACATCAACAGTGTGCTCTATGGGGGAGAAGTTCCGGACGATGCACTGGATACCATCAATGTTGTTGAAAACGATAAATAAATAGTTGGGACCGATGCAGCAGTTACCCCTCAATATCAAACTCGATCAGGAAGTCACGTTGAGTGCTTTTCTGGTGGGTAAAAATCAAATACTGGTCGAATACCTGAAGCAATTGAGCCATTCAACTCGTGAAGAGTTGATCTACCTTTGGGGCGAGGGTGGTAGTGGCAAATCTCATTTGCTGCAGGCGCTGGCCAATCAGCAAGACGCTGGTACCGTAATTTACCTACCGCTTGCCGAGTTAGGAATGGCGCCCGAAATGCTGCATGGTCTGGAGTCATTTTCATTGGTTTGTATTGACGACATTCAAACGGTTGCAGGTAATGCCGATTGGGAAGAAGCGATTTTTCATTTATACAATCGAATTAAAGACAACCATGGCAATCTGGTGATCGCTTCGTCCGGCGTACCGGGCGAAATTGGGATACAGTTAAACGATCTGGCCTCCCGGTTATCTGCCATGACCATTTTCAAAATACAGTCTTTATCAGATACCGATAAACAGGTGTTACTGCAGCAAAAAGCCGCGGCCAAAGGGCTGGACCTGGGATCTGAAGTGGCGCAATTTGTGATGGCTCGAAGTTCTCGCGACTTGAGCTATTTAATGAATGCGTTAGATAAGCTGGATAACGCCTCTTTGGTGGCACAGCGAAAAATCACTGTGCCTTTTGTGAAAGACGTACTTGGAATCTAGCCGTTCTTTTTTTCCTGCAACAGAAACTCAAGACTTTCAGCCGCGTGGCGCAAGTGAGGGATCACGATTGAGCCGCCAACCAGCATAGCAACGCCCATTGCTTCGTCGATTTCCTGCTTGTTATAGCCTGCCTTAACCGCGCCTTCCAGGTGGTAGTCAATGCAATCGTTACAGCGCAAAACCATAGACGCTACAAGTCCTAGTAACTCTTTGGTTTTGGCATCCAGTGCACCGTCGCCGTACGCTTGTTTGTCCAACGAGAAAAATCGCTTAGTGAGTAAGTTGTCGGTTGCCAAAGCCTTTTCATTTCCAGCCAGGCGTTTGGCGCGAAATTCTTCAAATGGGTGTGTCATGACGCAGTGAGTCCGTTGGTTAATGTTAGCGCGAGGATACTTGATTTCTTGCTGCAGTCAATACTCAAGCAGGTTTCGACAATGAACAAAAGTAATACGCTTGTATAGTGCTCGGGTAAATGCTGTGCTCAGGCAAATTTCGTGCAAAGGTCAAATCAAGGGAAACTGTGAATGCGCCGCTTAGGTCGGCGCATTTTTATGGCTGACAGCCCAGGAGTGAAGCATTTCGAGCGCCAGGGTGGCGCCAGCCAGTGCGGTGACTTCTGAATTGTCGTAGGCAGGCGCAACTTCGACAAGATCCATCCCTATTAGGTTTAACCCTGCCATCCCACGTATTATCTGCAACGCTTTGTCACTGCTGATGCCGCCGCAAACGGGGGTTCCGGTGCCCGGGGCAAAAGCCGGGTCGAGGCAGTCGATATCAAAAGTTGTATACACCGGTCGATCGCCAACTCTTTGTCGAATCTGCTCAACTATTTGGTCCACCGAAAGGACATTGGCCTGATTCGCATTTATGACTTCGAAGGGGTGGCTCTTTTGTTCATAATCGGTTCGAATGCCAATTTGAATGGAGTGTGCCGGGCTGATCAAGCCTTCCTTCGGCGCGTGATAGAACATGGTGCCATGATCGTATCGACTGCCTTGACTGTAGGTATCTGTGTGAGCGTCAAAGTGAACCAGCGCCATTTCACCATGCACTTTTTGATGGGCGCGAAGAACCGGCAGCGTAACAAAATGGTCTCCGCCTAAACTCAATACGGTTTTACCTGTTTGAACAAGTTGCGAGACAGTCTCTTCGACGATGCGGGTAAAGGCTTCGGCATCGCCGGGTTCGAAAATCAGATCGCCAGCATCAATCAGATTAATGTGATCCATCAGTTTGAAGGACCAGGGCCAGCGTTTTTCTTCCCAGGCCAGATTGGTCGACGCCTGACGAATTGCTCCTGGCCCCATCCGGCTACCGGAACGTCCTGTGGTGGCCATATCGAAAGGAATGCCAAGCACAACGACGTCAGCATCGCTTTCTGCTGGTTTAAAGTTTAAAGGCTGTCGCAAATAACCGAATGCATTAGAGTACAACGAATGATCCGGTGAGTGGTTCAAAGTGCCCATCGATAAAGTTCCAGATTGACTAAGAGTGTCGAAGTTTGAAAGGCCAAATGTAGCACAGTCGGTCGAATTTACTGAAATGAAAACGTCTGAATTATCCTAATAAATTTGCCCGGTTGACAGATTTAACCGGGCTACAGTTTGTCGTCAATGGTACATCAATCGCCGTCAATCAATCGTCCCAATCCACCCAGAACCGAACCTTCGCCTTTGTCACTCCCGCCATGGCTGGGGGCACTCTGGAATATCCGGTCGGCTAATCTGGAAAATGGCAGACTTTGCAACCAGACGGTGCCGTGTCCGCTGAGTGTTGCCAGAAATAAACCCTCACCACCAAATAACATTGATTTTAAGTTTCCTGCCCGTTCAATGTCGTAATCGATGCCTTGAGTGAAGGCGACAAGACAACCGGTGTCGACTCTTAAAGTTTCACCCTTTAGTTCTTTTTTAACCAACGTACCGCCAGCGTGAATGAAGGCCATGCCATCGCCTTCGAGTTTTTGCAAAATAAATCCTTCACCGCCAAAAAAGCCGGCGCCAATGCGTTTATTGAACGTTATGGAGATTTTTGTGCCCAAAGCCGCCGCCAAGAAAGAGTCTTTTTGGCAGGTTAACGATTCATTGACGGTCGACATGTCAATGGGAATGATACTTCCGGGGTAGGGCGCTGAAAATGCGGCTTTGGCCTTTTGTGTTCCATGATTAGTAAAGTGGGTGGTAAAAATAGACTCTCCGGTCAATTTTCGCTTTGCCGCAGAAAACAACTTACTCATCATGCCTTCATCTGGCTGAGAGCCATCGCCCATTTTGGCTTCAAAGCTGATGCCGGTTTCCAGATAATTCATGGCACCCGCTTCAGCGACCACCGTTTCACCGGGATCCAATTCTACTTCTACTAACTGCATATCGTGGCCAATAATTTCGTAGTCGACTTCGTGACAGCGCATATTTCTCTCCATGGTTCAGTAACTATTTAATGTGAAACCTCAAAAACGCAATTTAAATTGCGATGGAATAAACCTTTTCATTGTTTTAGTCGTCTAGAGAAAAGAATTCTTACGTTGAAGCTGAAATTTGGCTTTTTAAATAATCATAGATTCGGGGGTAAAAATAATGAAACAGGTGGTATTTGGGGCCGCGTTGATGGCGGCGAGTGTGATCAGTTTTTCAGCTGACGCTTCAGGTCGGGATATCAGTAAAGTATTAGGTGGCGTTGATGTAAACGCTGGTGAAGTCGTTGGTGATATTAGCTCGGTTAATGGTGGTGTATCGATGAGTGATGCCAGTGTTGCACGTTCGGTTGAAACGGTGAACGGCTCGGTCGAGCTGGGACGTGATGTTAAAGTGGACTCGGTACAAACGGTAAATGGAGGGATTGTCGGCGAGGCGGATATCCGTGTCGAAAAAGGTCTATCAACTGTTAATGGTACTATCCGTTTAAGTAGTGGCTCTGAAGTCGGAAAAAGCTTGGAAACCGTTAACGGTGACATTGAGTTAGATGGTGCTGTGATTGGCGACGACGTCAGTACCAGCAACGGCGATATATCTTTAACTGCGACTCATATTAAAGGCGATCTGGTGGTGCGTAAGAACAACAATAAAGGGTGGGGCCAGCAACGAAAACTTGAAATTACCATTGATGCCACCTCGCGCATCGACGGCAAAGTGTTATTGCATCGCGAGGTTGATTTAACGATTGCTGACGGTGCTCTTGTCGGCGAGGTGATTAAATATTACGACAAGTAACTGCCGGTGTTTATAGCTCAGAAAGGCACCCTTGGCTGTATTTAAGCAGCTTTCTGAATTACAATATGGCCCTAAACGATTTATCGATTAAGGGTCATTTTCGTGTCGGATAATTTTTTAGAGCTCCTCTATCCCACTTACGGTCAATATTTTAAAGTTGACGAAGTTTTATTTGAGAATAAGACAGAGCACCAACATCTGGTGATCTTTAATAATGCTCAATTTGGTCATGTAATGGCGCTTGACGGCATCATTCAAACAACCGAGAAAGACGAGTTTGTGTACCATGAAATGCTAACTCACGTTCCTTTACTAGCGCATCCAGCGCCGAAAAAAGTGTTGATTATAGGTGGCGGTGATGGTGGCATCTTGAGAGAAACCTTAAAACATCAGGCTTTGGAGCGCGTGGTTCAGGTTGAAATCGATCAGGCGGTCATTGATTTATGTAAAGAATACTTTCCGAATCACTCAAATGGTGCATTTGACGATCCTCGCGCCGAAGTTGTGATTGCCGACGGAATGGATTATGTCAAAAATGCGAAAGAAACCTTTGATGTTATTATCTCTGATTCAACCGATCCCGTGGGTCCGGGTGAAGTCTTATTCACTAATGATTTTTACCGTATGGCGAAAGATTGCCTGAATGACGACGGTATTATGGTTACTCAAAATGGCGTTTGCTTTATGCAGTTGGATGAGGTTTTGAATACACGCCGTCGAATGGGACCTCTTTATACCGATCAAACATTTTATACCGCGCCAGTGCCAACCTATATTGGCGGTATAATGACGTTAGCCTGGGCAACGGACAATCCTGAATTACGAAAGCTGACGAAAGAAAACATTGAGCAACGGTTTGAAGCAAGTGGTATAAAAACGCGTTACTACAATCCAGAAATACACGTCGCTGCTTTTGCGTTACCTGAATATTTAAAGGTGGCTTTAGCAGACTCTGAGAAATAAGTGAAGGGAATTAGGACAATATGAGCTCGATGGAACAGTCAACCTTACTCGATATTATCAAGCTAGGAAAAGACAACTGGAATGAGTGGCGAAGCCAGAACCCAAACATAGTCGTGGACTTGACCGGTGCTGATTTTTCTGAGCAAAACTTGTCAGACTATGATTTTTCGGCTGCCAATCTTTCCTATTGTAATTTTTCCAAAGCCGAATTAAGAAATACCAACTTTATTTCTGCCAACCTTCAACATGCTAGCTTTAATTTCTGTAACCTGGAAGGCGCCAGTTTTATTGCTGCTGAGATGGCTCACGCAAATTTAACATTGGCACACGTTAAAAGTGCCAACTTTTTAACCGCGCAATTGGCACACACTAACTTTTCTTATGTTGATTTTACGGGCCACAGTCTTCAGGGGATGGATTTTCGCAGTGCCAAGTTGTCGGGAGCGAATTTACGTAATCAAGATTTGAATGCTATGGATTTCGCCGAAGCCAATTTATCGCAAGCCGATTTGTCGGGCGCAAATTTAGATGAAGCAAATCTACAGCGAGCCGACTTAACTCGAGCGAACCTTGATAAAGCAACATTAGTTGGGGCGGTATTAAAAGATATTAACTTGTCTTACACCGACCTATCGGGAAAAGATTTGTCAAATGCGAATTTAAATGGTGCAAATTTAGAAGCGTGCGACTTACGCAGCGTAAATCTTGAGAATGCCTGTTTGGACAACGCTCAGTTAAATGGTGCGAAGTTTCATGATTCCAGAATTTCTGGCTGGTCGATTAAAAACGTACGCTGCGAATTTGCGCGATGGGACAAGAACGCAACGACTTTAACGCGTTATCGCGCAAACGAGTTTGAAAAACTCTATTCTGAATCGATCACGATAGAGTTACGATACGATAATTTTTTAGCACCGCACGAGTTAAGTTCTTTACCCATATTAATCGAACACCTCGAAGCCAGCTATTGGGGCGTGAAGTTGCGCGTGAAAACCATTGAGGAAGTGGCAGGTGGCAGCCGGGTTCGATTATTAGTCGAAGATACCGGGGGCCACAATGCGGAGCAGTTGGAGCACGACTTAAAAGAAGAAGCCAGTCATTTGGTAGCTGCTCAAATTGCCATGCGTCAAGATCCCCGCTTGTTGTCTCAGCTACGTGAATCAATCGCTCAGGTAAAAAATAATTTTTGGCCTCAGCTGTTAGAAATGGCCGCTGATCGCGAAAATGGTCAAATGCGAATGTTCACCGTCATGTTGATGGACTTAAAAGGTTTTTCACGTTGGAAAGGTGATGAGCTGACTGAAAAGTTAACTTTATTTCGAGGGTTGATTAAGCCGATCCTGAAACGTTGGAAGGCTAACTATCCGAATATGGAAGGCGATTCGTTACGAGCGACTTTTCAAAACGCATCGGTTGGCGTGGCATGTGCTTGCATGATTCGGAATGTTCTGGATGCCGCTGGCTTTCCCTGTCGAATTGGCCTTGATTTGGGTGAGGTTGTCGTACAACACAATGAGGTGACTGAGGTAACCGACCTGTCTGGTGAAGCGGTTAATTTTGCTGCTCGATTGGAGTCTTTGGCGAATACCGGAGAGATTTTGGTGTCCGAGCGTGTTTGGCATTATGTGCGTCGGCAGGAAGATTATTTTGAGTTAGAGCCTCGTTCAGTGAGGTTAGAAAAGGGCGTTGGTAATCTGCGTGCGGGAGAACAGGTTCATTGTTACCGTGTGGCGATGAAGAAAGTTTTGATTTAACAAAAGTATTGAGTTTTTATGAGTTTGATTCGCACAATTGTATTCTTGGGATTGGGATTTTTTTCGACTAACGTTTTGAGCATTCCGGGAACGGATATTTCGCTATTCCGGATTCATAAGGTCAACGGAAGTATGGCCATCGAATTTGCGCGTCACCTTGTCGTTCGAGACGGTTACGATAATCAACCGGCGTTCACGGCTGATTCGCAAAACGTACTCTTCACTAGAATGGACAAAAAAGGTAAAACCGATATCTGGCAGGTGTCGGTAAAATCAGATGAGCTGACAAGGCTCACCAAGTCCGAGCAAAACGAGTATTCACCGACACCGATTTTTGAAGATAACAGTTATTCGACTGTAATTGCGTATCAGGGAAAGCAAACATTATGGCAGCAGGCTTCGGGAAAGTTTGTGGAGCAATTGAATGCTGACGTTGAACCGGTCGGTTATCACACCTGGATTTCTGCCGATCGCCTGGCGATTTTTCGATTGGCGGAGCCCCATGAATTGGTGATTCTTGATCGGACGTCAGGCAAACACCAAGTCGTTTCCAAGGACATTGGTCGTTGTTTGGTTACTCTGGGTAATAATGATGAGTTTTTCTTTGTACAAAACGATGCAAAGCGGCAAATGCTCAAGCGTTATTCTTTGCAGAATAAAACGAGTGAGTCGGTGATTCCTCTTTTGCAGGGGAGTGAAGATTTCACGTGGCATAAAGACTGGGGGCTTGTTCACAGTAATGGTAGTCAACTGTTTTACGCGCCAAGACCCTATCATCAGTGGATATCTCTAGCGAGTGACAAGGCGTTAAACAATATTTCTCGATTAGCGATCAGTCCTAATGGTCAATGGTTAGTCGTTGTTCACGATGATGTAACGAGCAATATCGCACACTGAAAACCTGAATTAGCACCGAGCGATTAGCTGTTATTTCAGC
This sequence comes from Pleionea sp., assembly GCA_052032335.1. Lineage (GTDB taxonomy): Bacteria > Pseudomonadota > Gammaproteobacteria > Enterobacterales > Kangiellaceae > Pleionea. The sequence continues at coordinate 15,420 of JBPEWV010000082.1, read as the reverse complement.
TTAAACTGGTCTATGTTTATTTCTGAGTTTGGTGAACTGAACTTGGATTAGGAGACGATCGGTTGGGCAAAGACTATCAGGCTTTAATACAACAAATACATTCTGCGATTGATAATGATCGTCTGAGATTACCCTCATTTCCTGAAAATCTGATGAAAATCCGAGAGGCGTTAAACGACCCTGATGTATCGGTGCGCCGCTTGGCTCAATTGATCCACACCGATCCGGTGCTAGCAAGTCGAATTTATGCAATCGCAAACTCAGCTGCGTTTGGTATTAACACCGACAGTTCTTCATTGCTTCATGTAATGCAAAAGCTTGGCATGAATATGGTTCGAAACGCCATTTATAATTTTTGTCTTTCACAACTTTTCAGTGATCGACGATTTATCCGTATTCAGGAAGTCGCGACTTTTGTGCGTAATCGAAGTCTGGAAGTCGCCGGGGTCACTCATGCATTGTCAAAACGCTATAGTATTGAAGATCCTGCTGTCGCTTTGCTGGCCGGATTATTTCACAATGTCGGCGCTCTGGTAATACTTGGATGGTTGGCTCAAAACCCCAGTAAGTGTCCTGACAAACAAGATCAAAAAGCGCTAATTTTGGTTGGGCAAATTCAGTTTTCCCGTCGCGTGGTAGAAACTTGGCGGATACCTGATGCGTTAAAGAGAGTAATTGCAGCCGATCAAGAGTCATTGAAAACACACGACGATGCCAATCGCTACGTGCATTTGCTGGAAATCGCTTTATGGGTAATTCGAATTTTGAGAAATACCAAAACCATTGAGCAGCCGCCGTCGTCGTCTTTGGCGTTATTTAACCTAGATGTGGATGATTTACTGAAAGACAAAGACGAGATCATGGCCGACATGATTAAAATTATTCAAGCCATTCGGTAATTTGGAGAATTGAAAAAGGGGGCGAATGCCCCCTTTTTTGATTCAAATACAAGGTTTACAGTTTGGGACCTGCATTAACGATTGCTTCTGAAACGTCAAACTTTTCGAAATTATCGATGAACAGTTTGGCGAGTTTCTTTGCTTCATCATCAAAATTCTCTGGGTTTTCCCATGTCGACTTAGGATCCAGTAATTGCGGTTCGACGCCATCGACAGCAACAGGCGCTTGAAGGTTCAGATAAGGAATTTCACGAGTTTCCACATCTTTTAACGAACCTGATTGGATCGCATTGATCACGGCTCGAGTCGTCGGAATGCTGAATCGATTGCCACCTTTACCATAGGGTCCACCAGTCCAGCCTGTGTTTACCAGGTAAACTTTGGCGTTATTGGCTTCAATACGCTTCATTAACAGCTCGGCGTAAACGCCCGCTGGACGAGGGAAGAAGGGGGCTCCAAAACAAGTCGAAAAGGTCGACTCGATAGCGGCGGTTGAACCTATTTCAGTGGAGCCGACTTTTGCCGTGTAGCCACTTAAGAAATGGTAGGCCGCTGCTTCTTTGCTCAAAATCGAAACAGGTGGTAAGACACCGGTCAGATCACAGGTGAGGAAAACGATGGCGTTAGGTTCGCCAGCGGCATTTGCGTCGACTTTACGCTCAATGTGATCGCGTGGGTAACCGGCACGAGAGTTTTGAGTCAATGATACATCGGTGTAATCGGGTTTGCCTTCATCATCCAGAACAACATTTTCAATGATGGTGCCATGACGAATGGCATTCCAAATCACAGGTTCATTTTTTTCACTTAAGTCGATGCATTTGGCGTAGCATCCACCTTCAATATTGAATACGGTGCCTTCGCCCCATCCGTGTTCATCATCGCCAATTAGGAAGCGATCAGGATCGGCCGAAAGGGTTGTTTTACCCGTTCCCGATAATCCAAAGAACAAGGTAACGTCGCCTTCACCATCGGTGTTGGCCGAGCAGTGCATAGGCAAAACGTCCTTTGCAGGCAATAAGAAGTTTTGTACCGAAAACATGGCTTTTTTCATTTCGCCCGCGTAACGCATACCCGCTAGTAAAACTTTGCGTTGCTTGAAGTTGATAATGACACAGCCATAACTGTTGGTGCCGTCTCGCTCTGGATCACAGCGAAAGCCCGCGGCATTCAAAATTTGCCACTCGTCGCGGTTGTCTGGATTGTATTCGTTTACGCGGATGAACAGGTTGCGAGCAAACAGGTTTTGCCAGGCCGTTTCAGTGCGAACGTTTACTGGAATGAAGTATTCGTCACCGGCACCAACGTGCAAAGTCGACTGAAAATACTCTTCTTGTGTTTCCAGATGTGTTTCTACGCGGTCCCAAAGGGCGTTAAATTTATCTTCGTCGAAAGGTCGATTAACGTTGCCCCACTCGATGTCTTGTTCGGTGGTGTTTTCCTTAACGATGAATCGATCTTTGGGTGAGCGACCGGTTCTTTCTCCTGTTTCTACGGATAATGCGCCATTGGCAGCAATGACGCCTTCACCGCGTTCCACTGCTTTACTGACGAGCTCATCAGTGGAAAGATTTAAATGCACCTTAGCTTGTGTCATGTGACTACTTCCTCGGGACGGGTTATTGAAACTAAATCGGCTAAAAAGTGCGCGCGATTGTATCAGATGGTTTGGGCTAAATCGAGGTTTTTGTCGGAAAAAGTCCTGATAAAACAGTGGCTTAGTGCGTATTTTGTTGTAATTTATTTACACTTAAGTCTTGCTTTACCGGTAAGGCTGTTATGGTCTACACAGACATAAAGTCTTATTTATTTCAATAAATTGTTAAATATTAAAGGTTTAATGAGATATGAGAGAGTTTGCTTTATTGTTTGCACATAACTTTCGGCTGAGTTTTTAGCTTAATCAGCTGTAATAAAATTACAATTATGTTGTTAACTTAACTGCGCGCTTCCAATTTTTGCCGACGATTCTAATAATAACTTTGGTTTTGCCGCTTAGATTTATCCGCTTCTAACGGCCAAGCTTAAGCCAACAGTTTTCTTATTCACTCGGAGAGTCTACGACGTAGGCGGAAACTGTTGCAAAAGTATATCAAAGTGAAAAGCCCACAAACAAAGCGGGCTTTTGGGGTAAAGGTCTTTCAAATTAAGACTTAACGAAAGCTGTCGTTAATATTGTCCAGAACTTTCTTTCCAGGAACCAAAACGTCTTCACTCAAACTGTTGAGTGGTTTGGTTGTGGTTCCCAGCAGTTCGTGCGTATCGGGCATTTGAGGGTTCAAATAGAGCAATCCGGTCAGCAACTCGCCTTTTTCTTTGTATTTCTCAATTTCGTTCATGGCCGAACGCGGGCTGGAAAAGTCGAGTTCTTCTGCGGCTTTGTGCAATCGAATCGCGGAACCATCGTGTAAAGTGATTTCTTCGGTTTTACCGGGCTCGTATTCGGTGGTGATTTCTTCCTTTAATGGCACAAAGTCGAAGGTACCTGTTGCGTTCATGTGCTCGCGAACGTGGTCGTAACTTTTGGTTGACTTGGCATTATTGTTGAAGGTCACACAAGGCGAAATTACGTCGATTAAAGCAAAGCCTCTATGAGAAATAGCCGCTTTAATCAGGGGAATTAGCTGCTCTTTATCGCCAGAGAAACTCCGAGCGACAAAACCTGCACCTAACTGAATCGCTGTTTCGCACAAATCGATACTGGAGTAAGGGTTGGGAATGCCTTTTTTCGAAGCAGAACCGCGATCGGCCGTTGCCGAGTCCTGACCTTTGGTAAGCCCGTAACAACCGTTATTCATGACGATGTAGACCATATTCAGGTTACGCCGAACGATGTGGGCGAATTGGCCCATGCCTATCGACGCGGTATCACCATCGCCAGAAACGCCAATGTAAACCAGATCTCGGTTGGCCAGATTGGCACCAGTCGCGACAGAAGGCATGCGACCGTGTACGGAATTAAAGCCGTGCGAATTACCAAGAAAGTAGGCCGGTGTTTTTGATGAGCAGCCGATACCGGACAATTTGGCTACGTTGTGCGGCTCGATGGATAATTCAAAGCATGACTGCAAAATGGAGGCGCTGATCGAATCATGGCCACAGCCTGCACATAAGGTTGATAAAGCACCTTCGTAATCCGCGCGGGTAAATCCCAGGTCGTTTACCGGTAGTTGCGGATGTCGAATATTTGGACGTATAAAACTCATAATTATTTCCTCTGATCCGCTTGATGAAGTGGTGTCACTTTAGCTTGATCCAATATTTCGTTGAATCGCTCACAAATAAATTCTGCAGTTATCGGCATACCGTCAAAATTTAAAATTGAGACCAAGCCTGCGGGATTAACGCCCAGCTCATTGACCAACAAACTCTTCATTTGCGCATCGCGGTTTTGCTCGATCACAAACACATAGTCGTGATCATCGAGAAATTTTTGTACATCGTCGTTAAACGGGAAGGCATTAATTTTTAAGCCATCGATATGAACATCGTTGTCGGCCATCCGATCAATGGCCTCGAGCGACGAATCGGTGGAGGTGCCGAAGAACAGGGCGCCAACTTTTGCTTTTTTATTCGCCGGAAACAGTGTCGGTGCCGGAACTTTCGATTTTGCCGTCTCCCACTTTTTCTCCAACCGTTCCATGGAACGCACATAAGCTTCAGAGCTTTCTGTGTAAGCGGCGTATTCATCGTGCGACGAGCCGCGCGTGAAGAAGCTGCCTTTGGTTGGATGCGTGCCGGGAATGGTTCGGTAGCCTACGCCATCATCGTCTACGTCGAGGTAACGTCCCCAGCGCTCTGCCATATCGTCCAGTTGTTCTCTGGACAATACTTTTCCGCGATTCAGGTGCGTTTCATCGTCCCAGTCGAAAGCGTCACTCATGTTGTCATTCATGCCTAAATCGAGATCGCTCAAAATGATAACCGGTGTTTGTAAAAACTCGGTTAGCTCAAACGCCTGAAATGACATTTCAAAACATTCTTTCGGATTGGCCGGGTACAGACAGACTTGCTTGGTATCCCCATGAGAGGCGTATGCAGCCGGAAGTATGTCCGATTGTTGCGTTCGAGTTGGCATTCCAGTGGATGGTCCGGTGCGTTGAACGTCAACCAGAACCCCGGGGATTTCAGCGAAGTAGGCTAGCCCTAAGAACTCCGACATTAAAGACAGACCCGGACCGGAAGTCGCAGTGAATGCCCGCGCTCCATTCCAGCTGGCACCCAGCACCATACCCATGGCCGCCAGTTCGTCTTCGGCCTGAACAATGGCATAATTTTTCATCCCAGAAGAGGGGCACACTCGTAATCGATTGCAATATTTTTCGAACGCGTCAACTACTGAGGTAGAAGGCGTAATCGGGTACCAACCGGCGACGGTTGCACCGGCGTAAATGGCACCCAGTGCTGTTCCTGTGTTGCCGTCGACGAGAATCTTGCCGTCATTTAAGTCCCGTTTTTCGACTTTTAGTCCACAGGTGCTTTCGTAGTTTTCTTTAGCGTAACGATAGCCTAATTCAAGGGCGTGAATATTCGGTGTAATCAGTTTTTCTTTGCCTTTAAACTGGTCTTGTACCAGCTTTTGGAATATATCGAAATCGATATCAAGCAGGTAAGACAAGGCTCCGACATAAATAATATTTTTAAACAGCTGTCGCTGTCGTGGGTCACTGTATTCTTTATTACAAATATCGGTAAGCGGAATACCAATTAAATGAATGTCATCGCGTTTGAACGAGGGTGGCAAGGGTTTGCTGTTATCGTAAAGAAAATAGCCGCCCGGTAAAACTTCGTCGAAGTCTTGCTTCATGGTTTGTCCGTTGGTGGCGACCATAAAGTCGACGCCGCCACGACGACCGAGATAACCTTTCTCGTTGACGCGCACTTCGTACCAGGTGGGTAAGCCCTGAATATTCGAAGGGAATATATTTTTAGGCGAAACCGGCAAGCCCGAACGAAAAATCGATTTTGCAAACATGTTGTTGGCACTGGCAGAGCCGGTTCCGTTAATGTTGGCAAACTTTATAACGAAATCGTTAACCGCTTCTATTTTGCTCATGCTTTTTCTGCCTCTTTTCCTTTTCCTGCTTTCGTAACTGTGTACAAGAATTTTTGCATGTCCCATGCAGAAGTTGGGCAGCGCTCTGAGCACAAGCCACAGTGCAAACAAACGTTTTCATCTTTAACCATGACCCGGCCCGTTTTTAAATCGGTGGATACGTAAAGATCTTGTTCTTTATTATCGGCCGGCGCTTTTAATCGACTGCGCAGGTCGTCTTCGTCGCCGTTTTCGGTAAAGTTAATGCAGTCTGTCGGACAAATATCGACACAGGCATCGCATTCGATGCATTTGTCGGCCGTGAATACGGTTTGCACATCGCAATTAAGACAGCGTTCGGCTTCGTTAAACGCTTGTTGCAAATCAAAGCCAAGTTCTACTTCGAGTTTGCGATCGCTTAATGCTTTCTTTTTGTCGGCAAGAGGGACAACAAAACGATCGTCGTCGGTTACCGCATTGTCGTAAGTCCATTCATGAAATCCCATTTTTTGGGTGAACAAGGTGGTGCCAGGTTCCAGTCGATCTTTGACATCTTTTCCATTTAAAAACAGATCGATAGACACTGCGGCCTGGTGACCGTGCGCCACGGCCGTAATAATGTTTTCCGGACCAAAAGCTGCGTCACCGCCAAAAAAGACCTTCGGGTTGGTGGTTTGGAAAGTGGTTTTATCAACAATTGGCATGTCCCATTCGCCAAACTCGATGCCAATGTCACGTTCAATCCAGGGAAATGCATTTTCTTGACCAATCGCCATCAGTACATCGTCGCATTCCATAAAAACGACTTCACCGGTAGGTTTCAGGGAGCGTTTTCCATCGTCATCGTAAACGGCTTCGACGATTTCAAAGTTCATGCCCACCAGCTTTCCATTCTCGGTAACAAACTCTTTAGGCGAGTGGTTTTCATAAATTGGGATATCTTCGTGTTCGGCGTCTTCTATTTCCCAAGGGGACGCTTTCATTTCTTTTTTCGGACTGCGAACTACAACTCGAACGTCTTTTCCTCCAATTCGTTTGGAGGTTCGGCAACAATCCATCGCGGTATTACCACCACCAAGCACCAGAACTTTTTCGCCGATTGATTTGGTGTGTTCAAACGCGACGTTGGCAAGCCACTCGATACCTACGTGGATATTGGCATCGCCTTCTTCGCGTCCGGGTAATTTTTTCAAATCACGACCACGCGGGGCTCCGGTACCGACAAACACGGCATCGTAATCTTTTTCTAGAATTTCTTTTAAACTGGAGACATAGTGATCGAATTTTGCCCGAATGCCCATGTCGAGTATGTAATTAACTTCTTCATCCAGTACCGATTCAGGTAGACGGAAAGACGGGATTTGACTGCGCATGAATCCACCGCCTTTGCGTTGTGCATCGTAAAGATCGAGCTCGTAACCCAAGGGGGCTAAATCCCTTGCTACGGTTAACGAGGCGGGACCACCACCAATCAAAGCAACACGTTTTCCGTTCTTTTTGCTTGGGATCTCCGGCATGCGATGTTTTACTTCATCTTTGTTATCGGCAGCAACACGCTTTAATCGGCAAATCGCGACGGGTTCTTCATCGACTCGATCGCGTCGACATGCGGGTTCGCAAGGTCGGTCGCAGGTTCTACCGAGAATGCCCGGAAATACGTTAGATTCCCAGTTGATCATGTAGGCGTCGGTATAGCGACCTCGTGCGATCAAACGGATGTATTCGGGAACTGGCGTGTGCGCCGGACAGGCGTACTGGCAGTCGACTACTTTGTGAAAGTATTCGGGGTTTTGGATGTCTGTAGGTTTCACTCGTACCTTCTTCCTTTATCCAATTTATTTTAGTTTTTAGTTGTGAGTTTATGAATGGCTTGGAGATAAAGCTCAAAAATTCTCCAAGAAATCAATTCTCTAGCCACTCTAATCTCTGGAATCTCCAGATCTGTTGAGCACGTTGTACCATATTTTAGAAGGATTGAATATTCCGACCAGTAATTTCAGGCGGATAAAAATGGATAAAAAACGGAATGTCACATCAAGTCTGATTAAAAAGCAAACAATCGAATCCCAGTTAAGTTTAAAGGCCGGTCTTTTGATGCTTGCCTGCTCACTTTCGAAGATGTTCGATGTTGGTTTGAAGAGTCTATTTTTGTTATACGTTAGCCGACAGTATTATTTACTAAAATGCAGTGCCGTTGTCATTTTTCCTTAGTGTTTACGAGCCAAGGCAAGTTCGGCCAAATCCAAAAAGGCTGTTTTAAATTTTGAATCGGGGACAGCGTCTATGGCAGTCACGGCTTTGCCAGTAAATAGTTCGGCTTGTCGACGACAATAATCGAGCGCGCCGGTTTCTCTGATGGCAGCGAGAACTTCGTCCAGCTGACTGGCATCGCCTTGCTTGATGGCGTTTCGGATAATCGTTGCCTGTTCTTCGCTGCCGTGTTTCATGGCATACATAATGGGTAAGGTTGGCTTGCCTTCGGCTAAATCGTCGCCGACATTTTTTCCCATTTCTTCGTCTGTAGAGACATAGTCGAGTACGTCATCGAGTACCTGAAATGCCATACCCAAATTTAAGCCGTATTCGTGCATGGCTTTTCGTGCCGGTTCGTTTTCGGCGATTATCGCCCCTAGTTCACAGGCTGCTGCGAACAAGATGGCGGTTTTTCGACGAATGACCTCGAAGTAATCGTCTTCACTGATGTCGGGCTCATTGCAATTCATTAACTGCAGAACTTCGCCTTCGGCAATCAGGTTGGTTGTATCGGCGAGAAGGTTCATTACTGGCATCGAATTGACCCGAACCATCATCTGGAAGGCGCGAGAGTAGAGAAAGTCTCCGGTTAAAACACTGGCCTCATTGCCAAAGAGTGCGTTGGCGGTCTCTTTTCCTCGACGTAAGTCGGAGGAGTCAACTACGTCGTCGTGGAGTAATGTTGCAGTATGGATGAACTCGATGACGGCAGCTAAGGTGTGGTTTTTAGTGCCCTGGTAACCCAGTGCGCGTGCGGCTAATAGAACCAGGGTCGGACGCAGGCGTTTACCGCCACTATTAACTATGTAAAAGCCAAGTTGGTTGATCAAAGCAACGTCAGACTCTAACTCTTTTATAATCAACGAGTTAGTCGCTTGAATATCACTGTTCAAGAGTTGCTTGATAGCATCAAAAGATGGTTTTGCGTTCGACATCAGATTGTTGATTTACTATAGTTGCGCCAGCGAATGGCTTCGCATGCTAGGGGCAAGGCCTGATTTGGTCAAGAACAAAATCCCTATCGGTGACTGATTGACCAATTTATGTCAATTTTATCAGGTATTTCAAACCCCTGAGGGTTGCTATGTAGGAGCCGATGGCGTAAAATTCGCGCCCTTTAATGGGGATCGAGTCAAATCCGATCGCCTACTATTAACTCCCGCAGGCTGGTTTTAGAAGTTTTAATCATTCCTGGGGTAACATTGGAGACGTATGCAATGTACGCGGTATTTCAAAGCGGTGGCAAGCAGCACCGGGTAAAAGAAGGTCAAACTATCAAGCTTGAGAAAATTGAAGCTGAGACCGGTTCGACCATCGATTTCGATAAAGTTTTATTAGTCGGCAGTGGTGAAGACATCAAAGTTGGCGCTCCTTATGTTGATGGCGCTAAAGTGACTGCTGAAGTTGTGACTCAAGGTCGCCACAAGAAAATTAAGATTGTTAAATTCAAACGCCGTAAGCACCATATGAAGCAAATGGGGCATCGTCAGTGGTTCACTGAAGTGAAAATCACTGGTATTAACGGTTAATTAAAGCAGGAGATATCTCATGGCTCATAAAAAAGCTGGTGGTAGTACCCGTAACGGTCGCGATTCCGAGTCGAAACGCTTAGGTGTGAAACGCTTTGGTGGCGAGACAGTTTCTGCAGGTAGCATCATTGTTCGTCAACGTGGCACTCAGTTCCACGCTGGCACAAACGTCGGAATGGGACGTGACCATACTTTGTTCGCCAAAGTTGACGGTCAAATCAAATTTAACGTATCAGGCAAAGCCAACCGTCGTACGGTAAGCGTTGTTCCTGCATAAGTTATCTTTGTCATCTATACTAAAGCCTCGCTTTTGCGGGGCTTTTTTATTGCAAGCAGTTAAAATTTCAAAGTAAACAGTCAAGAGTATCCATCGCTATGAAATTCGTTGATGAAGTCACAATAAAAGTCGCAGCCGGCGACGGCGGTAATGGCTGTTGCAGTTTTCGCCGTGAAAAATACATTCCAAAAGGCGGCCCTGATGGAGGCGACGGCGGAGATGGCGGAAGCGTTTACATGATTGCAGATGCCGAGCTGAATACTTTGGCCGACTACCGCTATGAAAGGTTTTATGCTGCCGAGCGCGGTGAAAACGGCCGTGGCAGTAACTGCACAGGGGCCAAAGGCGCCGATCGAATTTTGAAAGTGCCTGTGGGCACGCAGGTTGTTGATGCCAATACTGATGAATTGATAGGTGATTTAAAGCAGCACGGACAGAAATTGTTGGTCGCCAAAGGGGGCTGGCACGGCTTGGGCAACACGCGATTTAAAAGCAGTGTTAATCGGGCTCCTCGCCAAACTTCCAACGGTTCGGCAGGAGAGCGCCGTGAGTTAAAAATGGAGCTTAAAGTGTTGGCGGATGTGGGGTTGCTGGGTTTACCCAATGCCGGGAAATCGACATTCATACGTCAGGTTTCGGCGGCAAAGCCCAAGGTTGCCGACTATCCCTTTACGACATTGATTCCCAATCTTGGGGTGGTCAGCCCCGAACCTCACCGCAGCTTCGTGGTGGCCGACATTCCAGGAGTTATTGAAGGAGCATCGGATGGAGCAGGGTTGGGCGTTCGGTTCTTGAAACATCTGGCACGAACCGACTTGTTGCTGCACATTGTTGATTTATTACCCTTTGACGAATCCGATCCGGCGGCCAACTTTAACGCCATCGAGTCAGAGGTGGCAAAGTTTGCCGAATCAAGTGAGCCAGAATTAGCGACAAAGCCACGTTGGCTGGTGCTGAATAAAACCGATTTACTGGGTGAGAAAGCCAGTGAGCTTGCCGACGAGTTTATCCAGTCCGTTAAGTGGGATGGGCCGGTATTTAAAATTTCCGCCTTGTCCGGGGAAGGCACCGATGACTTAATCTGGGCCATCATGGAACATGTTGATAGCGAAAGGGCAAAGCGTTCTGAAGGAGTAAGTGATGCGGAAGAAGGCGAAATACTGGAAATGGAACCTTACTCGCCTGAAAAAGACATAAAATAGAGATTGTAAATTTGTAAGTAGAGAGTTCCAATGGAGAGCTCTCGATAAATCTCAGACATAAAAAAACCGGCTTTTGCCGGTTTTTTTATCAGAACTCTGACTTAAGCCATTGCTTTTACTTTTGCAGTTAAGCGGCTTTTATGGCGAGAAGCTTTATTCTTGTGAATAACGCCTTTGTTAGCCATTTTGTCTAAAGTGCCAGCAACATTTGCTACAGCAGCTTGAGCGGCTTCTTTATCACCGCCGCTAATTGCAGCAATTGCATTTTTCAATTGAGTGCGCATCATAGAACGACGGCTAGCATTGTGCTTGCGACGCACTTCTGCTTGACGCGCTCTTTTTTTGGCGGATTTGATATTAGCCAAGGTTATACTCCTGCAAATCGTTTGCGAACCATAATTTTAAGGTCGCGAACGATACCTTTTCAACCTCTTATTGTCAAGTGGGTTTTTCCAGTTTTACGAGGCGGTCTTTATCTGCCAATTCCTTGCATCATTGAATTTATTATACTTAACTGCTTTTAGTGGTAAGATGAGTGCAAATTAAGCGAAGTTTACAATGCTAGGAATGCTTGGAGGATAAAATGAATAAGAAGTTATTAGCAGCAACGGTTATTGCGGCCTGTTGTGCAACTCACGCGGATGATGCCAAGGTTGAACGAGCGGCCTATTTCTCGATTCTAGGTGGTGTTCAGGATTTCCACAGCAGCAATGCCGATAACGGGGCTGTTTTAAGCAACTCTCTGGATGAGAGTGATGCAATTGCTGCCGAATTAGGATTTATGATTAGTGATCATTCTGCGTTTCAACTCAGTTATACCAAGTTGAATCCAGATGATGCTATAGCATTCGGCAATGAAGATTTGACGATGCAAACGATTGATTATATGTATTATTTTAACCCTGAAAGTATGGGCGGTCCCTATTTACGTTTCGGCATCGGTAAGTACGAGTTTGAAGACGATACGGCTGGCGGTGGTTGGCAAGAGTCGGACATTGGTCGGATGGGTCTTGGCTTTGAAGACGGGATTAACAGCTTTTTAAGCTGGCGCGGAGAATTCGGAATCATTCGTGACGACACCATGGATCGCGTCGATACTCAGTTATTATTAGGGTTAACCATGAATTTTGGTGGAGGTTCCGAGCCAAAACCAAAACCGGCTCCACGGCCTGTCGAAGCGCCGGTCGTTGAGAAAAGCACCAATAAAGATACCGACAAAGACGGTATCTTTGACGCCAACGATCAGTGCCCGAATACTGCGATGGGAGTGGTTGTCGATCCAAGAGGCTGTGAGTTAGATAGCGATGGTGATGGAATTGTCAATTCGAAAGACGCCTGTGCTGCCACGCCAGCGGGCGCAAAAGTCGATTCAAGAGGATGTCGTTTGGTGCTTGAAGAGACCGTACGTCAAACCTTGAACGTTAAATTTAAGACCAACAGCAGTCAGCTGCAGCCTGAATTTAAGTCGGATATTTCTAAAGTGGCCAAGTTCATGACCGAATACCCGGATACCTCGGTAACGATTGAAGGGCATACCGACAGCGTTGGGAAGGCGTCGTACAACCAGTGGTTGTCTGAGAAACGCGCTCAAACGGTAGCCAATGAACTGGTCAGCGCCTACGGTATCGATGCCAGCCGGGTCAGCTCGAAAGGTTTTGGTGAATCCAATCCTATTGCGGATAACAATACTGCTGACGGTCGAGCGAAAAATCGTCGGGTTGAAGCTGTTATTGAAGCTAAAGTGAAAAAACTGCAGTAAACCGTTTTTTCGTTCAGTAAAACAGAAGCCTCTGATATTATCAGGGGCTTTTTTCGTTGGCTTTAATCACCGATATAGAATCTTTCAGGGACTTTTTGATTGAAAAAACGTAGTTTGTTGAAATCCGGCGCCATTGTCAGTGTTATGACGTTGCTGTCTCGGGTGTTGGGATTGGTAAGAGACATAGTTATTGCCAATATTCTCGGTGCACAGGCTGCGACTGATGTGTTTTTGGTGGCACAGAAGATCCCCAATTTCTTGAGACGACTGTTTGCCGAGGGTGCATTCTCTCAGGCATTCATTCCTGTTTTATCGGAATACCAGACGCAACGCGACCGACAAGCGGTTCTGAATCTGGTGAGCAAGGTATCGGGGACACTGGGCGGTGTTTTACTGTTTGTCACCCTGATAGGCGTCATCGGCTCACCCGCACTGGGCGGGTTGTTTGGCATGGGGTTTGTGCAAAAAGGAGAAATGTACAAGTATTATCTCGTCTCCGATCTGCTGAAAATCACTTTTCCCTATTTGTTGTTTATTAGCTTAACCGCTTTCGCGGGTAGTATTTTAAATAGCCTTGGCCGTTTTGCGGTGCCAGCTTTCTCGCCGGTCTTGCTTAATGTTTGCATCATTTCGGCCGCTATCTGGGTATCTCCGATGATGGGGGAACCGGTCGAAGCGCTGGCTTGGGCGATTTTTGTCGCCGGTTTATTACAGTTGCTTTTACACCTACCGTTTCTGTGGCAACAAGGGTACTTGGTCAAACCTAGTTGGGGCTGGCGTGACTCAGGGGTGCGCCGGATTTTAAATTTGATGCTTCCGGCGATGTTTGGCGTTTCTGTTTCTCAAATCAACCTGTTGTTGGATACCATAATCGCATCCTTCCTGGATACCGGGAGTATCACCTGGCTTTATCTGTCGGATCGGATGCTCGAGTTTCCTTTGGGTATATTCGGTATTGCAATCGCTACGGTTATTTTACCCAGTCTTTCACAGAGTCATGCCGAAAAAGACGCTTCGAAATCGAACGCGGTTTTAAACTGGGCGTTGCATTCAGTGTTTCTGATAGGTTTGCCTGCCGCGGTTGGCTTATTCGTCTTGGCCGAGCCGGTCATGCTGGCGGTATTCCAACACGGAGAATTTACGCCGGAACACGCTTATCAAGCGTCGTTAAGTCTGCAAGCCTATGTGGTTGGTCTATTGAGCTTTATGTTCATCAAAGTTCTGGCTACAGGCTACTTTTCGAAACAAAACACCCGCATGCCGGTAAAAATCGGCATTATTGCGATGGTCGTCAATATGGCCTTCAACCTGCTTCTATTTAAGCCGTTTGGCCATGTTGGTCTGGCTGCTGCTACCGCCATTTCGGCAACAGTAAATGCCGGACTTTTGTGGTTTGGGCTGATGCGAGATGGCTCCCTGACAATGGATAAACGGTGGTTAGGTTGGTTTTTGAGAGCGCTGGTGGCGGTTAGTACCATGGTGGCCGTTATCGTTTATTTCAGTTCTGGGCGAGAACACTGGATAAGCAACGATTTATTCTCCAGAGGAATAGAGCTTGCCAGTTTGATTGGGGCAGGAGCTTTGGCTTACCTCTTTGTGCTTTATTTATTCGGATTTCGCATATCACAGCTTAAATCACATTGAGCATCTGTCGCGATTATAACCAATGCGTTATAATCCGGCGCTTTTGGTCGGTAGGCTTCTTGGGTATGCGCTTAATTCGTGGTCTTCAAAATTTAGACACCTTGTCTGACGGTTGTGTGGCCACAATTGGAAAGTTTGATGGGATACACAAAGGACACCAGCAAATCATCCGTGCTGTCACCGAAAAAGCCCAACAAATGGCGGTGCCTTCGTTAGTCATGTTGTTCGAGCCCGATCCTCAGGAATATTTTGCAGGAGAAAAGGCTCCGGCCCGATTGACTCGTTTTCGAGAGAAATGGTCGCTTTTAGAGTCGTTGGGTATCGATATCGTGTTGTGTTTGCGGTTTGGCAAAAAGCTGGCCTCAATGCCGGCGGAGACCTTTGTAGACTCAATTTTGATCAATCGATTGAACGTGAAACACCTTATCGTTGGCGATGACTTTAAGTTCGGCTCAAATCGAAAAGGTGACTTTGAGTTATTGAAGGCCCGTGGAGCGAATCAGTTTTCGTTGCAAAGTACCGCATCGGTCAAGCAAGGCACCGATCGGATCAGTAGTACGTTGATCCGTGAAAAGCTGGCTTGTGATGACCTGGAAGCGGTGGCTGACCTTTTAGGACGAGACTATTCGATTTCAGGTAAAGTTGCCCACGGCGATAAAATAGGGCGAACCATTGGTTTTCCAACACTCAACATTCCGTTGAAGCGCAAGGTTGCACCTGTTAGTGGGGTTTATCTGGTGCAAATAGATGGCTTGGCGAAAGGTCCTTTAAAAGGAGTCGCTAATGTTGGCCATCGTCCGACGGTTACCGGACACGGGGCAC
>JBPEWV010000081.1:0-6004 GCA_052032335.1 Pleionea sp. | reverse complement strand
GCCGTTCTTTTACTCGCCTCGAGCAGACGGGATAAACTTTCGGGCTTATGGTGAAAATAACCTTGCTGATAGTCAATGCCCATTTCTATCAAGCGATCCACCACTGGCTGACTGTCGACATATTCAGCCACGGTTTTAATACCGATGGCCGCAGCAACCTCCCGTATCGACTTTACCATGGCGTAATCAATACGGTCGGTTGCAATATCTTTTATAAATACGCCATCTATCTTCAAATAATTCACAGGTAAGTTTTTCAAATAGGCATAACTGGAAAATCCGGTGCCAAAATCGTCCAAAGCAAACTGGCAGCCCATTCGTTTATACCGATTGATAAATGCCACGGTTTGATCCAGACGTGTGATAGCCATCGACTCCGTAATCTCAAAACAAATTTTCGTAGGCTCAATGCGATAAGTTTGAAAAGCATTATTTAAAAACACATCAAACTTTTCATCGCAAATCGAATGACCACTTATATTAATACTGGCAAGCGACAATTGCTGCATCTGCTCCGGGTGCTGCTTAAGCCAGGAAAAATAATGTTGTACCACCCAGCGATCAACTATGGGCATCAGTCCATAACGTTCAACCGCGGGCAAAAACGCTGCAGGAGAAATCAATTTACCGTCATGTTTCAGACGCAATAACAGTTCGTAATGATAGCTCGACTGTGAGTTTTCACTGGGCATCAATTGCTGATAAAACAATTCAAAATGATCTTTATGAATGCACTGTTTGATAACGCTGATCCATTCCATTTCTGACTGTCGTTGCCGAATTTCGTCGTCCGACAATCGATAAACATGGATCCGGTTTCGTCCCAAGTCCTTGGCCAGAAAACAGGCCGTATCGGCTTGACTTAACAATGTCTCGACGTTTTGATATTCGTTGTCACAGGCAACCAGACCAATGCTAACCCCAATCGTAAAATCTTTATCGCCCACTCGATATCGAAACTGACTGATCACATCCAGATACTTTTCGGCATACCTTAATCCTCGCTTTTCACTGCAGTTGGCAATGAACACTCCAAACTCATCACCACCCAGACGAGCAATGGTCTCACTGTCGTAACAATGACGCTGCAAGGTTTTCGCTAATTGTTGCAACAAGCCGTCACCCGCTGAATGACCACAGGTATCATTAATCAGCTTGAACTGGTCGAGATCCAGATAAAGCAGAACTCCTTTGGGCTGTTCTGTATCACAACGCTGAAAAAATGACATAAGGCAATCTTCAAATGCCCGACGATTGTATAAACCCGTTAATGAATCGTGCTTCGCAAGATACTCCAGACGCGCTTCATGTTTCCGACGTTCACTAATATCCAAGAGCGTACCTTCGATAAAATCACCACCTTTCGAACCTTCTCGTGATGCATTGACCGAACACCATAATAATCGACCGTCCTTGGTGGGCATTTGAAATTTGAAATCGCGTAGACTTTCATTACTCTTTAGCTGACTCAGAAAGAGTTGATATTGTTCGTGTTGATACAAAGTGCCCGTCGGTGAAAAGGTCTGGTTTAAATCTTTCAGCGAGTCAACCTGCAGCAAGTTCAGCAAAGACGGGTTTGCACTTATCCATTCGCCTTTGGTCGAGATAATAAAAATGCCTTCAACAACACTGTCAAAAATAGATTTGAACTTTTTCATATTTACCAGTGACTGTTTTTGTGCGCGGACCCGAGACTGTTGTAATAAATTTATTCGATCAGCTAATGCAAATGACAAAAGAATGATCGACATTGCTGTCCCGATACCAATACCATGGTCGGTCAAATAAGTCGCTTTTATGATATTAAGCTTTCCGGCGGCGGTGTAAAAGGCGCATAGGAAAAACGCAGACCATGCAATAACAAAAAAACGCGCGATTTTCTTGCGTTTTAGCCAGAGCCGAATTCCTATAACGAATACTGTTAACGCCACCACAAACAAACTGGCCAATTGAAATCGAATGGCGTACTTTATCGGAAAGAAAAGCATCACGATCGCCATAAAGCCCGAGATAGCGGCTAGCGTGCTTACGGTGATGTACCATAATCGATAACGCTTAAGATTTAAAAACTGAATGGTAAACAGACACAAAGTCGTATTCGCGAGTCCTGCGTAGAAAAGCGTGGAGCGCGATTGCCAGTTGGGTGATTCCGGCCAAACAAACTGAAAAGCAAAACCGTTGTGCGATATGTAAAAACCCAGGGTCACCAGACAAAATACGCTGTAGAGCAAGTAGGATCGATCACGGGTCGGATAATATAAAAATAAATGGTACAACCCCATCACTAAGAACACCGCTAATAACGCACTGTAAAACAGCAAGTGTGAAATTTGCCCACTGTAAAACTCACTTTGCTGCCACAACTCGAAAGGTAGCTGCATGGCACCGTCGCTGTCTGCTTTTACGTACAGTGTGAGGCTTTGTTGCGGTTCCAATTCAATAGGAAAAAGAAAACTTGGATAATCTACCGGTCGCGTATGAAACGGAAAGCTTTCTCCTGTCACAGGAAATGATTTAACCTGTGCGCCATCATCGACATACACTTTTAGCTCATCAAAGGTAGGAAAGTTAACGTGAAAAAACAATGCCTGTCGTTCAGGCGTTTGATTCGTTAGAGGCAACACAAACCAGTAGGTACTCTGAGTCACCCCAAAGCTGGGATAGTCAGTTTCTGGTCGCCACCATCGCTCCGGAGGAATATCTCTGACCGAATCTATTTGCAGTTTACCGGTATGATCTTCCAGGTACCTTAAAGCAGAATGTAAAGGTTGATATCTGGGCTGATGTTGCTTGATGTCAATAGAAGTTCTTTTGTTGTCGTGCTCCTGAACCGATGAAAACAAAGACAAACTGACAAAACAGGCAATCAGCAACAATAAGTGCCGCATCACATGACTTCCTAATGACGGGTCAATGCTCTAACTATGGCAGATCTGACGTGAATTACCAATTAATCCATCTTTTGAGATAGAAAACTCTGACGCTTTCATACGATCGAAAGACCGACCGGCAATCAGTTCATAACAAATTGATTTATTATCGCGAAAACCAATAAGACAATCGACCTCAGGATCCCGAGTAATGGAAGCCACAATGATGCTGCAATCACTTTGTTTTTCAGCAGCGTCGAAACCCAATCAAAGTTAAGGCTGATTGTTTAATAAAAAACGCTCTGAATATCGGTCAAAACTAAAGGCTGAATAATTGGCCAAGACGGTGGCTAGCTCGCCACCACCAGTTTCAAACCTTGCGTTTGCAGTGACGCTTTTTCGATGTGATAACGACATTGTTCCATTTGTCGGGTTAACGCATCAATTTCGTCCTGTCGAATGCTGGGATTGGTTTTTTGCAATTCAATTAACCGCTTAAGCTCTCGGCCCAGACTGTTCTGCATTTTTTCGATCGCCGTCGCTTTCAAGTCCTCGACTTGCGCTTGCACCAGAAGTTCGCTCTTTTCAATGATTTGTTCCACCTGAGGCTTCACTTGCTGGATCACCTGGCGCGCGACTTTGCGCTTTAGTGGTTGGCTCATTCCATTTAAGGCTTCATGATTGACCACTTGCGATAGATCTTTTCCATTCACATCGACCAACAACCGAACGGGCGCCATCGACATATAACGATGCAGTTGCAAATGTCTTGGAGCAATCGACTGTAAGGTGTAATAACTTTCCAACAAGAGGGTTCCCGGTTTCAATCCTTTCACCGAAATGGTGGTCATGGCGGCATTGCCCGTATCGCCTTTGATCATCATGTCCATCGACTCGACAACCATGGGATGCTCCCAGGTTAGAAACTCAATGTCATCACGAGACAGCGCTTTAAGTCGATCCAAAGTTACCGTATTGCCATCTTCCTTTAAACCGGGAAAATACGAATGTTTCATATGATCGCTGGGGCGTATCACCCAGCTCAGCGTCGAATGATCTTCTTGCTCAACACCGAACTCTTCAAGCAATCGTTCAAAATAACTGGCCAGTCGATTGGCCTGCTCTTCTTTTTCAACCTGTTCAACCAATTGATTGGCATGAGGCTGTCGACAGGAATTAAGCTCCAGCAAACGATCTCGACCTTGCTCCATTTGCTGTTTTATCTTTGCAACGGTTTGTTGCGTTGATTCGATCAACTCGTCGGGCAAATCGGTAAGCTGTTGCATACAATGCGACAACTGCGAGCGATACTGTTCAAACACAGCAAAACCAGCACTGAAACTTTTCTCAAACAATTGCAAACCATCGTTATAAAAACGAAATAAAACTTCCTGTGATGATCCGGTCAGGTAAGGAACGTGAATATTGATGGTTTCGGTTTGACCGATCCGATCAAGACGACCGATACGCTGCTCAACCAAATCAGGATTATTCGGCAAATCAAAAAAGATCATGTGGTGTGCAAACTGAAAGTTTCGTCCTTCGCTACCAATTTCGGAACAAAACAACACCTGCGCGCCCTCCTCTCGATCGGCAAAATACGCCGCCGCGCGATCGCGTTCAAACAGCGAAAGTCCTTCGTGAAAACTGGTACAGCGAAGAGCGTGCTTCTTGCTAAAATACTCTTGCAACGCCAATGCGGTAGAAGCGTGATGCGCAATCACCAACAGCTTTTTCTGTTTCAACTCGGTTAAAGTCTGCTCCAGCCATTCAACACGGGGATCGCGCGCCAGCCAGATTTCAGGTACCAGTTCTGTCTCCGGCGTCAGACCCGCTTCACCCAAATTCATTGGGTCGTCATCGTCCGGTGTGTAAATTTCAGGACACGGCATCGGATAGGCGTGTAACTTTCGTTGCGGAAAATTACTCATGGCAGAACGGGTATTTCGGAACAACACCCGACCGGTACCGTGTTGATCGATCAATCGCTCCAGAACCTGTTGTTTTTCATCGGCGGTTAACAAATCGCTGGCGTTAATCAATGATTCTAATGCCGGTAATTCCGTTAACAAGGGCTTGATAGCTGCGACGGTCACGTCTTCGTCACTCGCCAACAAATTGATCAGCGATTGATGGTTGGCGTACAGAGACGATTCCTGTTTAAAGGCTTCAAGATCATGAAACCGATTCGGATCGAGCAGACGTAACCGGGCAAAATGGCTGTCGATACCAGCCTGCTCGGGCGTTGCAGTCAACAGCAAGAGACCCGCGGTTTTTTGCCCTAAAGACTCAACCAGTCGGTAATCATCGCCAGTCGGTATAGCGCCTTTGTCAGCCGGGTTGCCACCATCAGCACCATTGTTATCAGCGTCACTTGCGTCGTTGGTGCTGAAGGCATCATCCGGATTCCAATGCAGATGATGCGCTTCGTCGACCACCACCAG
Organism: Pleionea sp.; assembly: GCA_052032335.1. Lineage (GTDB taxonomy): Bacteria > Pseudomonadota > Gammaproteobacteria > Enterobacterales > Kangiellaceae > Pleionea. The sequence goes on along the minus strand of JBPEWV010000081.1, from coordinate 690 downwards.
ATCCCACGAAGTTTGCTTCAATTTGATTTGCATGTCCGGGTGTTGCATTAAACCATCAAGACTGCAGATGATAAGTTGCTCCATTTCAAATGGATTCACTTCTTCACCACTGTCCAGATCGATGTCCGGCGATTCGGATAACGCCGCAAATCGAGACTGATCGAACAAGGCAAAATGCAGGTTAAAGCGACGGAGCATTTCGACCAGCCATTGATGCACCAACGAATCGGGCACCAGTATTAATACGCGCGAAGCCTGTCCGGTATGCAATTGCTGATGCATGATCATACCGGCTTCAATGGTTTTACCCAGTCCCACCTCGTCCGCCAGCAATACCCTCGGTGCCTGCCGTTTGGCCACTTCGTGGGCGATATAAAGTTGATGCGGGAGTAACTCAACCCGTGCACCGAGTAAACCGTTCGCCGGGCTTTGATTTAATTGGTTGAGCTGTTTAAAGGTGTCGTAGCGCAGCTGGTAGCTTTCTTCTTTGTCCAACTGCCCATTCAGCAAGCGCTTGTCAGGTGCGTTAAACTGCACAAAGCAGTTCAAATGGAGTTCAGAGAGTTGGTGAGCACTTCCTTCGGCATCTTCGCATTGGTAAATCATCAAGCCTTGATTTTCTGTCGCTCGGGTTACGCGAAAGGTGCGATCGTCCATATCACTGATTTGATCGCCAGGCTGATAGGTGAT
>JBPEWV010000080.1:0-3196 GCA_052032335.1 Pleionea sp. | reverse complement strand
CGTTGGCCGTCGTCTTTTCGAGCACTGATAAACCACTGCGCCTGTTTTGGCGACCATTCGTTTTCGTCCAGCCCCATTTCTCGTACCACGCGCTTCACAATGCGCAGTTGATCGTCGCTGTCGAGGATCTGAAAGTTTTCATCCAGTCCTGCGTCTCGAGCGTGGGCTCTTAACAATCGATGCGCCAGACCATGAAAAGTACCAATCCACATGGAGTTGGCCGGTCGGCCCAGCAGATCTTCTATGCGATTGCGCATTTCGTGCGCCGCTTTGTTGGTAAAGGTTACCGCCAGTAAGGCATGAGGCGAAACACCACACTCACTGATCAACCAGGCAATGCGATGCACCAGTACGCGGGTTTTACCCGAACCAGCACCGGCCAGTACCAGCAAAGCGGGTGCGTCACAGGTCACCGCCTGTTGCTGTGCGTCGTTTAGAAAATGTAATAGGGGATGCGTAGTCATGTGGCGCATTCTACCAGTTAAATGAGTAGCATGCAGGCTTTGTTGTTTTGAAACTTTGGGGTATGCTGACAGGCACTTTCTTTAACCATTTCTAACGCAGAGAACAGGCTATGAAGGACTTGGGGTTACTCCTCGTTTTATCTCTTTTTTCAATAAGTTGGGCCGCAGAAACGTTTGAAAAAACATTACTGGAAAGCTGGCAGTCAGGGAAACCGATTCCGCACCTGAGCCAGCAACCGGATCAGGCATCGGTCGATCCTTATACGATTCAAAAGCGTTACGTCGATTTGCGATTGCGGTCGGAACGAATTCTGGGTTTCAAGGCTGGATTGACCTCGACAGCAGGCCAGAACAAGTTTGGTGTTCCGTCAGCACTTGGCGGCGTGTTGTTCCAGTCAGGACTCAAACCAGAGTCGACGCTTATCAAGCGCGCCGATTTTGGCAAACTGATGATCGAAACCGAGTTAGGTTTTCGACTCAATCGCGCTATCACCCGTCCGATTAAAGACATAGCAACCCTGAAGTCTTACGTGGTATTCGTTGCTCCCGTCATTGAGTTGCCTGACCTCGGCTTTGCACAACCCTCAGCCTTGAAGGGCAACGATATTATTGCCGCCAATGTCGCTTCGAATTGGGTTATCGAAGGCGAACCGTTACCGGTTGATGCCATTAAAGACCTGAATAACTTTCCGGTTCGATTGTTGCGCAACGGCGAGCAAATCAGCCTTGGCAAAGGCAGCGACGCGCTGGGCGATCAATGGCGGGCATTGCTCTGGTTAGTTAATCACAGCGTCAAACAAGGTTATGTCATTACCGACAAACATCTTTTGATCACCGGCGCTCTGGGCAATATGTTGCCCGCCGAACCCGGCCAGTACACAGCGCATTTCGACGCGTTAGGTTCAATTAAGTTTGAAATACAATGAAAGCTGTTTTTCTTGATGCGGCAACCATGGTTCCCATGGATTGTTTCCAAAATGATACCGCATCCGACTTTACCAGAAACGCCTGGGACATTAATTCGGATGCGCTTTACGCCAGTTGCGATTCGCTGGAGTGCTTCGCTGAAACCAAAGACCAAGACATAGTCGAACGTTGCGCTTCGGCCGACATCATAATTACCAACAAAGTGGTAATAACAGCCGAGCACATGGAGCAATTGCCTCAGCTGAAATTGATTTGTGTTGCCGCGACCGGGATCAACAATGTTGATACGCAGGCGGCCCAAAAGAACGATATTGCGGTGGCCAATGTCGCAGGCTACTCGACGCAAAGCGTGGTGCAGATCTGTTACACCCTGATGCTGTCGTTAATCAGTCAGTGGTCAAGCGTGCAAAATGCCATGCAAAGCCCAGGCTGGCAAAACCATTCGCAGTTTGTGATGCTCCCCACCGCGTTTCAGGAACTCGCCGGAAAAACGCTGGGTATCATTGGTTATGGCACCATCGGGCAAGCCGTGGCACAAGTGGCTGAAAGCTTTGGCATGACGGTGTTAAAAGCACAGTTACCGGGGCGACCCTCCGCAGTCGATCGCCTGCCGATGAATCAATTTTTACCACGCTGTGATATTGTCAGCCTGCACTGTCCGCAGACCGAGCTCACACAGGGGCTGGTTGACCAATCATTTTTGGCGCAAATGAAATCTTCTGCGATACTTTTAAACACGGCACGTGGCGGACTGATAGACGAAGCGGCTTTGGCTCAGGCTCTAGGCGACAAAACCATCGCCGGAGCAGGCCTAGATGTGTTATCGACGGAACCGCCGTCGACTAGCAATCCATTGCTTGAACCACGATCCAATTTAGTTTTGACACCCCACATAGGTTGGGCCAGCACGCAAGCTCGGCAACGATTACTGAATGAAATCGCCGCCAACATAGTCGCGTTTCAGCAACAACAAAAGCGAAATCGAATCGTTTGATATAGGGTTATCTGGTTATGAGCGCACAACAACCTAACATTCAGGACGGCAAAGTGTTTATGCAGGACATTTTTGAGCAGCAAAAACACGCTTTTCATTCGCACAGTTACCCGTTAAAAAAAGAACGCAAAGAAATGCTCAAAGCGCTGAAACGGAGCCTTATCAATAATAAAGAGCGGTTGTTAAAATCACTCGCCGCCGATTATTTGCACCGTTCAGAAGACGATTCTTTACTCGCCGATTTGCTACCGTCGATCATGTCCATCAAATACGCGCTGAAACATCTGGGCAACTGGATGAAACCGCAAAAACGGCACGTTGGTCTGTTGTTTCAACCCGCCAAGGCCTGGATTGAATACCAACCGCTTGGGGTCGTTGGCATTATTGTGCCCTGGAATTACCCCATCTATTTATCGATTGGACCCTTGGTGGGTGCCATTGCTGCGGGTAACCGCGCGATGATTAAATTGTCAGAATTTACGCCCTACACCAACCGCATTTTGCGCGAAATTATCGAAGAGGTGTTCGACCACACCGAAGTGGCCGTGATTGAGGGCAACGCAGATATTGCGGCGAGTTTTTCATCATTGCCCTTTGATCATTTGTTTTTTACTGGCTCAACTCAAGTTGGTAAACACGTGATGCGAGCCGCGGCGAACAATTTGACGCCAGTGACTCTGGAACTCGGCGGCAAGTCACCGGTACTGATTGGTGACGACGCGCCAATGAAAATGGCGGTAGAACGCATGATTTACGGCAAATGTCTGAATGCCGGACAAACCTGCGTCGCCCCCGATTACGTGTTATGCCC
>JBPEWV010000008.1:0-3565 GCA_052032335.1 Pleionea sp. | reverse complement strand
TATAAGAGGTATGAATGTGCGTAACGCCATACTCATTCTGCACGTTCTACCATCAGTAACGCTCGGTTAGTAATGAGCTTTTGCTTGTCAATGGGCTTTTTCATCAATTGCTTGTCGAGCAGCACTTTTTCATGCTGTTCAAGGCCGTTTAAAAAATCACGATTTTTACCAGAGAGATATTGTAAATTCTCATTAAATCCCGGAACTTCTACTTGTTGAAACGCCTGCTGCGTAGCTTCTGCGGTTATACCCAATCGTGCACCAATAAACTGATAAAGTTCCGGATTCTCGCTTTTTAAATCGGCCACCGCTTTAAACCAGCCATTTAAAAACGCGGTAAGATTTGATTCATGCTCCGCTAACCCTTTCTCACGAATCAAAAACACATCGATAATTTCGTTCGGTATGTCTTTCGAGGTGAATATCTCGTGCGCTCCGGTACTAATGAGTTTTGTTCGAATCGGCTCATAGGTAATCAGAAGGTCAATATCTTCGTTTTGCCACGCACTTTCCTGAGCCGGTATGTCAACGTACTTTACCGTCAAATCACTCGATGAAATGTCAAATTTTTCGGTAAAGCGGGCAAGCATATAACTTCCCAGGGGACCGGCTTCCAATGCGATTGTGTATCCCGAAAAGTCGTCGCCTTTGGCTGCTGCAACTTTTGACAAAATCGTATCACCACCATTCGAGCTATCAATAACCGTTACAATTCGGGTATCTGGGTATTGCTCCATGACGGTTAAAGCAAAATCACTGGTAACGGCTATGACATCGACGGCCCCGGTGGAAAATGCCCGAGTAACCTCAGCGGGTGTTTTGTACTCGAGCAATCGAACTTGATCTTCATTGAACCAGCGGTTTTTTTCGGCCCAAAACGCCAGTTCATAAGGTGGCCACTCCAAAAGTGCAATTCTCAATGGACGCTGATGCTGTTCACAACCCGATAAGGCTACGAAAACGAAAAAAATGCAAACAAGTTTATTAAGATAAGACAATTCGAAATTCCATCGCAAAATAAAGCCGAGTCATTTGTTTAATCTTAGTCTAATATCCTATTTACGCTATCAAATCCTGTTTAGATTCAACCACTTTCATAAATAAAGCACTTAAAAGCAGGTAAAATACGGACTTTTTAATAAAATGACACTTAAACAATTGATTTTTCAAGCTATTCTTCTAAGTTTTACCTGTGTGTTTCAATACACGTCTGCTCAGGATAACACGCAAGGATTTGGTAAGATCGGGCTATTAAGTCACTATATATTTCGAGGCATTGATTTCAACGATAATGCACCAGTAATACAATCTGACTATCTTGTTGTCTCAAATCAGGGTTGGTGGTTAGGTGGCTTTGTCAGTAACTGGACTGTTGCGGACGACTCTGAAATCGAGGTCGATTTACTCGCGGGTTACGATTATTCAGTCTCTGAGTCGGTGACGTTAAATGCCGGTGGAGTACGGTATATGTTTCCCGGTGTAGGCGGCCACAGCACCGAATGGTCGCTCGGTTTAACCTTTCATAATATTGCGATAAAGCGACATTATGATGAGGACCTGAAAACGCACTATGTCGAAGTGAATTACCAGCAAGCCATAGCGTCCAACATCAATCTCAAATATCACATAGGCGCGTATTCCAGCAAGTTACTCGATCAAGAGATGGACTACCAACTCAAAGCCAATTTTCTGCACAATCAATCACTGGAATCCTTTGTCGCTTACGCTCATTCCGATCTCACCGACGGTCAAGTATTCGCTGGGTTATACTTTAAGTTTTGAAAAAACCTCACCTCTATTAATCGCGGTAACCTTCCTAACTTATTCCCATATAAACCAATAAAAACCTATCAAAGTCCTTCGTGAGTCTTACAATAGTGTTTAACAGATTTTTTCAATGAATCCATATTGCAACGACTTAAGATTCTCCCCCTTTCTAAGGTGGAGCTAGAGGGGGTTCCGACAGCTCATCAATCAAAATGAGTCATCAGACAAATTCAGCGGATATTCCTTTTTACTGTCTAACACATTAATCCATAATTTACCTATGATGCATTGTAACCTCAGCCAATTTTAGCTATAAAACTAAACTGCTGAGAAAAACGATAAATCATGAGGAGTTTTTGTGAGACACATTTTATTCGCATTAATCGCGGCGGCTTTTAGTTTAGCGACAATCAACCTAAACGCAGAACCGGCTAAGTCAGAAAAACACGCCAAACATGCGCTGAAAATGCGTCAAGCGGTATTTCGCTTACTCGGTAGTAATATGGGACCGCTTGGTGCCATGGCTAAAGGCAAAATACCGGTGAACGCACAGGTGGTTGAAAAAAATGCCTTACGCATTAATCAGCTGTCACAAATGATAGCGGACTACCTGGCCACCGATACCTCCAAATTTGAACTGGAAACCGAAGCGCTGGATAACATTTGGACAGAAAGCGAAAAGTTTTCGAACAAGATTATCGCGCTCACTGCAGCGTCCGAGAAGTTACATAAGGTTGCTCAGTCGGGCGATGAAAAAGCAATTACTGCGGCGATCCGTGGCGTAGGTAAGACCTGTGGCGGCTGTCACGATGACTTTAAAGCCGAGTAATCAGGTTGGCGTGCGTTTAAATTAACTCCTGCAAATAATTAACATGCTGGGCTAAACACAAGTGTTTGCCCAGTTTGTTTGATAATCATTTAACTTAAATCTTTCAACTGAATAGCCAAATCGTCGGACCTTCCTAGCTCCTAATAATAAAACGCCTCTTCTACCGGCGCATTCACAACGACTAACCAGTACACAAACGCCGCAACTAACAGTGCAATTATTACCGCCAGCAGAATACGCGAACTGGTAATGGCGTCATCATTGTCAATATTATGTACTGGCTTTTTTCCGGTGACCATCGGTGTGATCAAATCTCTTTTCTTCTTAATCCGATAATAGAAAACAACAGCAATGTGCAACGCAATGGCGCCTATCATAACGTCGAAGACATTGTAATGAATAAACTTCATGGCCTGATCAAACTCATCGCCCATCGAACCCTGATATGGTCCGGATGAAAAAACATCGTCGCTCATATACAAGCCGCTCACCGATTGCATCAAAATCAATATAATCATCAGCAAAACCATTAAACTACCGGCTGGATTGTGCCCGGTATACTGAATCGGTTGTTCACTGGCAAACGACTTAAAGTAGTTAACAAGCCGAGACGGCGTAGGAAAAAACGAACTGAAACGCGAATGCCGAGTACCGACAAAACCCCAGAGTATTCGAAAGATCACCAACCCCAAAAGAAAGTAGCCCAACAACATATGCAGCTCAATCAACTCGCTCTTTTGCTCGGCGGTATACCAGGCAGCGAATACAAAAACAGCAAACAACCAATGGAACAGGCGTAACGGTAAATCCCAAACCAGTTTTTTATGATGATTACTCACTTGGCGCTCTTTACTTAAGGGTATTGAAAGCGATTGTAACCCCATTATGTTTCGAGTCAAATGCTCGAACGATAGAAGGCTAGTGACGTATTCAATGTCATACTGCTCTTATCCTTATCAAGGGGGAAAC
>JBPEWV010000079.1:0-56066 GCA_052032335.1 Pleionea sp. | reverse complement strand
CTACGTCTTCCTCATAATCCACCTGTTCAAAACCAAAACCGAACAATTTCAGAAAATCCTGATGATAACCTTTGTAGTCGCCAAGCTCAGGAAAGTTCTCGGTGGTGACCTGGTCCCACTTTGCTTTTATCTTACTTTGAATGTTGTCGTTGGTCTCGACCGTATCCATACGCAATCGATTGGCTTCATCGACCGGCGGATTCTCTTTGAACAGCAAGGTATCAAATAAACCGTAAATTTGTTCAATGACGCCTTCGTGACAACCTTCTTCTTTCATTACCTGAAACATCAGGGATATGTAAAGTGGCATTACGGGTATCGCTGAGCTTGCCTGGGTCACAACAGCTTTCAATGAAGAGACGTAAGCTTTCAAGCCGAGTTCGGCGTATTGTTGGTTTAGTGCCAACGATGCACGATCCAAATCTTCTTTGGCCTTTCCGATGGTTGCATGACCATAAATCGGCCAAGTCAACTCTTTACCAATATAGGTGTAAGCCGTAGTGCGACATCCTTTTGCAAGGACACCTGCTTCATTCAGAGCCTCAATCCAGAGTTCCCAATCTTCACCGCCCATCACTTTAATCGTATTGTCGATGTCGTCCTGATTGGCAGGTTCCAGAGTAATGTCATGCACCACCTCTTTGGTTGTGTCGAAAGTTTTTGTGGTGTAAGTTTCGCCAACGGGTTTGAGTTGAGAATTATAAACGTCACCGGTTTTCGGATCTTTTCGGCGCGGCGACGCAAGACTGTAAACCACCAGATCAACTTGCCCCATATCTTGCTTGATTAAATCAATCACATCCTGTTTGCACTCGTTAGAGAAAGCGTCACCATTTAAAGTTTTGCAATACAGGCCTTCATCTTTTGCTGCTTTGTGAAATGCAGCGGTGTTATACCAGCCAGCGGTTGCGGTTTTGCGCTCAGTCGGCTCCTTTTCGAAACAAACACCTAACGTTTTTGCACCAGCACCAAAAGCAGCGGTAATGCGTGACGCCAAGCCGTAACCCGTAGAACACCCAATCACCAAAACATTTTTAGGGCAATCGACCGCGCCCTGAGACTTAACGTATTCAATTTGCTCTTTAACCGATTGCTCACAACCTTTGGGGTGAGCATTAGTACATATGAAACCACGAATTTTTGGTTTTATAACCATAATTAAATCAACCTCTTAAGCCTGGGGCGAAAAATACAGGCATGTTACCTTGCCGTTTGCTGATTGAAAAGAACTATTAAAGAGGTCGGTTAAGTTGAAAATGAGATGGCATCGGAGAAGACGGAAGTATAAATACCAAGGGAACAAAACTAAAAAAGCCGAGATTACTCGGCTTTTTTTGGAAAGTTTAAAGCACCACCGTTACGGTTGTTGCTGAATACGCTCCTGGTATTTCACGACATCGGCGTCGTTTTTACTCGCTTCAACGAATGCCTGATAGCTCGAGTCTTGCATTGAGCGAATAATTCGAGACTGGGCCTGCTTTTTCTCAGCTTCGGTTAACTTGCTAACATCAGGTGTTACCACTTCAGTCACCTGAACCACAGCAAAATCACCATTCAACAGCTCGTTGCCTATGGCCTGTGCCACGCCATCAACCGGTTTTGGTGCCTGAAACGCAAGGCGTGTCAAATCAAAACCAAGCTCAGAAGAATTACGTCGAATTTTCTCGGCCGTTTTCCACTCGAGTCCTAACTCAGAGACCTCAGACTCTACGGACTCTCCACGATTCAATTTTTCAACGATGACCTGACCTTTCTCTTGTGCCATTTCACGAGCTTTCTTCAAACGCACAGCGGTAGTCACTTCACCTTTAACTTCGTCAAGCGGCTTTGTACGCGCCTGAATGTGATTCTCTTTGCGCATCACCACAATGTGATCTTCTGAAACATCGATCACTTTCGAGTTTCTCGCATCAACAAGCACCGATTGACTGTAGGCTTCGTTAACCACATCCATATTAGCGAAAATACCTTCACCACCGGTCGGTGCAAACGGCTCACTGGTTTTGATTTCTAAACCGGCTTCTGCAGCAGCAGGTGACAAAGACTGATATTTTTCGAATGCCAGCTGCTTGATCTTGTCTTTCTTGATGTAAAACTGTTTTTCTGCTTCTTCGGATTTCAGCCGAGTGACAATTTCATCTTTAACTTCTGCCAAAGGTCGAACATCGCCATCTCTTACTTCTAATAACTTGATTAAATGAAAACCAAATGCAGATTCAACCACACCAGAAACATCGCCCGTCTGCTCCAAAGCAAACATTGCTTTTTCAAACTCGGCATCCATCACGCCGCGTCCGGCGAAGCCCAGATCACCGCCTTGCTCCGAAGAGAAATCTTCTGACTCTGCTTTTGCAACTTCTGCAAAATCTTCACCAGCTTCGATACGTTGAGCGAGCGCTTCAATTTTAGCTCGAGCTTCGTCTTCAGAACGTTCTTCCGTTTTAATCAAAATGTGTGCAACGCGACGTTCTTCTTCGGCCCGATATAAATCTTGATTGGCTTGATAGTATTCTTCAACTTGTTCGTCGGCGACATCAATCGACGACATCAAATCATCTGTTTTCAACTCGATGTATTTAACCACCAGCTTTTCAGAAACTTTGTAGCTGTCGAGGTTATTGTCATAATAAGAGCGAAGTTCTTCTTCAGTTACTGTAACTTGTTCTTCAAAGGGTTCAAACTTCACTACCAGTGCTTTCACCGAACGTTGCTGCTGTTCAAGCGCAATGCGTTTTTCAACTTCATAAGGCATCGCCACTTGCGTTGCTGTGAAAATATGGAGAAATTGCGATTGAGTAATGTCTTCGGCAATCAATTGCTGAAAATAATTTCTTGACCAACCCCGATTAACTAAAAGCTGATCCAACATTGCTGTTGAAAACTTGCCATCTATTTGCAGTTGAGGAATATCAATGACCTGCTCTTGAATTTGCTTGGCCGAAGCACGAAAACCTAGTTCACTGACTTCTTGCGCAACCAACTCACTGTTAATTAATTTATCGAGAACGTTTAAACGAAACTGCTCTTTACGTTCTTCGGTTGGAAACATGGCATTAAATTGCTCACCATAGCGAGACGCTTCAGAATTAACCGCGGTGCTCCACTGACGAGCCGTAATTTCTTCATCGTTTACTTTCGCGATGGCATCTGCACTGTCTGCCCCACCTTGCGACGTAAAATAGCCGGCAAAGACAAATGAGATAACCACAACGGCCAGCAAAAATTTAATCCAAGGCTTTTGAACGCCTGTACGAATACTCTCCATCATAACGAGATACCTGAGTGATTCTTTCTAATTTAAGTTAAAAATTTTGATAAAAAAAACGCGCCTGTAAAGGCGCGTTCGTTTACTGGCGGAGCGGACGGGACTCGAACCCGCGACCCCCGGCGTGACAGGCCGGTATTCTAACCAGCTGAACTACCGCTCCTAATTCAGTTGTTCAATCTTAATTTTGACTGAACTTTCCCACCCGAAAAATGGTGGGCGCTACTGGGCTCGAACCAGTGACCCTCGCCTTGTAAGGGCGATGCTCTCCCAACTGAGCTAAGCGCCCATCAAAGGCGCGCTAGTTTACCGCGTCTTTTAAAGCTTTACCAGCTTTAAATGCAGGAACTGTTGCTGCTGGAATCTGGATTTTTTCTTTAGTTTGTGGATTCAAACCAGTACGAGCTGCGCGTTGTTTTACGCTGAAAGTACCAAAGCCAACCAATGCAACTTGGTCGCCCTTGCGAAGTGATTCGGTGATAGAGTCTAAGGTTGCGTCCAAAGCACGACCTGCTGCAGCTTTAGAGATGTCCGCTCCTGATGCAATTGCATCAATCAATTCAGATTTATTCACTCAACTTCCCCTTGTAATTGTTGTGTGGTTAAAGTCCGCAGATGTATTGTTCACTTTTTTACACTACAGACTAGTGTGCGAGCGAACTTTATACCAACTGGATAAATTGACTGTCAAGCAACTTATCAATCGAACCCAGTATTTATGCGGCCTGGCGCTCAATTTTTCGCACCTTCGCTGATTCTTTAACCAAATTGATGGATTTATCGGCCGGTATCGGCCTGCTGACTTTTTATCGCCTCCTGATATTGCAGAGCAATATCAGGAGGCCTATTTCAAGATTTTATACGGCTGAATGACGATACGTTTGATCAATCAATGCGTTTTGTTGATCGACTCTCCATTGTCTTCTTTAGGTAACACCGACGATTCGGCAACCACTTTTTCACCCTCACTCAGAGTAACAGGCGATTCCACAAATGCCACTTCAAGCACTTCATCGATCCACTGTACCGGGATGATTTCCAGGTCACCTTTAATGTTTTTCGGTATTTCTTCAAGATCACGCATATTATCTTTCGGGATCAATACTTTTCGAATACCACCTCGATGAGCTGCAAGTAGCTTTTCTTTCAAACCACCGATTCGCAATACTTCTCCGCGAAGGGTAATTTCTCCGGTCATGGCGACTTCATTTAAAACCGGAACACCAGTCAAACTGGACACCAAGGCAGTACACATGCCAATTCCAGCACTGGGGCCATCTTTTGGTGTAGCACCTTCGGGAACGTGGACGTGAATGTCCAGCTTTTCGTAAAAGTCTGGGGCAATGCCCATTCGCTTGGCACGACTGCGAACCACCGTCATCGCGGCTTTAATCGACTCCTGCATCACATCACCTAGCTGGCCAGTGAACAGGGTTTTTCCCTTACCAGGCGTCGCAATCGCTTCTATGGTTAAGAGATCGCCCCCAACCTGTGTCCAGGCAAGCCCAGTGACCTGACCGACACGATGTTCGTCTGAAGCACGGCCAAAATCAAACTTTTCAACGCCCAGGTATTTCTCAAGTGTTTTTTCTGAAACCACTACCTTCTTGTCTCGGGACTTCAAAATAATCTCTTTCACCACCTTACGGCAGATTTTGGCAATTTCTCGCTCCAGTGAACGAACGCCCGCCTCTCTAGTGTAGTGCTGAATGATTTTTCGAATGGCTTTCTTATGAATTTGCAATTCGTCTTTATTCAAACCGGCGTTTTCCATTTGCTTGGGCACCAGATAGCGTTCTGCAATCGCCAGTTTTTCATCTTCCGTATAACCCGGAATGCGGATGACCTCCATTCGATCCAGTAGTGGTTCGGGAATGTTCATCGAGTTGGCAGTGCAGACGAACATGACTTCCGACAGGTCGTAGTCAACTTCGAGGTAATGGTCACTAAAAGTATTGTTTTGCTCCGGATCGAGCACTTCTAGCAATGCCGAAGACGGATCACCGCGCATGTCCGATGCCATTTTATCGATTTCATCTAACAAAAATAGTGGGTTTTTCACCCCGACTTTTGCCATTTTCTGGATCACTTTACCCGGCATCGAACCAATATAAGTGCGACGATGACCTCGAATTTCAGCTTCGTCTCTAACACCGCCCAATGAAACACGGACGTACTCACGACCCGTCGATGTTGCAATCGAACGCCCCAACGACGTTTTCCCCACGCCCGGAGGACCGACAAGACATAGCACGGGACCTTTGATTTTATCGACCCGTTGTTGAACCGCCAGATACTCCAGAATTCGCTCTTTTACTTCTTTGAGACCGTAATGATCGTCGTCAAGAACTTTTTCCGCGTTGGCCAAATCTTTCTTGATATCGCCCCGTTTGCTCCAGGGAATACTGATCAACCAGTCAATGTACCCTCGAACCACAGTCGCTTCGGCCGACATGGGCGACATCATTTTGAGCTTTTTCAACTCAGCCTCAGCCTTTTCTTTGGCTTCTTTTGGCATGCCAGCTTCATTGATTTTTTCTTCCAGCTCAGCCAGTTCTTTGGTGGACTCTTCACCGTCTCCCAGCTCTTTTTGAATGGCTTTCATTTGCTCATTCAAATAATATTCGCGCTGGCTGCGTTCCATTTGCTTTTTGACACGTCCCCGGATGCGCTTTTCGACGTGTAATACATCGATTTCGCCTTCCATTAACCCCATCAAATGCTCAAGTCGCTCTTTAACATCATCAATTTCAATAACTTTTTGTTTTTCATCCACCTTCAGAGTTAGATGAGAGGCGATGGTATCGGTCAAACGGGCCAAGTCAGAGATGCCCGACAATGCGGACAGAATTTCTGGTGGAATCTTTTTATTCAACTTGATATAGCTTTCAAACAACTCGGTTGCAGAACGCATCAAAGCCTCTCCCTCTGCCGCTTCGGGCAAGGGCTCGGGCAACGGTTCAATATTGGCAAACAACCCAGAATCGGTTTCTTCAAAATTCACTACCTTTGCCCGAGATTGTCCTTCTACCAGAACTTTGACATTACCATCAGGCAACTTGAGCATTTGAAGAATTTTTGCCACGCTACCGGTCGTATAAATTTCATCTGGCTCTGGTGAGTCGGTAGCGGCGTCTTTCTGGGCTAGCAGCAGTATTTGCTTGTCTTCACGCTCGTTAGCATCTTCTAAAGCTTGAATCGATTTACTGCGCCCGACGAATAAAGGGATCACCATGTGCGGGAATACCACAACGTCGCGCAAAGGTAACACTGGCATCGACAATGAATTTACTGTTTCGCTCTCTGACATAGTCACTTACTTCTCGAATTAATTTACCTACTATATGGGGATAAGCTGGCAAGATTCAATTGATGCCCCCGAAAGATAACTCGAGAACTTCAGAAAATAGTATCTTCCAGATGCAGCAAAGGCCAGCAAGCTGGCCTTTTCACTTCAATGAAAAATTGAGCACCTACTTCTCAGCCGATGCTTTTTTACCTTGAGAATCGTTCTCGAAAATCAGCAATGGATCGGATTCTCCATCAACCACCGCCTGGTCAATCGCCACTTTCGAGACGTTTTCCATCGACGGCAATTTGTACATGGTCTCGAGCAAAACTTTTTCCATAATAGAGCGTAAGCCACGCGCGCCTGTTCGTCGCTCCATTCCTTTACGAGCCACAGCACGTAGAGCATCTTCACGAAACTCCAGTACCACGTCTTCCATATCGAATAACCGACTGTATTGCTTGGTCAAAGCATTTTTCGGTTCTTTCAGAATGCGGACCAGCGCTTCTTCATCGAGCTCTTCCAGAGTCGCAACAATAGGCAAACGCCCAACAAACTCAGGGATCAAGCCGTATTTAACCAAATCATCCGGCTCACATTCACGAAGTACTTCACCGACGTTTTTACTGTCGTCTTTGGCCCGCACTTCGGCTCCAAATCCAATGCCACTTTTTTCTGAGCGGTCTCGAATGACTTTGTCTAACCCGGCAAAGGCACCACCGCAAATAAACAGGATATTACGAGTGTCAACCTGCAAAAACTCTTGCTGAGGGTGTTTACGGCCGCCCTGAGGTGGCACCGATGCAACCGTGCCTTCGATCAGTTTCAACAGCGCCTGCTGCACACCTTCACCCGATACATCCCGAGTAATCGAGGGGTTATCAGCTTTTCGGGAAATTTTGTCAATTTCATCAATGTAAACAATACCATGCTGCGCTTTTTCGACATCATAGTCACAACGCTGGAGCAGTTTCTGAATAATATTTTCAACGTCTTCACCAACATAACCGGCTTCGGTTAAGGTCGTGGCGTCGGCTATGGTAAAGGGAACGTTCAGCAATCGGGCCAGCGTCTCCGCTAACAGGGTTTTACCGCTTCCGGTTGGACCCACCAACAAAATGTTACTCTTGCCCAACTCGACTTCGTCCCCCTTGGCGCCTGCAGAGGAATTCAATCGCTTGTAATGATTGTACACAGCAACCGAAAGCACTTTCTTCGCTTGAGCCTGACCAATAACGTATTCATCTAAAGTCTGGTTGATTTCTTCAGGCGTCGGGAGCTTAACTCCTTCGGTTTCCTGAACGATGTCATCAACTTCCTCTCGAATGATGTCGTTGCACAGTTCAACACATTCATCACAAATAAATACTGAAGGCCCAGCAATCAGCTTGCGTACTTCGTGCTGACTTTTACCGCAGAAAGAACAGTAAAGTAATTTACCGTTGTCGTCCTTTCCGCCAGTGCCTTTTTTATCACTCATGGACAATCCTCAAGTTCGGTTAAAAATGCAACGGCATAACTGCCGTTTTAAGCCGATATACTGTATATGTTAGCTGTTTTTGCGAGTTTGTCATAATTTCAGGCCACCCATCAGAGCAGATCGGCGACCTTATTTCAACACGCTATAAAACCTTGTCTAAATGATGATTAATTATCTCGACTTGCTAATACTTTGTCGACGATACCATATTCCTGAGCGGTTTTGGCGCTCATAAAGTTATCCCGATCCGTGTCACGCTCAATATCCGATAACTCTCTTCCGGTATGATGAGCCAGTATTTCATTCAATTTAGCACGCATCTGCAAAATTTCTTTGGCATGGATCTCAATATCCGATGCCTGCCCTTGAAAACCACCGAGTGGCTGATGAATCATTATACGGGAATTTGGCAATGCGCAACGCTTCTCAGGAGCACCACCAGCAAGAAGAAAAGCGCCCATGCTACAGGCCTGACCAATACACAGGGTACTGACGTCGGGCTTGATAAACTGCATGGTGTCATAAATCGACATACCTGCGGTTACCGAGCCACCGGGTGAGTTGATGTATAAGTAAATATCTTTTTCAGGATTCTCAGACTCCAGGAACAACATCTGGGCGACGACCAAGTTGGCCATGTGGTCTTCAACCGGGCCCACCAGAAAAATAACTCGCTCTTTAAGAAGGCGCGAATAAATATCGTAAGAACGTTCACCTTTTGCGGTTTGTTCAACTACCATTGGAACCAGTGTTGCCGCAGTTTCAAGCTGCTTATTGTCCAGCATGTTATCTCCTGTTTATCGCAAAGGACGTTTATAGTTATTTGGTCAAAGTTAGATTAATCAAGAGGCTAATAAAAATAAAAGCCCGGACACCTAAACTATAGCAGCATTGGCACCGGGCTTAAAATTTTTTATTGAGTTATTAACTACTTACAGAAAGTGGTTAATTTGTTCAACGATTAACCTTTTTGATTCATGATCTCTTTGAAAGTGGTTTCCTTTTCTTCCACTTTCGCGTCAGCAAGCACGCTATCGACCACCTTTTGCTCAAGAACAAGCTGCTCTATTTGAGATAAACGAGATTTATCTTCTTTATACCAGTTAATCACTTCTTCAGGTTGCTCGTACACCGATGCCATTTCCTGCAACTGCGCATCAATATCGTCATCATCGGCTTTCAGCTCTTTCGCTTTGATCACGCCACCGATGATCAATCCCAATTTGACACGGCGAGTCGCCTGCTCTTCAAACATCGAAGCCGGTAGATTCGCTGCCATCTCTTCGTTTCCGCCGTACTGAGAAATCATTTGCTTACGCATTGCGTCAATTTCTGAGTCAACGGCAGATTTAGGTACGTCCACTTCGTGGGCATTAATTAACGCGTCCATCACCTGTTCTTTAACTTTTGAAGTCAATGCGTTTTTTAACTCACGCTCCATATTGGCACGAACGTCTTCTTTCATTTTGTTGATATTGCTGTCTTCAACACCTAAAGACTCTGCTAACTCACCGACTTTTGGCAATTCCTTCTTGTTCACTTTGTGTACGGTTGTTTTGAATACGGCTTCTTTACCGGCTAAATTCTTTGCTTGGTAATCTTCTGGGAAGGTAACCTTCACTTCAACTTCATCGCCTGCTTTGGTATCAACAAGCTGATCTTCAAACCCGGGAATCATTGAACCTGAGCCCAATTCGAGAGCATGATTTTCGGCTTTTCCGCCTTCGAATTCTTCACCGTCGATGGAACCAACGAAATCGATCACAACCTGATCACCTTCTTTGGACTTACGCTTTACTTCCACCCAGTTAGCACGCTGCTCTCGCAAAGTGTCCAACATATCGTTTAAATCTTCATCTTTCACTTCAGCGGTGAATTTTTCGATGGTGACATCAGACAGGTCTTTCACTTCAACTTCAGGGTAAACTTCGAAGGTTGCGGTAAATTCAACGTCCTGACCCTCTTCATTCTTGCTTGGTTCAACGAAAGGTGCGCCAGCCGGAGTGATTTTTTCCTGAACAATGGCTTGATAGAAGTATTGCTGCATCAATTCATTCAGTACTTCATGACGAACGCTGTCGCCGAAGCGTTTCTTAACCACTTTAAACGGTACTTTACCGGGTCGGAAACCATTAAGTTTAACGGTACGGGTAAGTTGCTGTAAGCGCTTTTGCGCCTCAGTATCGACTTTTTCAGCCGGGATACTGACCGTTAATTTACGCTCTAAAGCAGAAGTGGTTTCTACTGAAACTTGCATTGCAATACTCCAAAAAGATTCTCGTATTAAATAGCAAAAAGCCGCCTTTCGTCGGCAGCTGCATTATGCATCCAATCGTTTCGTATGCGGGGAGGTTTTGCGGCAAGATACAATCAAAGAAAACTGGTGCGAAAGGAGAGACTCGAACTCTCACGCCTCGCGGCACTGGAACCTAAATCCAGCGTGTCTACCAATTCCACCACTTTCGCGTTGTTTTCTTTAATATCCCTGACATGATGTGGTATCGGCCCTTATGCTACACCACCCTACATGCTTTGAGCCGTTATCTACATCAGTTATTTGGCGACTCAATTCTGGGGTGAGTGATGGGATTTGAACCCACGACAACCGGAATCACAATCCGGGGCTCTACCAACTGAGCTACACCCACCATAAGCTTTTCTGGCCCACGTTCTGGCTCAGTTCGCTCCTACCATTGCCCGCACAGCGAAACTGGCGCGCCCGGCAGGATTCGAACCTGCTACCCACGGCTTAGAAGGCCGTTGCTCTATCCAAATGAGCTACGGGCGCTTTATGTAACCTAAGACCATGAACATAAGCACTGTGTAATCTGGTCGGGGAAGAGGGATTTGAACCCCCGACATCCTGCACCCAAAGCAGGCGCGCTACCAGACTGCGCTATTCCCCGAATTCCTCAAGAAAGGCATTGCCTCACAGAGAGCGCGCATAATACTGATTTAGATGGTGGGCGTCAATAAGCAAAAAACAATTTATTGAATGAATTTTCGGGCTTTCAACCTGGACTGATTCTTGAGAAAATACCCCCTTATACAATTCGGTTATTTCATGGACAACGAATATTTATGACTGCTCAAATTATCGACGGTAAAGCCGTTGCCTCAAAGCTGAGGCAATCCATTGCTGACAAAGTTGCCCAACGAATCAACGCGGGCAAACCGGCACCAGGTTTAGCGGTAATTCTGGTCGGTGATGATCCCGCCTCCTCCATTTACGTCAACAAGAAAGTACAGGCGTGCCAAGAAATCGGATTTCAATCACGAAAAATCGAGTTACCGGCGTCGACACAGGAACAGGAGCTATTAGATACCATTGATGATTTGAATGCCGATCCTGACATTCATGGTGTGCTGCTGCAGTTGCCCATTCCCGAGCATATTAACTCGAACCGGATGCTGGAACACATTGCTCCCCACAAAGATGTCGACGGGTTTCATGCGTTTAATTTAGGACGCCTGGTTCAACGCAATCCGTTATTACGCTCGTGCACACCGAAAGGCATAGTCTCGTTGCTCGAATCCATCGAAGGCGTAGACATTCGAGGAATGGACGCAGTCATCGTCGGTGCTTCAAACATTGTCGGTCGACCGATGGCTTTAGAACTGTTGATCAAAGGCTGTACAACCACAGTATGTCACCGTTTTACCCGCGATTTAAAAGCCCATGTAGAACGAGCGGAACTGGTCATTGTTGCCGTAGGTAAACCGGGCATTGTCAAAGGCGAATGGATAAAACCTGGCGCCATCGTCATCGATGTAGGGATAAACCGGTTGGAAGACGGCAGAGTTGTTGGTGATGTGGATTTCGAATCCGCGGCAAAAAATGCCGGATGGATTACCCCCGTGCCCGGCGGTGTCGGTCCCATGACGGTTGCAACACTGATGGAAAATACCTTGCTTGCAACCGAAATTTCCGAAAAAACAAAGAATTAACTTTCGGCTATTGCAAATGCAATGGCCTGATTCTCCTCATCGGAAATACTGATGTGCAATCGGACTATTCCCATGTCGCTCATTAGTTCGGCTGCTTTTCCCCGAGTGATAACAACAGGCTTACCGCTTTCGTCGTTAAGAACAGAGAAGTCGTCAAATCGCACACCTTTTGCCAGCCCAGTTCCTAAACTTTTCATCAAAGCTTCTTTGGCAGCGAAACGTTTCGCAAGAAAGTGGACCGGCTGAACATTAAAACTTTTCGATGACAGCTCTTCCTCTGATAATATTTTTTGCGCAAACCGATCACCAAATCGTTTCAATGACTTTTCAACACGACTGATTTCAACAAGGTCGGTGCCTATTCCGACTATGCCCATTGTCTCGCCTCGACCATTAAACGTTTCATCTCAGAAACGGCATCTGCAAGACCTGAGAAAACCGATCGCGCAATAATCGCATGTCCTATATTCAGCTCGATAATTTCAGGTATCTTGGCGATCGCTTGAACATTGTGATAGTGCAATCCATGACCCGCGTTGACCTGTAAGCCTTGCTCGAAAGCATGTCCAGCTCCTTTTTGTATGCGCCGAAGCTCTTCGCTGGCTTCTTCTTCAGAGGTTGCATCGGCAAATGCCCCTGTATGCAACTCGATAAGCGACGCATTGCATCGCTTGGCAGCATCAATTTGTTTCTCATCGGCATCGATAAACAGTGAAACCTGAATACCCGCATCATGCAAGCGCTGACAGGCGTCGACTATCTTTTTCTCGTTTGCGACAACATCCAGTCCGCCTTCAGTGGTTAACTCTTCCCTTTTTTCAGGAACCAGGCATACATAGTGTGGTTGTACTTTTTCAGCAATCGACAGCATTTCTTCCGTTACCGCCATTTCAAGGTTCATACGAGTTTGCAAGGTTTCTTTTAACAGAAAAACATCCCGATCCACTATATGGCGGCGATCTTCTCTAAGGTGAATGGTTATGCCATCGGCGCCGGCTTGCTCAGCAATAGAAGCTGCCGTTACGGGTTCAGGGTACACGGTGCCACGTGCGTTTCTTAACGTGGCAATGTGATCAATATTAACGCCAAGTAAAACTGGATTTCTCATAACTCAAACCTTGTGCTTTAACTGCTGTCATTATACGAACTAGCTGATGTTTATAGAAGCCTGTAGCTTATAGTTGCCTTGTGTTACTGGTGTCCTTTGCGGCTATTACGCCACTGGATCCACAGATCGCGACTTTTCAATGGCATGTGGCCTAAGTGAGGCCTTAGAAGCTCCCGGTTCAGTAGCTTCATAGCTTTTAACACTTCCGGTTCGTCAAACGAACGTTCAGCAATCAGTTTGAGTAACCGACCGGAAAAAGAAAGTTGTTTGCTATCACTGTTTGCGCATACTGAAAACGACTCCAGACGATCTAAAAAATAAAACTGATCTTCAAGAATAGGCTGCCCGGCAGAGTCATGGTTAAAATCTACGGCGACACCCAACTCATTAATTAAAAGCCACTCAAGCTCTCTTAAGTAGCGTTGCGACGATACTTTTACAGACAATGCTTTAAATGAAATATCAAGCTGGTTATAAATCGAAGGGTACGATTCACCGGGCTGAGTAATCCGCAAAATCAACTCACTCACATAACAAGCCATCGCGAATTGCTCACCGAAAAATGATTTTGCAGGCTCGAGCATTTCTAATTGGCGGATCCGCTTTAACTCGCCTTTACCAACTAGAGTAGCCTCTACCTTTGCACTCATTTGCAATTGGTTTCTGGTGCTCCCCCGGTTTTGACTGCGCGCTCCTTTTGCCAGAACGGATAATCGGCCGTATTGCTCGGAAAAAGCATCTACGATGAGGCTCGAGTCTTGATAAGGCCGACTATGTAACACTATTAACGAGATGGGAGTGTTAACGTCCATGACTCATTTTAATTTTCATCATACCCAAGTGAACGGAGTGCCCGCTCGTCATCCGCCCAGCCATCTTTAACCTTGACCCAAGTTTCGAGATAAACCTTGCAATCGAAAAGACGCTCCATTTCTTTACGGGCGTCTCTACCAATAACTTTCAGGCGTTCACCTTTATGACCAATGACGATAGCCTTCTGACCATTACGCTCTACTAAAATCAAACCGTTGATGTGTGCGGTTCCCTTTTCATCAAAGTCGAACTTTTCAATCTCTACTGTCACCGAATAAGGGATTTCATTGCCGGAGTGACGCATAATTTTTTCGCGTAATATTTCGGCTGCAAGAAACCGGGAACTGCGGTCAGTCACAGAGTCTTCCGGAAAATAATAGTCACCAGGCGGCATTGCTGCGAAAAGCTTCTTTCGTAAAACGTCAACGTTATCGCCTTTTTCAGCGGAGCCAGGTATCACTTCAACAAAATTGTGTCGGCTGGAAAGTTCTTGCAAATGAGGCAACAGTTTTGCTTTATCCTTGACGTTATCAATCTTGTTAACGAATAAAATTGTAGGTAACTTGGAGTTAATAGCATACTTCAATGCCAGCTCATCGTCTTCATTCCACAAAGTGCCGTCAACAACCAAAACATTGATATCCACTTCGCGAATGGTGGAATGGGCGGCTTTGTTCATCAACCGATTAATAGCTCTCGCTTCTTTAACATGAAGTCCCGGAGTATCAACGAATATCACCTGGGTGTTATTTTCAGTATCGATACCCAGAATGCGGTGTCGGGTGGTTTGTGGCTTTCTTGAGGTAATGCTGATTTTTTGTCCCAGCAATTGATTTAATAGTGTCGACTTACCTACATTGGGACGACCAATAATCGAGACATAACCACATCGAGTAATAGATTGCTTAACCACGGGACAATAGCTCCAACATTTTTTGAGCAGCTGCCTGCTCGGCTTTACGGCGACTGGAACCTTGTCCTTCGGTTGACTTTTCCAAGCTATCGACAGCACAGGTTACCCAATAAATTCGATTGTGATCTTTACCGTCAGAGCGAGTAATTTGATAATCTGGCAGATTGTTATTGCGGCTTTGCAGCCATTCTTGCAATTGTGTTTTCGGATCTTTTTCTGCCATAGAAAGCGACAAGGATTTAAAGCGTTGCTCGTACAGCTTATGAATCACCTGTTCCACCGCATCAATATTGCAGTCCAAATAAATTGCACCAAGCAACGCTTCGAACGCATCCGATAAAATTGACGCTCTTCGAAAGCCACCACTTTTCAGTTCTCCACCTCCTAAACGCAATAATTCACCCAAAGATAATTCAGAGGCGATTTCCGCCAATGTTTTTTCTTTAACTAATTTAGCGCGTAAACGGGTCATTTGCCCCTCAGAGGCATCAGGAAAGAGTTCATACAGTCGAGCAGCGGTGACAAAACCCAAAATGCTGTCACCCAAAAACTCCAGTCGTTCGTTGTGCTCGCCTTTCGCACTTCTGTGGGTTAGTGCTTGTTCAAGAAGTTTGAGATCTTGGAATTGATAGTCGATTTCGGTTTGCAGTTGAGACAGAGCTTGGTATTGGCGCATCGAGGACACTCTAAAGTTCTACAGTTTCGCGAGATTCAACTAATAAATGCAAACTGCCGAACACCTGTACTTTTGAGCTAAATAAAATGGAGACTTCTTTCTTCCCATTTCTTAACTGTTTAATCTCAGCATCTTTCGCTTTAACTGTTTTCACCTGATCAATTAAGAAGTTGGCATCAAGGCGCTTTTTTATTTCTGATTTTGTGCCTACGATTCCGGATGTCTGTAACGTGGTTAGCGCTTTTCGAACGCCCATCAACTCGATATAAACAGGCGTTAAAACAATACCCACATAAACAAAAATTCCAACCATGCCACCGACAAACAAAACCTGCCACATGGTTGCGCCTTTCTGATTGTTCAACATGCTGCCCCCTCGAATACGTTTCATCATTTATTCAATCCCACCCACACGGTCAAAATTAACACCAGTAGGAATATAGCTCAGTATTCCGCCTTTGTCTTCGAACCCAAATTCCAGATGCATCCAGACTGCCTCGGCTTTGCCAACCATCCGCGCTTCAGGGACGAACCCCCAGAAGCGACTGTCGCTGCTGCCATTACGGTTGTCCCCCATTACGAAGTAATTATTTTCAGGAACAACCACTCCATTTTTCCAGTCTTCAAAGTAAGTATTGGTTTGCGCGTGAAAAATCCGCTTGGTCACATCTGGATAGGTTCGCTTGATACGAAGAAATTCACTTTCCCAATTTCTTACATACATATCTTCACGCGCGGATTTAACGCCTGCATCGATTAGAATATTATGTGTTACGCCAGCGAGATTTTCTTGATAAATATCCTGTTTATCAAAGCCTTGAGCCTCGACTAAAGAGTGCTCAATTAAGTTCTTTTCACCACAAATCAGTCCGGCTTGTTTGACCTCATTTGCCAAAGTTTCCGAAGAACAGTCGGGCTTAATCAGAACTCGTTGCTCCGGCGTGTAATAAACCGTATCGCCGGGCAGTGCAATCAGCCGCTTAATGTAATCCTTCTCTGGCTCATGCGGCGCTCGAAATACAACGACATCGCCTCTTTTTGGTTTCGAACCATCGGTAATTTTGGTTTTGGTTACCGGTAAACGCAGTCCGTATTCAAATTTGTTAACCAAAATAAAGTCGTGGATCCATAAGGTCGGCTGCATTGAACCCGACGGTATTTTAAATGGCTCATAAAAAAATGAGCGAAGCATCACTATCACCAACAACAGCGGAAAGAATGACCAGCCGTAATCGATCCACCAAGGTAGCTTCTTAACCGCTTCAATCTCTTTTTCATCCGGATGTGTCTTTTGTTGGTACAGAGCCTCAACTTTTAATTGGCTCTTTTTTTCGAGGTAGAGTTTTTCAACCAGTGTAATTACGAAGCTGATACCCAAAGCAACCACAAGAATCAATTCAAAGTTTGGCAACATTAACCACACCACTGCGACCACGCAACTCAGGACAAAAATTGAGTCGGCGTAATTGACATACTCAGGCTTCGCTAGAATTTTCTCAGCGTCATCAAAACTTAAATTACGTTTTTTACTTTTCGCTTTTTCCAACGCATCTTTACGTTGTTTTGACCAAACCCACTTATCTAAGCCACTGACAACCGAAGATACGACAAACGCAATTATTAGTATTGTTTTAAAGTCCATAGGTGCTAACGGTCCCAAAAATGATTAATCTTTTCCAACTTGTAGTACGGCTAAAAAAGCGTCTTGCGGGATTTCAACGCGACCCACTTGCTTCATTCGCTTTTTACCTTCTTTTTGTTTTTGCAGTAATTTTTTCTTACGACTGACATCACCACCGTAACATTTTGCAGTTACGTTTTTGCGCAGCGCTTTAACCGTTGAGCGAGCAACAATTTGATTACCAATGGCCGCCTGTATGGCCACTTCAAACATTTGTCGTGGTATCAGCTCTTTCATTTTCTCGACCAGTTCGCGGCCTCGATAAAATGCTTGTTCTTTATGAACGATCATTGCCAGCGCATCAACTTTGTCACCGTTAATCATAATATCGAGTCGTGCCAGAGAAGCGGGTTGAAAACGAACAAAATTATAATCCAGCGAAGCGTATCCACGACTCACCGATTTGATCCGATCAAAGAAGTCGAGAACCACTTCATTCATCGGCAATTCATAAGTCAGGGCCACCTGATTGCCTGCGTACTGCATATTTTTCTGAACACCGCGCTTCTCGACACACAGAGTAATTACATTGCCCAAGTAATCTTGCGGGACCAGAATACTCGCTTCAACGATCGGCTCTCGCATCTCAGAAATTTCGCCCGGCTCGGGTAATTTAGATGGGTTATCAACGTAAACCACTTCACCATCGTTTTTGACAATTTCAAACACTACCGTTGGTGCAGTTGTAATGAGATCAAGATTGTACTCGCGTTCCAGTCGCTCCTGGATGATTTCCATATGCAGCATTCCCAAAAAGCCACAACGAAATCCGAACCCAAGCGCGGTCGAGTTTTCTGGTTCGAAAAATAATGACGCATCATTCAAACTCAATTTGCTCAATGCGTCACGAAAGTTTTCATAATCATCAGACGATACCGGGAACAGACCAGCATAAACCTGTGGCTTTACCTTTTTAAATCCGGGTAAACGCTCGGTTGAAGGATTTTTTGCATTGGTTAAGGTATCACCGACAGGTGCACCAAGAATATCCTTTATGCCTGCAATCACATAGCCAACTTCACCTGCGCGCAGTTTTCCAGTCTCTTTTCGTTTTGGTGTAAAAATACCGACCTGATCCACCAGGTGCGTTTTACCCGTTGACATGACCAACATTTTCTCGCCGGCTTCAAGGGTGCCTTCCATGACTCGAACCAATGAGACAACACCCAAATAGTTATCGAACCATGAATCAACAATCAAGGCTTTAAGCGGTGCCTTGTCGTCGCCTTTTGCAGCAGGAACATACTTAACAATGGTTTCGAGCACATCTTGAATGCCTACACCTGTTTTTGCCGAGCACTTGACCGCATCGGTTGCGTCCAAACCGACAATATCTTCGATTTCCTGAGCAACTCTGTCTGGATCGGCGGCCGGTAAATCAATTTTATTGAGGATCGGTATTACTTCGAGATCTTGCTCGATGGCAGTGTAACAATTCGCCACGGTCTGCGCTTCAACGCCTTGACCGGCATCGACCACCAATAGCGCACCTTCGCACGCAGCAAGTGAGCGAGAAACTTCGTATGAAAAGTCGACGTGCCCGGGTGTATCAATAAAGTTCAGCTGGTAGGTATTTCCGTCTTTGGCTTTGTAGTCAAGCGTGACGCTCTGGGCTTTAATCGTAATCCCACGTTCACGCTCCAAATCCATTGAGTCGAGCACTTGCTCTTCCATCTCACGATCGGTTAAACCGCCACAAAAATGAATCAGGCGGTCTGAAAGCGTCGACTTACCGTGATCAATGTGAGCGATGATCGAAAAATTTCGAATGTACTGTGTGTATGACATAAATTTGACTAGCCTGAAAACCCTGTAATGCTGGTATTATGCGCCTTTTCGGCCACTCCAGCGTGACATTTTACCAAAAAGGCGCCGATTCTAACGTATTTTAACCAACAAAGGCAGGGGAACGGGCCACACGGCCCATTATTTTTGCTTTATTCATCGCCCAGCTTGAGCACCAGGAATCTAGGACCGTAGCCACGACGGTTCACAAGAACCGCAATCGACCCTACTTCAGGCAAACTTTCGAGCGCTTCCTGGTAATCTTCAATGCTGGTGATTCGCTGTTGGTTCAACATCTGCAGAATATCACCTTCTCTGATCCCCGCATCTCTGGCTGCTCCGGCGCGAACGTCTCGAACCAACACGCCATAACTCACATCAGCGGCCTGCATAATGCGATCGTCCAGCTCTACAACCGTTAACCCTAGCGATGCACTCGCATCGGAGCCCGGTTCTCTTTGTGCGGCAACCTGCGCCCCCGGACGTTCACCAATGGTAACCTCAAGCGTTTTCTCACGACCTTCCCGTAAAATCAGCATATCGACTTCTTTTCCCGGTTTAATACGCCCCACTAAAAAGGGTAAATCGGCAGCGCTGATCACTTCTTTTCCGTCGACCTCGAGGACAATATCACTGACTTGTAGCCCGCCTTCTTCGGCCGGAGACCCTTCAGAAACGGAAGTTAGCAAGGCGCCTTTAACCTCTTCGATGCCAAAGGCTTTCGCATGGTCATAGCTGACTTCCTGATAGGTCACACCAAGAAAACCACGTTTTACTACACCATTTTCTTTTAACTGCTCTGCCACTTCCATGGCCAAATCCATCGGAATAGCAAAAGCTAGGCCCATATTGCCGCCAGTCATGCTAAAAATCTGTGAGTTGATACCAACCACTTCCCCTTTTTCGTTAAATAAAGGACCGCCCGAATTGCCTCGATTGACCGCAGCATCGGTTTGAATGAATGGTACGTATCGCTCGGTACTCAGACTTCGTCCTTTAGCGCTGACGATTCCAGCGGTTACTGTGTGCTCAAGACCGAATGGCGCTCCATAAGCCAGCACCCAGGCGCCGACCTTGAGCTTCTCGACGTTTCCAATACGCACTTTCTTTAAATCAGGCGCGTCGATTTTTAGCAACGCAATGTCCGAATCTGC
Source organism: Pleionea sp. (assembly GCA_052032335.1). Lineage (GTDB taxonomy): Bacteria > Pseudomonadota > Gammaproteobacteria > Enterobacterales > Kangiellaceae > Pleionea. The sequence goes on along the minus strand of JBPEWV010000079.1, from coordinate 35,954 downwards.
ATCTTCGCCCAACAACTCGGCTTTATAGACCTTTTTGTTCACTAGCTGAACATAAATTGAGCTGACACCATGAATGACGTGCCGGTTGGTCAATACATAACCATCAGAATCGATAATAAATCCTGAGCCCGAAGGTCCGGAGGCTTCTCTCCCGCGGCTTTCAACCTCAGTTGTGATAACCACAACCGAATCTTTCACTTCTTCAACAATCTTTGTAAAGTCAGGTAGGGCTGCATTGGCAAGGCCACACATTAGCCCCAGCACGAAAATAAAAGCGACTTTAGTTAGCTTCACTGTTTACGTCTCCTTCAAATACCGTTGTTGTGTACAACCTATTATTTTCAAACCACCCAAAATAAATACTGGTAAGCTGACCATTCAGACCTTGCCCCAATAAAATAGTGTCACTCAATTTGTAACACCATATTAGGCGTTTTAACCGCAATGATTTCTATCTGATTTAACGTAGAGCGTTTCAGATAGTGGGATAACAAGCGAGCTAGCAAAAGTCCCAACAGCAGGCCCGAGACCCCAAGCAAGACACCAATCCCTTCGGAAAAGCCCAGTTGCTGGGCACCTGCTGCGGCCACGAACATGAAGGCTAATGGCAAAATGTAAAGCAGTAGCGCTGCCACAAACATCCCTGAACTTGGCACCTGAACAACCACCTGATCACCAGGCTTTGCAGCAACCTTATTCGGCAGCTTAAATATCAGGCGTTTTTTACCTAAAACTTTACTCAATATCCCGACGCCACAGGTAGAATTCGCATTGCAACCGCCACAACTCGACTGACTGGTCGCAGAAATCCAGGCAAACTCATCGTTGCTATCAACAACCTCAGCGATTTCTTTGTGAAATGAATGGCTCATTCTAAATCTTCTAAAAACAACAAACCCCCAAAAGAATGGGGGCTTGATGGTTAAATTACAACTCAATTATTGAAAAAGCGATTTCGAGAAACCGTTTATGGCTCCGGCTGATTAAGCTCCAATTTTGCTTTTCGCTCAGCCTCTCGGTTGCGTTTTTCCAGCTCAACCATGACTTGCTGAAATTGACGCGGCGTCATTCGGAACGTCTTAACTTGCTCACCACTGACTAAACGCACATAGGGCAATGCCCCACTTGCAGTCTGGGGTGACTGCGCAAACTTATTGAAAATGGTATTAATGCGTTCAAGCTGAGCCTTTTCTTCGCCAGTTACGTGATACTCGGCCAACATATTATCGCTCGGCTCAAGTTCATTGCTTTCAGTGACCATCGGTCCGACATGATTACCAGCTTGCTCACCCGGATACCACTGCACCCCGATAACGACGCTCAAAGCTACTGACGCAGCAACGGCCCAACCAGTGAACATTTTTTTCGTCTTCGAGGTCGTTCTGGGTGCTAAAACAGTTGGCTCATCGGCGATTGCTGCAGCGACACGTTCACTGAACCCAGCCTGCCAATGTGTTGATGACTCATTACTCAAAACAGCCCGGATAGCGTGAAAAGATTCGAAAGACCGCCCACCTTCTTTAGAATCCACTAGCTTTTGGTAAAGAGCGTCATTAACCTGATCCGACAACGTCTCATCGTCCATCCACGCCGAAAGAGTTTTATTCACATCATCATGCTTCATAGTTTCAACCAACCCCAGTATCTCGCCTGGCAATCAACCTGCTACCATCGCGATGTTTCTAATTATTTAAGCCAATCACTCTCTGGCAACTGGCTTTGAGAGACAACTCTCTGCTTTTTATTCGGCAGCCTACATTCAAGTCAATCACTCGAACAGCCACTTCAATCAGCCAGATCTGACAATCTTCGTAGAGTAAAGACGCCCAGAATACTTGAAAGTTCAATAATCGTTCAAATTTTCGAGCTGTGCCAAATCCACTCACGCCATCAAAATTACAACTTGCCGCAAAAAGTTTAACTTATGTTTTTGGCAAACAAATGCTATCGAAGGCTTTCACCTAAACTTCGACTACAGCAACTCCCGAATGTTCCGATCAATCGCCTCTCGAGCCCGAAATATCCGCGAACGCACCGTCCCTACCGGACAATCTAGCACCTCGGCAATTTCTTCGTAGCTCATCCCCTCCATTTCTCGCAAGGTAATGGCCGAGCGTAAATCCTCTGGCAAGTCTTCGATCGACTCATAAACGCGGGCTTTTAACTCATCACGCAGCGCCAATCGCTCGGGAGAACCAACGTCTTTTAATGCATCCACACCACTGTACTGCTCGGCTTCTGTGGCATCGACATCCGAGTCAGGTGGACGGCGACCTTGTGCAACCAGATGATTTTTGGCGGTATTGACCGCAATTCGGTACAGCCAGGTATAAAACGCACTGTCACCACGAAAATTGGGTAACGCACGATATGCCTTTACAAAAGCATCTTGAGCCACATCGGCAATGTCTGCTGGTTCACGAACCAGTCGCGAAATTAAACTGAAAACTTTGTGCTGGTATTTTTTAACTAATAAGTCAAAAGCCCGCTTGTCACCTTGTTGGACTCGCGCCACCAGCTCCTTATCGTTCCCGGCACTCATAATACCTCCTCCTGAGTGTCAGGTTATTATTCATTGTCATGTTATGACCTTGATGTACAAGTTAAGTTCGTACTTGTTGAGTAAATTTTTTATAATTATGACAGTCAGATTAAAAAAATGACAAAAACTTGGTAAAAACCATGCATTTTTTCAACAAACAATTGAAAATGTTTAATTTTTAACCGCCACTTTGCACACTTTAAGTCCCTTAAGGAAGCTCAATGTCTCAATTCAAACACGACGTCCTGGTTATTGGCAGTGGTGCAGCTGGGCTTTCCGCTGCCCTGCACTTATCGAACTTGGGTAGCGTAGCTGTTTTGTCCAAAGCTGAGCTGACCGAGGGCTCCACCTTTTATGCCCAGGGCGGTATTGCTGCCGTACTCGACTCCAAAGACAGCATCGAGTCACACGTAGAAGACACCTTGATTGCTGGCGCCGGATTATGTGATAAAAAAGCGGTAACCTTTACCGTTGAAAACTCAAAACAAGCCATCGAATGGTTAATTGAACAAGGGGTTGCTTTCAGTACCGAAGCCGATGAGCAAGGACAACCCAAATACCATTTAACCCGCGAGGGAGGCCACAGTCACCGGCGCATCATTCATTCTGCTGACGCTACCGGAAAAGCAGTATCGACCACGCTGGTGGGTGCAGTAAAACAACGCAGCAACATTACGTTGTTTGAAAGTCATAACGCCATCGACCTGATCATCAGCCAGGAAGAACAAAATCAAAGACGTTGTGTCGGTGCTTACGCTCTGAATCTGAACAGTGGCATGGTCGAAGTGTTTAAAGCCCGCTTTGTCATTTTGGCAACCGGAGGCGCAAGCAAAGTTTATCTCTACACCAGTAACCCGGACGTTGCCTCGGGCGACGGAATTGCAATGGCCTGGCGCGCTGGCTGCAATGTTTCTAACCTTGAGTTTAACCAGTTCCACCCCACCTGTCTGTATCACCCGAAAGCTCAATCATTTCTAATTTCTGAGGCGTTGCGAGGTGAAGGCGCGGTGTTGAAGCGCCCGGACGGCAGTCGTTTTATGCCCGATTACGATGAGCGGGCTGACTTGGCACCGCGGGATATCGTCGCCCGAGCCATTGATCATGAAATGAAAAAGCTGGGAGCCGAATGCATGTTTCTCGACATTTCACATAAAAACGCCGATTTTATTCGATCGCATTTTCCCAATATCTATCAAAAATGCAACGACCTTGGCATCGATATTACACAACAACCGATTCCGGTGGTGCCCGCGGCCCATTACACCTGTGGTGGTGTAACCGTCGATCTCAAAAGTCGCACCCAGGTTCCGGGACTTTATGCCATCGGAGAGGTCGCCTGTACAGGACTTCACGGCGCAAATCGCATGGCCAGTAATTCTTTGCTGGAGTGTCTGGTATTTGCGAAATCCGCGGCCGAAGACATCGAACGCCATTTCGACGAAACGCCCATAGAAGAAAATATTCCCGACTGGGACGACAGCCGGGTAACCGACTCAGACGAACAAATTGTTATAACGCACAACTGGCACGAACTGCGCCAAGTTATGTGGAACTACGTAGGAATCGTTCGTAGCGACAAGCGTCTGGCGCGAGCAGAACGACGAATCGAACTGCTGAAACAGGAAATCGCCGAATACTACGCCAACTTTCGCGTTACCAACGATTTGCTTGAGCTGAGAAACCTGGTTCAAGTAGCTGAATTGATGGTCAGATGTGCCAAGCTTAGAAAAGAAAGTCGTGGTCTGCACCATACCTTGAACTATCCCAATCTGTTAGATGAGGCCGTCGATACCATCATCCAAAATGATAATCAGTAACGTTATTAGCGGCGAATCGATTTGCTTTTTAGATAAAAATAACGATGCAATTCACGTGATAAAGCCCGAAAGCGACTCTCTCCTAAAACGTCTTTCCAGAAAAACAAATAGCAACGGCTTTTATCACTGCGCCGAATAGCGAGCATCATACACGCGGGAAACAGTCGTGAAGTCGATAACGGTGTCACCGATTCTACCGACTCATTGTGCCATTGAATCCACCAGACACCTTCACGAATGGCCAAAGTACAGGCTTTGAATCTTGCTCTAAAAACCCAAAGCGCCACACCGGTCAACAGTATCGATGCCAGACTAAAATACCAAAGAATGGTGGTCGGTACGGGTATCATCCAGAATCCGACAATTACAAAGCTTTGAAATACCGCAGTGTAAAAGTAAAACAACTTGCCCAGTTGGTTGGAAAAGTACAAAGAGGTTTAACTTCCCTTTATCGAAACGTTCGTTCTATCGCGCACGGTAACGACCATCTCTGCCAGTTCACTGTCATCGGGTTTTCCATGTCCCATCAACCAGTTAAACAAATCGGGGTCTGCTTCGTCTAACAGTCGCACAAACACCGCTTGTTGCTGCTCCGACAGCTGCTCAAAGTACTGTTTCGCGAACGGAATCAAAATAACATCCAGCTCGAGCATTCCGCGCCGACAAGTCCAGATGATTTTCTTTATATCGTACGAATGAGACATACTTGCAAATCGCTCAACCTTTGTATTGAATGGCGCTTAAATTAATGTAACCTTGCCCGATAAGCAAGTGCAAACATTCTTCGAGGAGATAAAATGCTCAATCAGTGGCGACAGCTAGTCAAAGACTCAATAAACGATTCGCACTCAAGTAACTCCAGATCGCCCAGTCGTTACGATCTAACGTCTTATTCTGTTTTTTCAGTATCGGGCGATGACCGCGTCAAGTTCTTACAGGGCCAGTTGACAAATGACATCGAAAAAGTGTCTTCCCATCAAAGCCAACTGTCGGCCATCTGTAATCCCAAGGGCCGAATGTTGTCTTTGTTTCTTGTCGCAGCAGAAGCCGACCGATATTTATTCATCCTGCCAGAAGAACTTATGCCTTCGACCATCGAGCACCTAAAAAAATATTCAGTATTTTATAACGTCGATATCGCACCTTGCGACGAGTACGCGGTAACGGGTATCGACCATGCTGGGAGCCAACAAGATTTGGCAACTTCTCAAAAACACAATGGCCTGCAAATCAACTGGGACAGAGATCGATCGTTATTGGTTTTGCCTTTGCCCGATGCCAAGACATTGTGGAACAACAATGACCTCTCATCAAAACCTTACGACGAGTGGCTCGTTAACGATATTCAATCTGGCTTGCCCCGCCTCTATTCAGAAACCGTCGAAACATTTCTGCCCCACAATCTAAATCTGCCGAAGCTGGGCGCAGTGAGTTTTGATAAAGGCTGCTATACTGGACAAGAAGTGGTCGCGAGAATGCACTACAAAGGAACGTTAAAGTCGCGTTTGCGATGTCTCGAAGGCGAAGAGCAAACGTTGCCCGCTCCTGGTGCTGCCATCTACGGCGATGACAAGAAAGTCGGAGAGGTGGTTTGCAGTGCGAGCAAGAACAACCAAACTTTCGTATTAGGGCATTGTAAGGATAGTATTGAAAATACACGAAAAATTCAGTGTACCGACGAAAATATGCCTATACTGAAGTTGAGGTTTTAATCATTCACCAACAAAAAGAAAGCTTATGAGTCTGGAACAAACATTTTTATCCGAACTGCTCGATGCCATTAAAAATGACCGACTTACTTTACCGACATTACCTGAAGTCGCATTGAGAATCAGAGAAGCCGTCGAAAACCCGGAAGCGAGCTCTTCGTTAATCGCAGACGAAATTGCCAAAGATGCGGCTCTAGCCGCTCGCGTTATCAAAGTCGCCAACAGCCCTTTGCTTCGAGGCCGTGTAGTCGTTGACAACCTGCAGCTGGCCATCACCCGAATGGGCATTGCCTTCGTTCGAAACCTGGCGACCGGCTTGGCCATGGAGCAGATGTTTCAGGCGACCAACGACCAGGTCGATGCCAAGTTGCGAGTAACTTGGGAACATTCCATCGAGGTCGCTTCTATTTGCCAGGTTTTGGCCAGCCACTACACCAATCTAAAGCCCGATCAAGCGATGTTGGCTGGATTGGTTCATGAAATTGGCACTTTACCGATTCTCACTTGCGCCGAGGACACACCTGAAATACTTGAACACGAGGGGGTTCTGGACAAAATCATTCAGCGGCTTCACCCCAAAATAGGTACAGCCATTCTAAAAACCTGGGATTTCCCCGAAGACCTTGTCGCAGTTCCACTGGGGTATCTGAATTTAGAACGAGAGCACGAAGGGTCCGCCGATTACGTCGATTTGGTCACAGTCGCGAATTTACAAAGCTATGCTGGAACCGATCATCCTCTCGCCAACGTCAGTTGGGATAGCGTCCCTGCGTTCGCAAAACTCGGTATGTCGCCCGAGGTGGACGTCCACGAAGTTGATGAGTTGGCCGAAGATCTCAACGAAGCGAGAAGCGCCCTGACCTAGCCAACCAGAACAGCCTTATAACAGCACTTCCGACCCTCTTTTTGTTTGTGGAGTGCTCGCACTCCTCTGTTGAACCTAAAAGACTGTAAAATCAACCGCCTATCATCGGAGCAAAACCACCTTTCAAGTGGCTTTTTAGGCTAAATTTGGCAAACGATGTATACTCAGATTGTTAATTATCATAAAAATCAAATACCTCGGGTTGTTCGTAAATGCTGCGTATTAACAAGCTTGTCGTCGGAATACTATCAGGATTTGCCTTGGTCATATCCATGTCTGCCAATGCCGTTATCGTGTTCAGCGACGATTTTGAGGGAAACCTTGCCCAATGGACCGTTAACAGCAATGGCGGGAATGCCAGTATAGGCAATGAAACGTCCAACTCCGGCAACCGCTCTTTAAGATTGCGTTGGGACACAGTCACTATTACGTCAAATGTCATCGATGCAACAGCGACCGCTGCGGATCTTCGATTCTGGGTCAGACGCGGTTCTGACAGTTTCAGTGAAAACCCTGAAAACGGCGAAAATTTGACCGTTCAATACCTCAATAACTCAAACAACTGGAACACACTTATTGTTTATCCCGGGGGTGGTACTCAAGGTGAAATTTTCAATTATGCCGCGGGCCTCCCTGCGGATGCACTTCACAATGGTCTCCGAATTCGCTTTAATCTAAATCAGGGCAGTGGCAGTGATTTCGACTACTGGCACGTCGATGATGTAATCGTCGATACCATTGTAAGTTCGGCTCCCACTGGACTCGTCGCCGAATGGCGTTTTGACGAGCTGGCCTGGGCCTCCAATCCACAAGAAGTCAGAGACAGTAGCGGTAACGCCCACCACGGTATCGCTTTCAACAGTCAGCCAACCGCCGGCTTTTTATGTAACGCCGCAGATTTTACCGCAGCAGGCGTCGAAGATTACATTAGACTCGATCATGAATCGCTGAACGGTTTGGATGACTGGAGCATTTCGGTTTGGGTGACCAGCAATAGAAATGCCGACCAAACAATTTTATCCGCCTCAAAAAGTGACAGCGAACTGAATGAAGCGGTCATGTATTTCGACGGCGCTTCGACTTTCTGGCCGAGCGTCCGCAGCAACCCATTCTTTGACAATAACACGCGTATTACCCTGCCCTACGCTATTAACGACGGCAACTTCCATCATCTGGTCTGGACCCGCGATCGTTCCAATTCCGAAACCTGCCTTTATCTGGATTCCAGTCTCGTTGGCTGCACCACTCATGCCGATGGTGGAAACACCATGGAAGTTATCACCAACGGCCTGATCATTGGACAGGAGCAAGACGTTGTTGGTGGCGATTTCGACATCAATCAAGTTTGGGTGGGTCTGATTGATGAACTGGTTCTTTTCGATAATGAGCTCAACGCCGGCGAAGTCTTGTTCATTTATGACAATCAATTGGCCGGCCGACGCTGGAATGGCGACGATCGGGTATGTCCGGAAGCGTTGCCACCCGCTACCGCATATTGGCGCATGGATGAAACTACCTGGGATGGCAGTCCTGGAGAGGTTAGCGATCTGTCCGGAAACGGGCTCAATATGACGTCTTACTCGGGCGCGTTAACCAACAACCTGGCACCAGCTAGAACCGGCGACCCTGGCACCTGCGGCTACGGCCAATTTGATGGCAGCAACAGTTATTTACAGATCGATCACGACCCTTTACTCAGTATATCTAGCAATCTGTCCATTACCCTTTGGATGAAGCCAGACAGTATCCCGGGATCTGGCTTAAAAACTATTTTATCCAAAGATGAAAATTACGAGTTTCATTTAAATCCAAGCGGTGAAATCTTTTGGTGGTGGAGCGCATCCAATCTGGTAACAACTGGAGCCAATATCCAGGCGGGCAACTGGTACCACATTAGTCTGACGTTTCGAGATGGCGAGCAAATCATTTATATTAACGGTGTCGAACGAGGACGGTCGGCTTGGAATGGAACGCTGCCACAAAATACGGACCCACTGCAAATTGGCCAGGACCAATTCTTTGGAGGCCGATATTTTGATGGGGATATTGACGAAGTACGCATCTTCTCATCAACGTTATCGCATGGTCAGGTAATGCAGTCGTATCTCGACATACATCCTTGCTCCGCATCAACCACTTGCCCTTTTGACTTTACCGACGATTTCAGTGTTCAATCTTATGGCAACAATGATGGCAATAAAAACTTTTCCAGTGCCTGGCAGGAAGTCGGCGACAACAACGCTGCCGGTTCCGGCGATATCAGAATTACCGGCGGTTATTTAAGAATTCAAAATACCAACCGAAACGACCCGTCAATTGCACGATCCATGGACTTGTCGCAAGCACTGAGTGCCGAACTGCGCATCGACTTACGTTCATCGAACTCACTTGAAGGCAACGACCGGTTATTCATTGAAGCTTCCAGTGATGGCAGCAGTTACACCACTTTACAAGAATTTAGAAACGATGTTGTCGGTATCTTTACCTACGACATTTCAGGCTTTATCAGTGGCAATACCCACATTCGTTTTCGCGTCAGTCGGGGAATCTTCGACAGTGATGAGTATTACGAACTCAACAATGCGCAGGTAAATATCACCGAATACTGTGGTGTCTCTTACTTCGTGATCAATCACGATGGCGCGGGCATTAACTGTCTCAGAGAAGCCGTTTCAATTACCGCTTTCGACACCGGCGGCAATATACTGACCGGCTACAATGGGCTGGTTAATTTAAACACCAGTACAAGCAACGGCAACTGGTTTACCGTCGACAATAGCGGTAATAGCAGCGATCCTGCACAGGGAACCTTATCTGACACGGCAGGTGACGACAACGGCGCCGCCAGTTATCAATTTACGCCAGCCGACCAGGGAACCATCACCCTTTATTTTGAAGATACTCACGATGAGTCGGTAAACCTGGCGGTGGCTGAAGGCCCCGCCAGTGATGACGATTCAGAGGGCGTGATAATATTTCGTCCTTTCGGTTTTGTTGCCTCGCCATCGCCCATTGCAACTCAAGTTGCCGGTCGCCCGTTTAACGTACAACTCACCGCGGCTGGTCAAACACCAACGCAACCCGAATGCGGCGTCATCGAAGAGTACACAGGCAATAAAACCATTAACTTTTGGTCTAACTACAATTCGCCCGCCACCAGCCCGACGCAAATTAATATCGACGGAACAAGCATTGCGACCAGCGAGCCAGCTTCAAGCGGTCAAACAGTAGGGTTCACCAACGGTATTGCAACACTCTCTGTGCAATATAACGACGTGGGTCAAATTCAGTTTTTCGCCAAAGACGACATTGGAATTGGCGATCCTACAAGTGGCAACAGCGATGAAGTGATTGGTGGAATTTCGCCCTTTGTGGTGCGACCATTCGGTTACGACATAAGCGCTCAAGGCAATCCAGACGCAACTTCCGGTAGTTCAGCGGTGTATGAAACGGCAGGAAATGCCTTCAACATGACCTTGCGCAGTGTTAACTGGCAAGCTGCTGACGATACCAACAACGATGGAATACCCGATAACGGTGCCGATTTATCGGATAATTCGGTAACGCCAAACATCGTGAATATTCCATCGGCCGCGCCAGACATATCGCTGACTCCGCAAGCTCAGCTGGTTTCAAATTCCGTCGGCGTCCTCGGCGATACGACTGTCAACTTTGGCAACTTTTCCGCCGTTGGCACTGCCGGTGAAGGCAGTGTTACCTTCTCGCAAGATTGGAGTGAAGTCGGCATTCTCACCATCGACGCCATCACCACTAACTTTATGGGCTCGGCAGATAATGTTATCGGCTCAAAAAATAACATCGGCCGATTTATACCAGCGAGCTTTGACTTAACCATCACCGACAACTTTCAAGCTCAGTGTACCGCCTTCAGCTACGCTGGTTTTAATAATGGCAGTGCCGGGTTGACCAAAACTGGCCAGAGCGACTCGATTACTTTCAATGTGCAGGCCAGAAACAGCAACGGTGCGGCTACACAAAATTACGACGCTGATTTCGCAAAACTCGAAGCAGGAACGCTTTCTATCAGCGGCTATGATGTCACCAATTCGACAACCGCCAGTGGTACAACACAAACCGATCCCTTGCCATCGCCGGTGTTTGATACCAATGGCCAGGCAACCGGACTGCTCATCAGTGGAGTCAATTACCAATTCGACGCTTTCAGTGCTCCATTCAATCTGAGAGTCGATATCAATGCTGTCGACAGTGACGGCGTCGCGGGTAATGTTAACTCCGCAGATGTCGAACAACGGCTGGGGCGACTGCAGCTGACCACAAGCTACGGCTCTGAAATCGAAACGATGCGGGTACCTTTATTCACTGAATTTTTTGATGGAACCAATTGGAGCATCAACACTGCCGATAATTGCACCACCTATATCGACTCTCAATTAACCTTTGTACCTGGCAGTTATCAGGGAGACCTCAATTCCGGCGAAACCGCTGTGACGTTCCCAGGAGCAGCCACAGCGTTAAGTTCAGGAGAGTCAACCAGCGCCGAAGGATTTTGGCTTTCACCACCCGGCCTGGGTAATTCTGGCGAAGTAAACATTGCCTTTGATCTAAGTGCTGTCAACTGGCTGGTCTTCGATTGGGATGGCGACGGCAATATCGACAACCCTCAAGCAACGGTTGGCTTCGGTAGGCATCGTGGCAGTGACCGTGTTATTTATTGGAAAGAAAACTAATACGTCGGTTGTTTTTCTCTTTAAATGACAATGGATGCCGACTGCGTCAATTTATGTTTATAATGCGTCAACACTTTAGCCAAATGCTTCTAAAGTATCGCTTAACCCCTTATTAAACTTGGAGATTTTTGTGCGACTATTTCTAACCGTTTTGTCAATTGCATTTATTTCAGCCTGTAACAGCGAAACCCAACCTGAACCTAAGGAAGCAATGCCCGTCGCTGAACAAAGTTCTGATAGTGGAAAAGACGCCAGCGCCAATCCGCAAAAAACCGACACCCACGATGAACACGACCATCAGGGGCACAATCACCAACAACCCAGCGCCAGTGCTTTAGCTCAGGGCTATGAAGAAGTTGATGTTCAAGACAGTTGTGAGACGCCTACTGTCATCGAATTTTTCGCCTACCAGTGTCCGCACTGCTACAAGCTGGAAGAACATTTGCAAGCCTGGAAAAAATCCAAAGCGGACGACGTAAACTTTATTGCCGTACCGACTGACTTGGGTCGCGAGCAATTCACCGTCTTCGTTGTCAGTCACTACATCGCAGAACGACTGGGCGTACTGGATCAAATCAAACCGAAACTTTTCGCCATTATTCACGAGCAAAAACAAATCAATAATATATTGCAGTTATTCACCGAAGCTGGGCTGAACGAAGCTGACGTCAAAAAAGCATTCGAAGACACGGAAAAAACGCGCCAATCGCTGGTGGACGGATTCGAATTAATGAAACGTTATAAAATTTCCGGGGTGCCTAAGGTTTTGGTTAACTACCAATACCAAATCGACGTAACCACCGCCGGAGGATACGACAAGGTGTTCGACGTTGTTGACGACACGCTTAAACTGAGTGCTAAATGCCGAACCCTGTAAACACTACGACACACGCTTTACACCACCTTAAAAAAGTCTGCTGATGCAGACTTTTTTCTACCGCTTAGTTGAACGAATAAGTTGAAGGTAACCAACTTACTTTGCAACCGATACCATTACCTGAACAAAGCGTTTTTCAATCACTGCGCCTTGAGACAGACTTAACTGGTCAAAGGTTGCCTGCACCGAATCGATACGATCGTCTGGTTTTGGATGAGAGTTAAAAAGCAACTGCAGGTTTGAATCGTCAGTACTTAAACTAGACAGTTTTTGCAGCACGTGGGCCACAGCATAAGGATCATATCCGGCTCTGGCAACCAATGTCACCGCGTGTGAATCGGCTTCAAACTCATCACCTCTTTCGAGTCCTTTGGAGTAAAGTTCTGCGGTAGTGTTTAATAGTTTTTTCGCAACCGCCTTGTTACGGTAAAACTCACGATTATTGTCTCCCCGATTCGCCTGATAGACATCGCCCGCAAAAAAAGCAATATCACTGGCCAGCGACAGACTTTCCATTTTTTCCATCGCCTTTAAATAATGTCGATTGTTCACATGAGCAATCTCGTGCGCCAACACCGCTGCAAGTTCCGCTTCATTCGATAACAGGTCCAACATGCCCGAAGTAACAACAACAAAACCACCCGGCATGGCAAACGCATTAACTGCCGATGTATCGACCACTGCAAACTGCCATTCAAGTTTGGGTCTTTCAGAATGAAGCGCAACCCAGTATCCCACCCGGTTGACGTAGCTTTGCAATTCCTTATTGGAATGAACAGGAGCACTTCCTAGCACAATTGCAACCATCTGCGCGCCCATGTTACGCTCATTTTTTTCAGATAGGTCGCCGGAAGAAAATGCTTTCGCACTAATGTCCATTGCTTTGCCAAAGTCGACGCCATTTATCACCATACCGCTGCAAGCTGTTATCAATAAAACGACCAGTCCCAAAACCAACTTTAATCCTTTCATGACTTACTCCTTGCGCTTTGCATAACGAACTTTTTTCGACTTTAAACCTTGAGTCTTAGCAAATGCACGCGCTTCACTTGCATCGCTGCCATTCATGCTCAAGGTTGCCAAAGCATCGAAGTCAGGTTTCGCATCTCTGAGCTGCTTTTCAGTGATACCACGCACCCCGGTGGTTAATGTAATTTCACCCGCTGGCTTATTAACACTTTTTAATAAAGCGCCGACTCCAAAACGACCATCGTCTGGGCGTCGCGAATCGAACCGTAAGTAAAATAGCCTGATCCATCCTCTCGCTTTTTCAGAAGAAACTCGATACCAACCTCCCTGCCGTGAAAAAACAGACACCTTTTGCGAAGTTTTTAAACGCGCCGTCACAGTCGATTGAGCCGAAGGCTTTTGATGCAGGTTTGTGTCTTGCGTTACCTTCGCTTGGTTGTTATCTGGCCAACAAATATTAACCCAACATACAATAATAACTACTAGACAAATTTTCATAACTGACTTCCCTCCAGAGAAAATATTCTTACCGGCTCTGTTCGACCCTTAACGTTAAACGAGCCCATTGACTCCCACTTAAAATCTTGTTTACAGTTTTCCACACAAGATTGCGACACCAGAATTCTGGCACGTTCTTTGGTTAACCCCTCGATTCGACTGGCGAGGTTAACCGTATCGCCAATGGCGGTATAATCGTAACGCTTTTCAGAGCCAATCATACCGACCACTGCCTCTCCAGTATGTAGACCAATTCCGACATCAAACTGTCGCAATGACTCGGGCAACTGCTGACGAAACTGCTTTAAATTTTCGACCATTTCCTGTGCCGCTTTTACCGCATTATCGGATTGAGCATGATCAGTAACAGGCGCCCCCCAAAATGCCATAACCGCATCACCGATGAACTTATCCAATGTCCCACCGTATTTAAATATGGTTTCGACCTGTAGAGAAAAATATTGATTAAGTAAGTCGACTATATCTTCGGCAGAGTTCTGTTCTGATAAGGTGGTAAACCCACGTATGTCGGAGAATAAAACGGTAATGGTACAGATACGACTTTGCGTAGTTACTTCCAGTTGTTGATTATCGATTAATTGACTGACAACGCGTGGATCCATAAAGCGGCTGAATAAACTGATCAACCTTTGCCGCTGAATAAACTCAGAGAATCCTCTCACCAATGTTATCACTAACAACGAAAAGCCAAGATAAACAATTAAATAAGCGATGGGTAAAATATAACCGGTGACTCCTGAAAGATACGACAGTCCGAGTAATCCCAGAGAAATACCCAGATAAAACGGCCAGTAGAGTGTCAAGAGGTTCCGGTAGTATGTCACCCGAATTGCTAAAATGCTGAGGCCGGCTATAAGAAAAATACCGAGGCTAATAATCCAGTTGGCGTCAATATCACGATAATAATTTTGGTGAATTAAATTATCCAAAGCCGTCGCTAAAATAAATACGGCATAGTATTCTTTAGCCACAGGCGTTGCTCTGGAGTCGAAAAGCCCGGTCGCAGAGCTTCCTATAATAACTATTTTATCAGCAAACAACTGACCGTGTTTGGCAGCATCAGGATGATCGAGATGTGCAAACAAATCGCTGTAGCTTAGAGATTCAAAAGGTCGAAGATCATCGCTCAACCAGCGCAGCCGGATCTTATTTTTGTCTGGAAGCGAATAGCCTGATTGCCTTGCGACCAATGCCGGTAGACTTAACCAGCTCCAACCTGAAACCGTTTGACGAACATTATAATAACGGCCTATACCATCACGATCGGGATAAAAGTTGATACTCCCTACTTGCCAATGCTCAGCTGGCACTATCCAGGGAAGCGTTAAACTTGCGTTGTCATTTGATGATGTTTCAGGCAATTTTTCGATGGGCAAAAACGGCTGGTACTGTTCCAGTGAAATGGTCTGAGCATTATCCGTTAATACTGCACCGGCCAGATAAACCATAGAATGATGGGAAATCGTTTCCGAAAAGTAGGCATCATCATCGGGCCGGTAAATATCTTGCACTGAAAATAAGATATCAAACACGATAGCTTTTGGTTGATAACGACTGAGTCCTTCTATCAATGAAGCATGAATACTTCTCGGCCATGGCCATTTACCAGCGATGGGTTCCATCGCTCGCATACTTTTATCATCGATATCCACTATTACAATGTTTTGTTGCTCCGATTTTTGCTCTACCGAGCTTCGTTTTACCGAATCCTGTTGCGCCAAGGTTCGCACCAAAATATCGTTCCAAAACTCATTGACATGAAAAGCAAGTCCGGTGTGAGACGTGATCACAAAAAGCGACGTCATCACTACGACTATGACAGATTTAATAATCGCACCTTGTTTCAAATAACCTCCCTGTAGATAGCTTACTGTTTTAATTGAAACACTTTAGAATCAATAAATAGATCGACCAGATTTCGATCGAGCTTCCCCTGCTCAGCTTCTCCCAGAAGAATGTCGAGGGCTCTGTCATCGGGCAATGCAGCCTTATAAGGGCGATCGGCCGCGGTAAGTGCATCAAAAATATCAGCAATGGTCATCATTCGAGTTTGAATGGGAATTTCGTCAGCAGAAAGTCCGAATGGATAACCACTGCCGTCAAGTTTTTCATGATGAGCACTGGCTATCGCGGGTATGTTCGACAAGTCCTGTGTCCAGGGTATTCTTCTTAAAAATTCATACGTGTGATTAACATGCGACTGAATCTCCTCGCGTTCATGAGGTGTTAAACTACCACGAGTAACCGATAGTGAAAGGAATTCCTGTTCCGTAATTAACTCGAGAAAACTGCCTTCCGACTCAAACTTTAGATCTTTAAGTTGAATCAGCTTTTCAAAGTGATCTTGATGTAATATGCTCGGTTCATTAGCCTCTTCAATAATGGATAAATACTCGTCGAGCTGACGCATCTGTTGTCGATGCTTTTCAATATTTTCTTCGTACCAGACGCTAAACTCATTTTTCGCCTCTCGTCGCGACTCAAAAGCCGATTGATAAAAATCGGCCCGTAGTTTTTGTCGATACCATTTGATCCTGGAACGAATCAGCTCGAGTTCAAACGGACTTAGCTTTTTCGCCTTCTGCAAAATATGTTCACGAACTCCCACTTTCCCAAAGTCATGGAGCAATGCAGCGTACCTTAGCTCTCGCATTTCCGAAACCGAAAGGCAGTATGATTTTAAGCTCGGGTGTAAAGCTAATTTTTCGGCAAGTAAACAAGAATAGTCTGCAACTCGAAACGAATGTCCGCTGGTGATTGGATCACGCGCTTCTATCGCAGTTACGGCCGCCGAAACAAAGCCTTCAAACAACTCACGTATGTTTTCAAGAAGTAAACTGTTATCAATTGCCACCGCCGACTGACTCGCCAAAGCCGA
Organism: Pleionea sp.; assembly: GCA_052032335.1. Lineage (GTDB taxonomy): Bacteria > Pseudomonadota > Gammaproteobacteria > Enterobacterales > Kangiellaceae > Pleionea. Next base: position 19,069 of record JBPEWV010000079.1, on the reverse strand, counting down.
TATTAAATCGCACGTTTGCGACTCAAAGGCCTTGCCTTGAAAATTCGGATTTTTACGATTCAGCAACTGTAAAATCCCTATGATTTCATCGTTGTGATTTTTCATTGGAATGGTAAGCACTTCACGAGTTCGATACTCGTACAATCGATCGAATCCATCATCAAAAGTATAAGGTTCATCGTCGCCTATTTGATAGACATCCGGTATGTTCAATGACGTACCAGTTAACGCAACGTGCCCGGCCATCGAAGAATGATCCAGAGGGTATCTTTTTTCTTCAAAAGGTACGTCGAGACGTTCGTTCTGAAACAACATAAACTTTAAACAGGGATGGCATTTATCGCTTTTATCTACCAGGTATAAAGAAGCGGCTTCGCATTCTGCCAACTCTCGACTTTCTTTTAAAATCATATCCAGAAGCTTTGGTAACTCTTTCTCTGAGGACAAGGCGATACCAATCTGTGTCATCTCACGATTGAGTTGTTGTTGCTTCTCTAAGCGTTCCTTTTGATCGGCGAATTTTTTAACCAACAATAATATTTGCATCATTTGTTGTTGGTTAAAGTCGGGAGCGAATACACCATCGGTGTATTTGGAGGGTTTGGTTGAGAATAGCAGACCGTCGAAACTCAGCGATGACAGGTCTGGAACGAAGTCTGCCCCAAAGTCGATGAAAACCGCCACAACTTTGTGCAGATCATAAGATTGATGATCAATCAACAGACACAACTGCTCCGGTTCGAGATGGGGTATCAACAATCGTTGCAGTGCCTTTGAATTAGTCGCTAGTTTCCAGGAAGACATTTCGCTTACCGCTGCTCTGGTGACACAGGCACAAAATCGCACATATAGATAAGTGTATGCGAAATCTGGCGAATTGCTTAATTTTATTCTCGGAAATTAACCAGCCGCTCAACGCTCGTTGGAAAGAAGCGTTGAGTTTACTCGTTTATGTCCGAAAAAGAGACGGTTACAAAAATCGAGACTTATTTACGTCAGTTTTCTGAGAGTCCATTCTGAGGAACAGGCTCCAATCCCATCGCCTCGCGACCACGGTTGGAACGTAAAAAACCCCGAACGCCAATCAGATAGATAATTGCCAATAATTCAAGGAGGAAAGAAATAATACCCATCAGTGACAATAGCTGATCAATACTCAGCATAATCCTTAATCCTATTACCAGAGCGAGGGCATACAACATTACCAGAGAAAACCCATACAGCGCTTTGATTTTCAATAGAAAAATGGCCTGCAATAGTAATATTCCGGCGAATACAATAAAGTCGATAATTAAAAAATGAGGGTCGGTTACTGTTTGCTCTTCGAAGACAGGCCCAGCTGCAAAATAAATGGAAATGCCGCTAATCAGCAAAATAACCCAATTGATGCGCAGTACAAAATTCATAATGTATCGTCCGAAATGTGCGGAGTGATGATTCACTCCGCATATAAAAAAGAATTAAACTTGTGGGCGCATATGCGGAAACAGAATAACGTCTTTAATGGTTGGTGAATCGGTAAATAACATCACCAGTCGATCGATACCAATCCCCTCTCCAGCTGTTGGCGGTAAGCCAAACTCCAGAGCCTGAATATAATCATCGTCATAATGCATGGCTTCATCATCGCCCGATTCTTTTTCTTCTACCTGCTTACGGAAGCGAGCGGCCTGATCTTCAGCATCATTAAGCTCTGAAAAACCATTTGCCAGTTCACGTCCACCAACAAAAAACTCAAAACGGTCGGTGACGAACGGATTGTCATCGTTCTTTCGCGCCAATGGTGAAACTTCCCAAGGATACTCGGTAATAAAAGTCGGCTGGATCAATTTATGTTCAGCCGTTTCTTCAAAAATTTCAGTGATGAATTTACCCGGTCCCCAAACATTATTTTCCGGTGGTTTTACGCCTACTTTTTCGGCGTATTGTTTCAACTGTTCAAAGCTCGCTTCCGGATCGTTGAAAACAGCCGCGTCAAATTCCGGATTGTATTTTAAAACCGCTTCAACCATGGTCAAACGCTGAAACGGTTGTCCGAAGTCGTATTCGACTTCTGATGTGATGTTTCCATCGTCGTCTTTGGTGGTATTTTTAACCACTGAGGTCCCCAAAATATCTTGCGCCAAGGTCCGCAGCATGTCTTCGGTCAAATTCATCAAATCGTGATAATCGGCGTAAGCCTGATAAAACTCAAGCATGGTGAATTCGGGGTTGTGCCGCGTAGACAATCCCTCGTTTCGAAAATTACGGTTGATTTCGAACACCCGCTCAAAACCTCCAACAACCAGACGCTTTAAATACAGCTCTGGTGCGATTCGCAAAAACATGTCAATGTCCATCGCATTATGATGGGTGACAAAAGGTTTTGCCGTCGCGCCGCCCGGAATAACCTGAAGCATGGGTGTTTCGACTTCCATATAATCTCGGTCAGTTAAATACTTACGGATGCCATCGATCACTTTGGAGCGAATTAAGAAATTATTACGGGTGTCTTCGTTCGTCATCAAATCGACGTAGCGCTTACGGTATTTCAATTCTTGATCTTTCAAACCCGAAAATTTGTCGGGCAAGGGACGCAGCGACTTGGTCAACAGCTGATACTCGTCCATACCGACAAATAGGTCACCCTTTCCAGAACGCTTAAGCGGTCCTTTAACACCGATAATGTCGCCTATGTCCAGCTCACCCCAGCGTTGTTTGATATCTTTTTGAACTTCTTTACCCGAGTACGCCTGAATTCGACCTTTCATGTCTTGTAGCACGTAAAACGGACCGCGTTTCGCCATTACACGGCCAGCGATACTGACCGTTTTTCCCAAGGCTTCTAACGCTTCTTTCGATTGTCCTTCAAATTCTTGCTGCAAGTCTCCGGTATAATGTTCACGGCGAAACGCATTCGGATGTCCATTCGACTGGCAATCTTTACGGATGTTTTCCAGTTTATTGCGGCGCTCGGCGATTAACTTGTTTTCATCTTGCTGAATTTGATCGGTCATAGTTTTTCTCAATCGTTAAATATTTTATTACAGCCCGGCTTTCAAGCTGGCTTCGATAAAAGGATCCAGGTCACCGTCGAGAACGGCCTGAGTATTTCGATTCTCGACACCGGTTCGAAGGTCTTTGATTCGGGCATCGTCCAGCACATAAGAACGAATCTGACTGCCCCAGCCAATATCCGACTTGTTGTCTTCCATGGCCTGCTTTTCTTCGTTTTGCTTCATGATTTCAAGCTCATGCAATTTGGCTTTCAACAATTTCATGGCCTGATCTTTGTTCTTATGTTGCGAACGATCGTTCTGGCACTGTACCACGGTATTCGTAGGCAAATGCGTAATTCGAACCGCAGAATCGGTTTTGTTTACGTGCTGACCACCGGCACCACTGGCCCGGTAAGTATCTATACGCAAATCAGACGGATTTATATCGATTTCTATATCATCGTTGACTTCTGGATAGACAAATGCTGACGCAAACGAGGTATGTCGACGATTGCCCGAGTCGAAAGGTGATTTTCTCACCAATCGGTGGACACCGGTTTCGGTACGTAACCAGCCGTAGGCGTATTCGCCACTGAAGCGAATGGTGCCACTTTTAATACCAGCAACATCACCGTCAGAAACTTCAATTAGTTCGGTTTTGAACCCTTTCGCCTCGCCCCAGCGAAGATACATGCGCAACAACATGTTCGCCCAGTCTTGTGCTTCGGTGCCGCCAGAACCTGCCTGAATATCGATGTAGCAATCGGCTTCATCGTTGGCACCAGAAAACATGCGACGAAACTCCAGTTTTTCCAACTGCTTTTCCAGATCGGAAAGTTCCGACTCAACTTCGCTGATACTGTCGTCGTCGCTTTCTTCCAGTGCCAGCTGAAGCAGTTCTTCACTGTCATCGAGCCCTTGTGAAAGTTTGTTGAAGGTTTCGACAATTAGCTCTAGAGAGGCTCGCTCTTTTCCGAGAGCCTGCGCCTGCTCGGGATCGTTCCAAATGGCAGGGTCTTCCAACTCCCGTTCGACTTCGGTTAGACGTTCTTGCTTGGTTTCGAAGTCAAAGATACCCCCTAAGCTCGACATTACGAGCTGAAAGGTCTTTGATTTTTTCTCTTATTGCATTGACTTCTAACATAATTTTGGCAACCGGTTACTTTTCAATCTTCACAAAAGGCGCTATTGTACAAAAACGGCCTGTATTAAGACAGAGGCTATTGGCGATAAGGGGAAATTTGATGGCAATTCACAGGATTTTCGCGCTCTCACTTGCTTTGCTGCTGTTGTCAGCCTGTTCCTCCTACAGCAAACAAGACGTTAACCAACAATTAAGCGCATTTAACGAACTCGATCTACCTCAGCTGATTGCTCTGCTGGGCGTTCCGAGCCGCCAATACGAACTCGACGGCACCATCTACGTCGAATGGAAGAAACAGGATGGGAATGATAGCAACAGTTCGATTTCCATCGGCTCAGGTACGGGAGGGCGCGGCTGGTTCGGCGCTATTGGTATGACGTTTCCGATTGATGGTGAAGACGCCATTTGTATCTTTCGGGCGGCCACCGATAATGAGCGTCAGACAGTCAGTGATCTTAAATGGCAGGGAAACACCAACTACTGCGGCGAAATCTTGGCTGAGCTGAATCCGAAAAATAAGTAGTTTTCAATTTCAACTACAATATCCTCAATTGCTCAACCATCAACTGTAAATTACTGCTTCCTCTAAATTCATTGATACTTAAACGGTAAACCAGTTCAACCCGGTTCAACGGCTGGCTCAGCAATTCTTCTGGTGGAAAGAAATAAATAGCGTCAACCTCGCACTCACTGTCGCACTTTTGCAGCATCAGTTTTAAATGCTTTTGACCAACCACTCTCTGACTCAACACCTGAAATTGACCGTCGAAACAGGGCTCAGGAAACGCTTGCCCCCAAGGACCAGCATTGCGAATGTGTAGCGCCGATTCCAGAGTAAATTCGTTCTCGTCCAACTCGCCATCAGTCATCACAACATCTTCAATAACCTCTTCGCCCAACCAGCGATTCACTTCCTGTTCGAATAAGGATTCAAAGGTTGAGAAATGCTGGCGTTGAATGGATAATCCTGCTGCCATGGCGTGGCCCCCAAATTTATTCAATATCTCAGGATTGCGGGTAGCCAGATTTGCCAGTACATCACGCAAGTGCACGCCCGGAACACTGCGACCAGAGCCTTTAATGGTTGCTTCATTTTCGGGGGCAAAAGCGATGACCGGTCGATTCAACTTTTCTTTAATTCTCGACGCCACCAGTCCCACCACGCCCTGATGCCAGTCGGCATCAAACAAACAAACGGCATTCGGACGTTGCTCGTTGAGTTGATTCAGGTTCAAGCTCATTCGCTGCATGGCTTGATCCACCATATCCTTTTCAATTTCTCGGCGGTATTGATTCAAGCCATCAAGCTCAAAGGCCATGGGAGCCGCTTCTTGCTCGGTGTTCGCCAACAGGCACTCGATACCGAGCGACATATCTTCCAGCCTGCCAGCGGCATTTAATCTTGGACCAACAGCAAACCCCAGATCACTTGCTTCCAAACAATGAAGGTTACGTTTACCCGCCTGCAAAAGCAGCTTAATGCCCGGACGACATTGCCCTGCTTTGATGCGCTCAAGCCCTTGTGCGACCAATCGTCGATTATTGGCGTCTAACGGCACAACGTCGGCTACTGTGCCAAGAGCAACCAGATCGAGCCATTCGGCCAGGTTCGGTTCGGCCATAGTGTTCGATTCGAAATACTGCCTTTTGCGCAGTTCGGCTCGCAGCGCCACTAACACATAGAAAGCAACGCCAACACCGGCTAAATTTTTGCTCGGAAATTCATCATCCGGAAGATTAGGATTCACGATGACTTCCGCTTCAGGCAGACTTTCGCCGGGTAAATGATGATCCGTGATCAAGACTTTGATGCCGTGATGTTTGGCACGCAAAACCCCCTGATGATTGGAAATTCCATTATCGACGGTAATGATCCAGTCTGGGTGGCTGCGCGCCACCTCGTCGACAATTTTTTCGGAAAGTCCATAGCCGTATTCAAAACGATTGGGCACCACATAGCTCAAATTTTTCAGCCCCATAGCGGGCAAAGCAAGCATCAACAACGCCGTACTGGTAGCACCATCGGCATCAAAATCGCCGACAATCACCACTTTACTTTGCTGTTCGATCATAGATATCAAGGCAGCGGCGGCTTCCTGTATGTTGGACAGCAATCGATAGTCCAACAACTTGGTCAGTCCTTTATCCAGCTCCGCTTTATCGACAACCTGTCGTGCTGCGTATAGCTTTTGAACCAGAGGCGGAAACTCTGACAAGGTCTCAGGGATCGACGTAACCGTACGACGTTTTATTGTTTTTATGACCATGATTAACCCAATAATTTCCTTTTAAGCCGTTGCCACCGACTCATTTGCCACCGAGATTGTCCGTCGGACAATTCCACATCAAACATGCCTGCCTCAGTTTGAAGTTGTTTTAGCCAATGGTTGAGCCAAACGTCGACCTCGGCATAAGCCTGTTGCAAAAGGTATTCGGCGCCTTTCATCAGCCGCTGGGTGTTTCTAGCATTATCCGGAGCCAGCCAGTTTGGTATATGACTCACCCAGATGCCATTAATGGAATCCGAAAAATCATTGGCCAGAGTGTCCGTCGATGATAACAACATCTGGCATTCATTGATCAAAGAAATCCACGACAGTCCGTGATCGCTTTGCTCCAAAACCTCGTATAGATTTCGGTTTACCATAGAAAAAATGCTAGGCCAGTTTTCTGGCAATGGACGTTCAGACTTCACCAATAGACAGTCGTCATGCTCAAAAAATTTGAAAGCGCTGTCGTTAAAATGTGCACTCAATTGCGATAAAAGAGCTTGGCGGTTGTTTTTATCAGCCACCAGGTCGGACGCACAAACAAACTTTACACCAGCATGGTCAGGGTGAAACTTCACCCCATGACACCAATAACAGCCCAACATTTCGTGGCTTGGCTTAGCTTGTTCGACATCGTCAATCGGTGTTTTGGAAAAAAAACGTTGCAAATAGTCTCGCCATTGCTGAGAAGAGTCGAGCGGTAACGCAATTAATCGTTCCAGTTCAGGAATCAACAACTGTTGTCGATTGTTTCTATTTGTTATCATTTTCGACCGTAAGCTCAATCAATGGGAGTGATGTTATGCAAATTCAACTGGACAATGGCGACCATTCGATCCAACTTGAAGCGTATCAGGTCGATAAAATACAAATCAACAAAAACTCCTATCGCTTACCGGTGCTGATTACGCCAGAAAGTATCAAGCATGATCATCCCTTTGAGTCGTTTGATCGCCTTGCCGCAAAAGATCTTAAGTTACTACACGAGTTTGACGCCGAGGTGATTATAATGGGCACGGGGCCGTCCAGCCGTTTTCTACAACCCGAGGTTGAAGCTTTTTGCTTTCAGAGTAATTTGATCATCGACACCATGCCGACCGATGCTGCGTGTCGCACCTTCATGCTATTGGCAGCAGAAAAAAGGCGAGTCGTCGCTCTTCTGTTCTAACGAAAAAGAGCGACGCACGAGAGAAATTATCCCTCTTTTGCATTCAGGTAATTGGCAAGTTTTTCCGGCTCCATAAACCCGCTGATCAACTCTCCGTCAGATAATATCAATGCCGGTGTGCCGGTCAATCCGAGCTTTCTGACCAGAGTAAATTGATTGGCTACAGGATTCTCACATTCTTTGGGATCGAACTTGTTGTTTAATTTGGCCTCGTCCATTGCCGACTGACGATCTTTAGCACACCATACTGAAACCAGTTTGTTGTAAGCGCCAGAACCGATGCCCGCGCGTGGAAAAGCCAGATACTGGATGGTAATTCCGCGTGACAGATACCCATCCATATTTTGATGCAATCGACGACAGTAAGCGCAGTCGACATCGGTAAAGACGTTAACCACGTGTTTTTCCTTTGGCGACTTGAAAACTACCATGTCGCTGGTATCGACTGCTGACATTAATTTTGCGCGTTCGGGGGCTTTTTCAAGATCCAATTGTTTCAGTGACTGATTCGTCAAGTTAACAAGCTCTGCGTTTTCGACGGCTAACAGAGGCCCTGGAAACAGATATTTTTGATCCTCACTGATGTAAATCACTTGTCCCTGCGCTATCACTTCATAAAATCCGGGCATCGGACTCAGCTTTATTTTTTCGATCGGCACAGGACCCAGTTGTTCGGCAATGGTTTTTCGAATCGAGTCTTCGACTGATGTATTGGCCAGCTCCGATTGTTTTGCTTCCGCTCTAGGTTGAGACTTCTCCGGCTCTGGTGACTCACTGGTGGCTTCACTGCAGCCCAACACAAAACCCACTGAAACCAGTCCCAAAATGGTTTTACTTAAAAATCGATAACTCATAAATTTCACTTCAACTCTTAGGTTAATTGGAAGATCCGCAACACATATACGGTACCGACCTTTTATCGTTAAGTCATTATATCATTTGATTGCATCAGAAAAAGGCAACATAGTGCACACATCACTGTCAACTGGGTTAAAAACCCGATAAAAGGTCATAAAATCGCCCTTTGGAATTAAAAAGTAACAAAATTAGCAAGGTCAGCTCGTCATCAGCCCCTTGGATGGTGTTCCTGATGCAGTTTTTTCAATCTTTCTTTTGCTACATACGTATAAATTTGCGTGGTGGATAAATCAGAATGCCCTAATAACATTTGTAAGGTTCTTAAATCGGCACCGTGATTTAACAAATGCGTTGCAAACGCGTGTCGAAGCGTATGGGGCGACAGATGTTTTCGAATCCCTGCCAATTTGGCGTAGTGTTTAATACGATGCCAAAAGGTTTGTCGGGTCATTTGCTGCCCTCGCAAACTGACAAAAATGACATCGTGATTATAGCCTTTCAATAATTCGTGCCTGGCTGATGCGATGTAAGTTTCAATTGACGTTAAAGCCTCTTCACCCATAGGAATCAGCCGTTCTTTGTTGCCTTTACCAATAATCCGGATAACCCCTTGCCGCAAGCCGAGTTGCGACATTTCCATGGTCACAAGTTCGGTCACTCGCAGTCCACTGGAATACATTAATTCCAACATCGCTTTATCACGAATGCCCAGTGGCGTTTCCAAATCGGGCATACTGAGTAGCGTTTCTGTCTCATGCTCAGACAAAGTGTGTGGTAAAGACTTACCCAATTTAGGCGAGGCAATGTTTAATGAAGGATCTTCGATGAGTAGGTTATGCTGCACACAATAACCATAAAATCGTCTTACCGTCGATAAAAACCGTGCCGTCGAACGAGCGGATAAATTTTGCGATTGTCGCCAAGATAAAAACTCTTGCAATAGTGCGTGATCAACCTCCAGAAGCTGCTTTTGCTCTTTTTCTAACCACTGATTAAATTTTTTCAGATCGGTTCGATAACTTGTTAGGGTATTATCACTTAGTCCTTGCTCCATCCATAAGTGATCGAGAAACTGTTCAACAACTTCCATGACTTACCATTTCCTGTTCATGGTTTAACAACCATTGTTTGGCAGAAACAAGCTTGCCAGACGTTTTACCGGAAAATCCACCAATACCTTCACTCGCAACCACTCTGTGGCAAGGAATGATCAACGGAATAGGATTGCGTCGACAACCACCACCTACGGCTCGAGGCGACGAACTCAGCTGCTCTGCCAATGCGCCATAAGTCACGGTAGTGCCCAGCGGAATCTTTTGCAGCGCTTGGCACACTCGTTTTTGAAAGAGTGTCGACTCAATTATTAAAGGAATCGAAAAAGACCGACGCTCGCCCTCGAAAAACGCATCTAATTGAACCTGCAATTGTTTTTCTAACGCTGTTTTGGGTTGACCAAGGTCAAGCGGTGAGTTCAAGTTGATTTTCAACAGCGCATTGTCGTTGCTTAGACACTCAATTTTGCCAAATGGCGTTAACGTCACGAAAGAATTCAAAGAGTTCTCGGTCATCAGTATCGATTTCACATTAATTGAAAGTGTCCTATTTTAAAAAGACATTGTCACGGCAATGGAAAGATTTCCCACGTTTTATTCTAGTCGACTAATATCGCATCGTGCGACTATGCCATCAATATCTAACTTTATTTATAGAAACGGAGCTTCCATGTTATCACGCGTCGTGCCAATGTTATTACTCGCTTCAACTCTCTTTCGCTCAGTGGTTGCGCAAATCAAACTGCCCCCCCAAATCAGGTGGCTAAAAATGAGAAGAAACAAGAAGCTGCATCGAAACGAGACTGTCGAACACAGTACATTGGCTCGAGATTACGTTCCCGCTGTAATCGTTGAACGCTTGCTTATCTAAAATAGAAGCTGATGCTCACCGCGAACAAACGATCGTTCGCAAGATAGCTCCGATCGAAATAATACTGCCGGGCTTTTAGCGTAAATTCGAGCGACTCAACCGGCGAAATATGCAGCCCCACTTCCGGAAACAGTGCCAGACTGTGCTGATGTGCGCAGGTGTCGGCGGTTTCGGCCTCACACAACCGGACTTGAGAGGTATATAAACCGAGTCCAATGAACGGTTTGATCGTAGAAAAATTTGGGTGCACCTGAAAACCGGCCTGAGTACCGAGCAAGCTGAATTTATCCCGCTGCGCTGTCGCGGCATCAGAACCCACATTGCGCCACGCCCATCCCAAGTAAATCGAAACATTCTTATTGTGACGGCCGACATAATTCAACTCGGCCAAAGCAGCGCGAGAATCCGAGTCATTGGTTTCACCACCCATCGATAAACCGATGTACTCGTTTGCCGAAATATGCATTGAGATGAGCAATAAGAAGATGGCTATTGTCCAGTTGCGCATGCAGAGCTTCGCTAATTCACTTTTCCAGTTGAAATTATAGAACAACCACCCATTCAAACCTTAACCGAGAAAGATTTTTACGGCATAAAAAAAGGCGCCGATTGGCGCCTTTTTTCTAGAAAAACGAGATTATTTGTTATCAAGCTTTTCTTTGATTCGAGCTGACTTACCAGAACGCTCTCGCAAGTAGTAAAGTTTCGCTTTGTTCACTTCACCACGACGCTTAACGTCGATGCTATCAACTAATGAGCTGTATGTTTGGAACGTACGCTCAACACCAACGCCAGAGGAAATCTTACGGACCGTAAATGAAGAGTTTAAACCACGGTTACGCTTTGCGATAACAACCCCTTCAAATGCCTGAAGACGCTCACGATCTCCGTCCTTTACTTTTACCTGAACAACTAGGGTATCACCCGCGCTAAATTCAGGGATTTGCTTTTCTGTTTGCTCTTTTTCCAGTTCAGCGATGATCTTACTCATGGCCCACTCCTGATTTACATGTTAAAAATTAAAAAAACTAATTCTGTTGTTGCTCGGCTTTAAATTCGTCAAGCAAAGCTAGTTGCTCATCTGACAGCTCAAGCTTTTCAAGCAGTTCCGGCCTTCGTAACCAAGTGCGCCCTAACGACTGCTTCATGCGCCAGCGTTTGATTAAAGCGTGATTGCCGCTCAGTAACACCTCTGGCACTTTCTTCCCTTCCAGCACTTCTGGTCGGGTATAATGTGGACAATCCAATAAGCCGTCCACAAAAGAATCTTCTAATGCTGAGTCGTTGTGACCCAGGGCTCCAGGAACTAGGCGAATCGCAGCATCCATCAGAGCGGTAGCAGCTATTTCACCGCCACTTAAAACAAAATCACCGAGCGATATCTCTTCATCAACATGCGACTCAATGACTCGTTCATCGATGCCTTCGTAACGACCAGACACCAATACTATATTTTTCCGAGCAACCAACTCCTGAACCTTGCTTTGATTCAGTGGTGCCCCTTGCGGTGACAAGTAAACCACGTAAGCGCCTTGTTCGCCATATTGACGCTTCGCCGCTTCGATCGCTTTGGTCAGTGGCTCAACCATCATCAACATGCCAGGACCGCCACCGTAAGGCCGGTCGTCCACTGTTCGATGTTTGTCGGACGTATAATCGCGAGGATTATACGTACTCACATCCACCAAACCTTGCTTCACCGCACGACTGGTCACCCCATACTCGGTAATCGCCTGAAATATTTCAGGAAACAAAGTGACACAGCTGAAGCTTAACTCAGCCATTCCCGTTGAGTTAGAAATCGGCATCCCACTCAACGATAATTAACTTTTCGTCTTTTTTGATCTCGATAACCGCATCAGACGTAAATGGAACCATTCGCTCTTTACGCTTTTTTCCAGCCGCCTGTTCCGCAGTCTCTTTGACTACCAACACATCGTTGGATCCAGTTTCAATCAAATGGCTAACGACACCAAAATCAATCTGATCCTGATTGACTACTCGCATGCCCTCAAGATCTCGCCAATAATAGGCATCACCTTCGAGCTCAGGAAGCTGGCTTTCATAAATACCAATTTTGGTACCGGCCATACTCTCTGCCTGATTGCGATCGTTGACCCCTTCAATATGCGCGCCGATGGTTTTGCCTTGTTCGCGTCCATCGAGCAACTTGACGGGCTTCCACTCACCATTGACCAATAAGAGCCAAGGGTTGTAGTTCAATATATTCAGGCGCGGCTTAGTGTACGAAAAAACTTTCACACCGCCTTTCACGCCAAAAGCCGAAGTAATTTTGCCTATTACGACAATTTCTTCGGCCATCATCAATCTCTACAGCAGTAATTAAGCAGCTTTACGAGCCGTCTTGATCAACTGAGAAACGCGCTCACTGGCTTGCGCGCCTTTACTTTCCCAATGTGCGATGCGATCAAGGTCTAGACGAAGTTTTTCTTCTTTACCTTGGGCAACGGGATTGAAAAAGCCGATACGCTCAATAAAACGACCATCGCGCTTGCAACGCTTGTCTGCAACTACAATGTGATAAAATGGGCGCTTCTTAGAGCCACCACGTGCTAAACGAATGGTAACCATGCGTTTGTAATCCTCTAGTGTCTTAGTCCGCTTCTCGCGGGTTAGTCAATCAATTAAGGCGACCAATACGTGACCTTAATTTTAAGGACGCGCATTTTAGCGCCAAAATCTGCGTTTGGAAACCTTTTTCAGTATTATTTCGCGGGTTATTTGTAATCGGACAGTAAATTTGGCGACTGACCCGCGGTTTGAGCCTTTGCGTTAGTAATTACTAACGCATTCCTCCTCCAAATGGAGGGAACCCACCGCCGGGAGGCATCATGCCCTTCATGCCGCGCATCATCTTCATCATGCCGCCTTTCCCTTTCATTTTCTTCATCATTTTCTGCATTTGTTTGAACTGCTTTAACAAACGGTTAACGTCTTGAATTTGCGTTCCAGAGCCACCTGCGATACGACGTTTACGGGATCCTTTAATCAAATCCGGGTGCGCACGTTCTTTCGGCGTCATTGAGTTGATGATCGCTTCCATTTGAATGGTTGATTTGTCGTTCATAATTTGAGCTTTGGCACTGTCTGGGATTTGTCCCATGCCAGGTAACTTGTCCATCAAGCCAGCCATGCCGCCCATGCTTTTCATCTGGACCAGCTGCTCGCGAAAATCTTCCAAGTCAAAACCTTTGCCTTTGATGACCTTTTTCGCAAGCTTCTCGGCTTTCTTTTTGTCGACTTTACGTTCAACTTCTTCAATTAGGGAGAGAACATCACCCATCCCGAGAATTCGCGACGCGACCCGATCCGGATGAAATGGCTCCAGAGCGTCTAGCTTTTCGCCGATCCCCATAAATTTAATTGGCTTTCCGGTAATGTGACGGATCGACAGTGCAGCACCACCACGGGCATCACCATCAGCTTTGGTAAGAATCACACCAGTTAGCGGGAGTGCGTCATTAAAGGCTTTTGCGGTATTGGCTGCATCCTGACCGGTCATACTGTCAACAACGAACAAGGTTTCCGTCGGGCCGACTCCGGCGTGCAGGGTTTTAATTTCGTTCATCATGTCTTCATCGACGGCCAGGCGACCGGCGGTATCGACAATAACCACATCAATAAACTTTTTCTTCGCTTCTTCTATTGCTGCGTTCGCAATATCAAGCGGTTTTTGTTCTGTCGAGCTGGGGAAAAACTCAGCCCCGACCTGCCCGGCAACGGTTTCAAGCTGCTTGATGGCCGCCGGTCGATAAACGTCGGCACTGACCACCATAACCGACTTTTTCTCTCGCTCAGACAAATACTTGGCCAATTTACCCGTGCTGGTGGTTTTACCGGCACCTTGCAAACCCGCCATCAAGATAACTACCGGGGGTTGCGCCGCCAAATCTAAAGCATCATTGGCCTGCCCCATGGCTTTAACCATTTCGTCGTTGACGACTTTAATAAAGGCCTGTCCGGGCGATAAGCTGGTGGAGACTTCCTGCCCCAGAGCTCGCTGTTTTACCGAGTCAATAAAATCCTTAACCACTGGCAAAGCCACATCCGCTTCGAGCAGCGCCATGCGAACTTCACGTAAGGTGTCTTTGATATTGTCTTCGGTGATGCGCCCTTTACCACTAATATTTTTCAGGGTACGACTGAGGCGGTCACTTAAGTTATCAAACATTGAAAAATCTCTTTGTTTATTGATGATTACAGTGCAAGCCCGATATTATATACTCAAGTAAAATCAAATGCATGGTACTTAATGGCGACAGTCGCATTAAGCCAACACGACATAACCTGAGACAGACTGATTGCATGGAACAAACACTATCGCCGTTATTCATTAGCGGACTGTTTACCATCGTCTTATATGCGATGGTTATAGCAACATCCATTATCAAGCTGCGCAGAGCGCAAGGCAAAGAAAGCGGATTTAGTCTTTTCACTTTTGCTGCCATCGTCGTGCACGGTTTGTTTCTGTATTTATTGATCGATCGCAGCGACCAACAAAACCTCACCCTGTTTAACATGATGAGTCTGACCAACTGGCTGGCCATGATTGTCTTGTTAGTCAACGGCATCCGGCGCAACGTGACCTTGATGGTCGCCATTATTGCTTGTTTCGCCTTGTTAAGTTCTGCACTTGGTATGAGCTACCCGGGCGAGCCCAACGCCAGTCTTCGTGGCCAATGGTTGACACTGCTGCATATATTTTCCGCCATTACAGCAACAGGCTTTTTACTGCTGGCCGCTGTACAAGCGGTTCTCCTCGCTTTTGCCGACATGCGTTTGCGCAGTCATCCGACGCATGTACCGACTTATTTTCCTCCTTTGCAAAGCCTTGAGAGCTTTTTATTTCAACTGCTGCTGATTGGCTTTTTGTTAATGAGCCTGTCACTTGTTATTGCCACTTTCTTTTTGCCAGAAAGCTTCAGCAATCAACCGCTGCACAAATCCCTTCTCTCGACTCTGGCATGGATCACCTTTGGTGTTCTACTGGTCGGCCATCAATGGAAAGGATGGCGAGGTACAACCGCTGCCAAGTGGACACTGGCCGGTTTCGCCTTGCTTTCTCTGGGTTACTTTGGCAGTAAACTGGTGATCGAGCTCATACTCCATTAAACTACTGGGTTTCTTGAATCACGTACTGGGCTGAACGCCCATGTTTGTAATACCAAATAAGAGATTTCAAGTCATTGGAAGAATTATCAACGAGTAACTTAACACTCATTTTCATTGGTCTTCTGTTACTTTCTGCATTTTTCTCAAGCTCCGAAACGGGCATGATGTCGATCAACCGTTATCGACTGAAAAACAAAGCGAAGAAAAACCACCGCGCCGCGAAACTCGCCAGTAACTTACTGAAGCGGCCCGATCGCCTCATTGGCGTGATCCTCATCGGGAATAATTTAGTAAATATTCTCGCGACCATGGTCGCGACCGTCATTGCCATGCGACTGTGGGGAGACTATGGCGAAATAATATTGCCGGTGTTGCTGACGATTATCGTGTTGATTTTTGCCGAAGTCACGCCAAAGACATTGGCCGCGATCCACCCAGAACGAATTGCCTTTCCAGCTGCGTTTGTTTTAACGCCATTGTTAAGATTGCTTACTCCAGTTGTCATGCTGGTCAATTTCTTTACCAATAATCTATTGAAACTGTTTGGTGTAAACATTCATAGTCAGCAAGGCGACGATCTCAGCTCGGAAGAGCTGCGCACTGTGGTTAATGAAGCGGGCAGCATGATCCCGAAACGTCACCAAAATATGTTACTCAGTATATTGGACCTTGAGCATGCGACTGTCGAAGACATCATGGTGCCTAAAAATGAAATAACCGGGATTGATCTTGACGAAGACATCAGTGATATCATGAAACAACTTCGCAACACGCAACACACCCGCTTACCGGTGTTTCAAGACAGCATCGATCAGGTGAAAGGAGTTCTGCATGCTCGGCACATCGCAAGTCTTATGAGTCGAGACGTAGAAGACATTACCAAAGACGCTATTCTGGAGATGGTCACTCCGGTTTATTTCGTTCCGGAAGGCACTCCATTGAACACTCAGCTACTCAAATTTCAGCGCAAAAAGCAGCGTATTGGTCTGGTGGTTGATGAATACGGTGATATTCAGGGATTGGTAACCATAGAAGATATTCTGGAAGAAATCGTCGGTGAGTTTACCACCGACTTTGCCGCAACCACTTCGCGCGACATTCATCCGCAAGAAGATGGCAGCTACATGATTGACGGTACGGTCACCATTCGTGACTTGAATCGAACCTTAAAAATGGACTTACCCACAGACGGACCAAAAACATTAAGCGGTTTGATCATTGAATACTTAGAAACCATTCCGCAACCCGGCACCGGACTCAAACTGGGCAATTGCCCTATCGAAATATTACAAATCAAAGGCAACCTGATTAAAAGCGTTCGTCTCTGGAAGCATTGGACTTCAGAAACACCGGGCACTTAATATTATTGAACCCAATCGTAGCGCTGACTGAAGTCAAAATGTTTGCTCTCACTGCATAACACATTGAACGCCAGTTTATCCATGTGCAAAACCGTATGGTGATCACCAGCTTCCATATACACATCGCTTTGTTCCAACAAGGTGTCGTCGTACACCGTATTGATCCGGAAAGCCTCACCCACGGGTGGTACGGCACCGTCTTCGCACTCATCGAAAAGTTGATGCACTTTTGACTCAGGTGCAAGATGAAACTGAGCCTGAAACGCGTCGTTTAATCGTTTGAGATTCACTTTACTGTTAGAAGGTAACACCGCCATCAAATGATGTCCCTGATGGTCTTCCAACAATACAGCTTTGGCCAGTTGAACAACCGGAATGCCGGACGCCAAAGCGGTACCTAAGGAGCTGTGACTGGGCTCATGCTCTAGTGTGGTGAATGGAATTTCTTTTTGCGCCAGGTAATTGTTGAGTTTGCTGGACATGGCCATAGCGAACCTCCTGATTGATTTGGGCTCACTAAAAGTATAGTTGGCTATGTTGCGATATTTTTGGCTACGTTGGATTAATTCAATACTAAAAACGTCGGTTTTATACAGATTGAGAATTATAAATCTGCCGCTTAATTTTTTACCGACTTGCAAGGGTTTAAAGCCAACCTCCCGACTTAAATTCTGGAGGTTAGCTTTGTATGATATGAATCGGAGCGCCGATCTTTTTTACCCCTGTCAAATTAACTTCACCTTGTAACTGTTCGCCCTCAACTTGCAGAATTTTCGTCTCGAGCACCTGATTAGAAATATTATACTGACTGGGTACATCAACATAGATTCGATGATAGTTCGGGGTATGCCCGATGAACCGTGACTGTCCATTCTCAAGCATTTGGGCATTACCTTCCCAAAGCACAGAAACCGTTTGCCCGATTTGCTTTGCCATTTCTTCTGCTTTTAGTCTTGCAGCTAAGTCATGCAAACGCTGACTGCGCAGTTTTTTGGTTTCTTTATCCAGGTGACCTTGCAAGCGAGCAGCTTTAGTACCTTCTCGTGGCGAGTAAGCAAAAATATGGATGTGACCAAAACCAATTTTCTCGATGTACTCGAGAGACTGTTCGAATTCTTCATCCGTTTCACCCGGAAAACCAACGATAATGTCCGTCGTGACATTAAACCCTGGAATATTGTTTCTAGCTTGAGATACCAGGCGTTCAAACTCTTCCGTTTTGCAACGTCGCGCCATGCGCCTTAAGACAGAATCAGCGCCGCTTTGCAAAGGTAAATGCATGTGTGGCATAACGCGAGGGTTTTCGAACAAAGTAAAAAAATCTTCCGGAAGATCCCAGGGTTCGACTGAGGCAAAACGAATTCGTGGGATCTCTGTTTCGTCTAAAATGCGGCGAACCAGAGTAAACAGATCGGAATCAATATCGCTCCCATAACCGCCTACATGCACACCTGCAACGACGATTTCCTGAATACCTTCAGACACATGCTGGTTGACTTCTTCAATAATCGATTCTGGCGTTCGGCTGCGTTCATCACCGCGTGCAACCGTTACAATACAAAAGGTACAACGATAACGACAACCATCCTGCACTTTAATAAACGCACGTTCTTTATTGCGCGCAAAAATCGCAGGCTCGCCAGGTTCCGTCGCCATACTCGGCATGGTAGGCAATTCGAGTACGGTTTGGGTTTTTTCAACCAACTGCTCTTTTTCGACATTAGGGACTACCAGATCAACGCCCAGAATGTCATTCGCTTTGTCCTCTTCGAGTGATGCGTAACACCCGGTAACCACCATTTTCGCGGATGGATTTTTTCGATGGTGCTTACGGATCACCTGACGAGACTTTCGAGCTGCTTCTCCGGTTACCGCGCAAGTATTGACGACCATTACTTTTGCATCTTCCGGTGACTGTGTCAGCGAATACCCAATGGCCTGATATTGCTGCGCCCAACGCTGCAATTCAGCTTCGTTCAAACGACAACCCAATGCGGTCAAAAATACTTTACTCATTCGTCGCTGCTCTCTTGTTTCGCAGTGTCATCTTCTGGCGCAAACCCGGTCCAGGATTGATAGCGCTGCTTCTGCTCTGGTGTAGCCGTTGGATTAACAACAACTTTCAGTTGTTTATTGTTATTCTTCTCTGGCTTCAGCTCTAACTGATTCAGTTCGTCACGTCTGAAAAAATGCACTTGAATCGGTTCTCCGGGCTTTAGATCTTTAAGTTTTTG
>JBPEWV010000078.1:0-17999 GCA_052032335.1 Pleionea sp. | reverse complement strand
TCTATCTCACCATCGTTGATACCAGGAATCACAGGTGCTAATAGAGCGCTAACTGGAATGTCATTTTCAATTAATGTTTCCATCACCTTCAGGCGTGCTTTCGGCGAAGCAGTACGGGGTTCCATGGCTGCTTTTAATCGATTATCCAGGGTGGTTAAGCTCACGCCAACGGATACTAAGTTGTGTTTATTGAGTTCTTGTAATATGTCGAGGTCGCGTAGAACCAATTTACTTTTTGTCAGCAGGCTAACCGGGTGTTTGTATTCAAGTAAGACTTCCAGCAATTGACGAGTCAGCTGAAGTTTTTCTTCAGCCGGTTGATAAGCATCGGTATTCACACCCAGAGCGATGGGTTTACATTGATAGCCCGGTTTACTTAACGTTTTTCTTAATTGTTCAACAGCGTTTTCTTTGTAAATGATTTGTGTTTCGAAGTCGAGGCCCGGTGAGTAATCCCAAAAAGCGTGAGAAGGGCGGGCAAAGCAATAAATACAGCCGTGTTCGCACCCGCGATAAGGATTAATACTGTAATCAAAGGGAACGTCAGGTGAGCTGTTAGTACTGATAATGGAGCGACATTGTTCTTGAATTAATGTCGTGGGCTTTGCTTCAGAGAAACTTTGTTGGTCAAGCGGAACCGACTGCAATCCGCTAAATCGGTGCAGGTAATTGGTTTGTGCTCCCCGGCTTTTATCAAACGCCAGAGACCCGGTATGAGCCGAACTTAAATTAAGAGTTGCTTGTTTCATAACCTTGCTCCATTAGGTACAAGGCAGGGGTAACGAATAGATTACCGCACAACAACTACTTGTTCAAGTAGTTGTTGTGCGGTTTTAAGTTGATTGTTCTGGTAAGTACAGTAGGGCTGGTTGAAGGTATTAAATGGCGGTAAGCATCAGTCCAATGGAAGAGGCGAATGCAATTGCCCAGGCTAGGGAACGAAGTTTGTCGAGATTTACCAGGTAAAATAGCCAGTACAAAAAACGAGCGGCGATGATAAGACTGCAGTAAACCGGAATGTAGTTATGACCGGGATCGTGGATCGCTGCAAGCAATGCGCCCGCGGCGATCACTGGAAAATTCTCAATCGAGTTTTCGTGTGCACTCATCGCCCGCTTGCCAAAACCGCTCAGTTTGCTTTCTTGTTCTCTGGGCGTTTTGTTATCGTAGCGACCAAATTGCTTTTGCATGGCAATAGCAACAGGAACTTTGGTCAACACAATCATTGCAGCGGCAAACACTATGGTCCAAACGATGATGGTCATTACGGTTCCTTTTTTGAGATCTGTGAGAGTTATTACGCGATACGTCTTTTAGTAGAGCATTGTGTTACCGGATATTCGCTTATTGAGTTAATTCGCCGCGTAAATTTTGCTGCATGCGCTCTGAAATTTCTTCGCGAGTTAAACCCAAGCTGAACAGGTAATACAACTTGGTCAAAGCCGCTTCGGTGGTCATATCGTAGCCACTGATGACGCCGCATTGACTGAGACGGTTGCCCGTTTCGTAACCTTTCATATCGACACTACCACGATAACATTGCGAAATATTAATAATAATGACGTTTCGCTCGACAGCTTTTTCAATGACTCGTAGAAATTCTGCGTCGTTGGATGGCGCGTTGCCCATGCCATAGGTCTGTAATATCAGACCTTTAATGGGATCGATGAGTAAGTTATCAAGCATTTGCGCCGACATACCCGGAAAGATGCTGATCACCGCAATCTCTGGTGGCTCAATTTTGCGAACTTTAAAGGGGCGGGTATTGGCTTTGATAAGCAGCGGCTCGTCTATTTCAATGGTGGTGCCCACGGTGGCCAAGGGTGGAAAATTTGGCGAACCAAATGCGTGGAAGTTATTAGCATCAATTTTTTGCGCTCGATTTCCGCGGTATAAACGATCGTGGAAAAACAGTCCGACTTCTGGGATGTGGTAGTTGGCGGCCAGTATCACCGAGGTAATTAAATTATCGCGCCCGTCACTGCGCAGTTCGCCAAAAGGAATTTGTGATCCGGTCACAATGACTGGTTTGTCCAGATCTTCGAGCATAAATGACAGGGCAGATGCGGTGTAAGCCATCGTGTCAGTACCGTGCAGAATCACAAACCCATCGAATTCATCGTATCGGGACTTGATATCTTCGGCAATTTCAAACCAGTCGTGCGGCGTGATGTTAGAGGAGTCGATAAGGTTGGGGTACTCGTGTATCTCATAGTGCGGCATATCTTCCCGATTCAAATCGGCCAGATGCTTTAATTCTTGAGTCAAATAGCCGGCTTCCGGTGCGAAACCTCGCTCTGATTTTTTCATTCCTATGGTGCCACCTGTGTAGGCGATGTAAACCGAACGATTCGACATTCAACTTCCTTAACTTACCGATTAAACAATACTTTAAAACCACCGGATACAAAAAAGGCGAGCTCAATTGGCTCGCCTTATTATTTTAGTTGATCTAATGATCAGTCCACAACACAGTTACAGTGAATATAAGCGTGTTGAGGATCATTGAATTGCTCCAACGTTTTCATTTGGGCTTTCATGTCTTCCATCAACTTGTAGACTGGCGTAGCTTTTTCTGGCGCTACGGTTTGAGTCGTCGATGCTAAAGAATCGGCCGCAGAAGAGTTGAACAGTTGTTTGATAAACTTTTCTTTTTCCGACAATTCACGTTTGACGTACCAAACATCGTAATCACCTTCTTCCAGTGAGGCTTTTTCTGCCGCCGACTTGATCGCATCTTTGTAGGTTCCAAGTTGATCAACCAGCCCCAGCTCTAATGCTTTTGAACCAGACCATACTCGGCCTTGTGCGATAGCATCGACTTCTTCTTTGGTCATATTGCGACCGTTAGCAACCAGCTCGAGGAATCGATCGTAACCTTTTTCGATATTGGCCTGAATGATCGTTTTCACCGGCTCCGATAAGCCTTTGCCCACGTCCATGGCACCCGCCAGTTCGGTGGTTCCCACACCATCGCGGTTCACACCAGCCCAAGCCAATGATTTTTCGAAGGTAGGAATAAAGCCAAAGATCCCGATGGAACCCGTCACCGTAGTCGGGCGGGCCCAAATTTCATCCGCATCGGCTGAAATCCAGTAACCACCTGAAGCTGCGTATGAGCCCATTGAAACAACAAAGGGTAAGCCTTGCTCTTTGACCTTAACCAGTTCCTGACGAATTACTTCGGAGGCGAATGCACTGCCGCCGGGGCTATCGACGCGCAATACAACCGCCGCCGTGTTTTCGTTCAAACGAGCGCGGCGAATTTTTTCGGCTACGGTGTTTCCGCCAATCATGCCTTCTTTGGCGTTGCCATCAACAATTTCGCCTTTGGCAACAATCACGGCAACCTTTTTGCTCGTTGGGTTCTGGAATTCGATTGGGGGTTTAATGGCCTTCAGATATCGGCGGTGATTAATCTGCTTAAAGGTACGCTCTTTCTCATCTTTGCCGACGAGCTCAATCATCATCTCGCGAAATTCGGGACGATTTTTTAACGCATCGACTAATCCGTGCATGACAGCAACCTTTGCGAAATCACCGCCAACTTCTTGAATGGTCTGGTCAAACTCGTTGATTTGCTGATCCATTTTCTCGGCGTCAATACCGCGAAATTTGGCGATATCCTGTTTATAGGCCGACCACAAGTCTGCTAAAAAGGCTTTGTTGGCTTCTTTAGCGTAATCCGACATGTCGTTGCGCAAGAAAGGCTCAATAGCGCTTTTGTACTTGCCAACTTTGAATACATTCGGCGTTACCTTCAGGTTTTCCATTAACTCGGCAAAGTAGGTTCTAACGCGGCTGTAACCTTCGAGTAAAATGCCACCGAAGGGGTGCAAATATACTTCGTCGGCTTGAGCGGCAAGATGGTATTGTTGCTGAGTGTAGAAATCACCCATGGCGATAACTTTTTTCTCACTTTGCTTAAAGTCTTCGATACCGTCGCGCAGCATTTCCATCATCGCTGGCTGAATCGAAAGAATGCCTTCGGGCATAATGACTAATGTTGTGATGCGATCGTCTTCTTTCGCGTTTCTTAATACTTCGAGCAAGTCGTAGATGCTTTCTTCAGCTGGTCCACCGTTACCCATGGCTTCTTGCAATGCTTTGTCGACCGGATCGACATAGGTGGGTTGCTCGGTGATGACACCGTTTGGCGCAAATACCAGGGCAGCACCTTCAGGAACCTGTATTTTATCGCCATCGCTGAATAAGCCGATAATGAAGTAAATACTGAGAAAAAGAGCGGCAATGCCAAAAATCACACGACGATTAATGTCAAAAACACGCCAGATGTAGTAAAAAATTTTACCAACCGTATTACTGGGTTTTTCCACGATTACTCCCTAAAATGTATTGTTTATCAAATAGATATTAGTGGTTGCATGTCACAACAGATTTAATGGACTCAGAACGTTCTGTTTCCAAATATGGCTTAAGTACTAATATTATCTCTTTTCTTACACATTCTTTTGAATTCGTTTTGTAATTAAATGTAATTGGTAGATTTCTCATTGTGTCGCTGTTAAAGTCTTGTGTAAGTGGTAAGACCAGAAAAGAGTATAAAAAATGAGTCAAAACGCATTTTATCCGAATTTATTAAAACCCTTGGATCTTGGGTTCACCCAACTCAAGAATCGAGTTTTGATGGGCTCGATGCACACCGGACTGGAAGAAGAGAAAAACGGCTTCGAAAAAATGGCCGCCTACTTTGCCGAGCGTGCCAAAGGTGGTGTTGGTTTGATGGTCACCGGTGGAATTTCACCGAATTTTCGAGGAAGGCTTGCACCTTTTGCATCGCAACTGTCTTCTCGTCGTCAGGTGAAAAAGCATCGAATTATCACCGATGCTGTGCACCAGGCCGATGGCAAAATATGTTTGCAAATATTGCACGGTGGTCGTTATTCCTATCACCCTTTTAATGTGGCCCCATCGGCCATAAAAGCTCCCATCACTCCGTTTAAGCCTAAAGCTCTATCAAAAGGTGGAATTAAGAAAACCATTAAGCATTATGTGCGTTGTGCCAAACTGGCCAAAGAAGCAGGGTACGATGGCGTCGAAGTGATGGGATCAGAAGGGTATTTGATCAACCAGTTCATCTGTCAGCGAACCAATAAGCGTACCGATGAGTGGGGCGGTAGTTACGAGAATCGTATTCGCTTCCCGATTGAAATTGTTAAGCAGATGCGCGAAGCCATCGGCGAAGACTTCATCATTATTTATCGGTTGTCGATGCTGGATTTGGTTGAAGAAGGTTCCAGCTGGCAAGAAGTTGTCCAGCTTGGAAAAGCCATTGAGCAAGCTGGTGCAACCATCATCAATACCGGCATTGGCTGGCATGAAGCACGGGTACCCACCATTCAAACTTCGGTGCCACGTGGTGCTTTTACCTGGGTGACCAAAAAGATGCGGGAACAAGTCTCGATCCCGTTGATCACGACCAATCGAATCAACACTCCCGATGTTGCCGAGAGTATATTGGTCGAAGGTCATGCCGACATGGTGTCCATGGCACGTCCGTTTCTTGCAGACCCAGATTTTGTTAATAAAGCGGCTGAAGGAAAGCCTGAGAATATCAATATCTGTATTGGCTGTAATCAGGCCTGTCTGGATCATGTTTTCAAACAGGAGCGGGCAACCTGCCTGGTCAATCCGAGGGCTTGTTACGAAACGGAACTCATTCCGCAACCGCTTGCGAAAAAGAAATCATTAGCGGTGGTGGGCGCGGGTCCTGCCGGTATGGCTTTTGCGCTTGAAGCATCGAAACGTGGTCACGATGTAACGCTGTTCGAGCAAAGTGACGAGCTTGGTGGGCAGTTCAATATCGCCAAGTTGATTCCAGGCAAAGAAGAGTTCCACAGCATGCTGGATTACTTCAAACATCAGTTACAACAATCGACAGTAACCATTAAAACTAAAACCCGGGCGGAGTTAACTACCTTAGTCGAAGGCGAATTTGACGAAGTGATTCTGGCGACTGGCGTGACTCCGAGAATACCCAGCATTGAAGGCATCGAGCACCCTAAAGTGAAAACCTATCTGGACGTTTTAAAGCACAAGGTGCCGGTGGGCGAGCGTGTGGCGATTTTGGGCGCCGGCGGTATTGGCTTTGATGTCGGAGAATATTTGACTCATTCCGGACATTCAACAACGTTGCGTCCTGACACCTGGTTAAAAGAGTGGGGGGTTGATAAAGAGTACAAACAACGAGGCGGATTGCTGAGCGAGCGAGAAATAGAGCCATCGCCCCGTCAGATTACCATGTTCCAACGCAAAGCTTCCAAAATGGGCAAAGGGTTGGGTAAAACAACTGGCTGGATTCATCGTGCGACGTTGCGTGATAAGAAAGTCGAAATGGTCACCGGCGTTCAATACAAGAAAATCGACGATCAAGGGCTGCATGTTACTATTGGCGAAGAAGAAAAGTTGTATCCTGTCGATGATATTATTTTATGTACAGGTCAAGAACCCTTGCGAGCCATGCAGTCTGAGCTGGAAGCACAAGGGATTTCAGTGCACTTGATCGGAGGTTCTGATGTCGCCGCCGAACTCGACGCCAAACGAGCAATTCGTCAGGGCACTGAGCTCGCCTTTTCGATTTAATTTTGAATCGATAATCCTTTATGAATATTCCGGTTGGTTTCGTTATTTCCATGAAGTGGCCAACCGGTCTTTTCCTCATTTTCTGGCAGTTATTTAATCATTCCTCGGTATGATTTAAACTGCTCCAATCTGATAATTAACAAAACTGAATAAGTGATGCGCTATTTATATTTGCTCATTTGTTGGTGGTTCTCCAGTTGCGTGATAGCTGACTCACCAGCGATGCCAATGGAAAAGGTTTTCACGTCCCCCAATCAGCGTTATTTTTTCACCATGATTCCACAAAATTCCGGATATTCAGATGAGCATCCTGACGCCATAGGAAAAGCCTATCGTCTAAAGGCCGATGGTGATTTTATTTTGTTATGGAAAGTTTCCGGCTGGTATGCCCATCAGGTGTATTTGTCCAATGATGGACTGCATCTGGTCCGGCTTGGTAACTGGGCGAGCGGTTGTGAGCTATCCGATAAACAGTTAGCTGTTGCATTCTATAAACAGGGCCAGTTATTAAAGATGTATTCGACTAAGGATTTAATCAAACAGAAAAAAAGTATTCGCTGCTCCGTCAGCCACTACCAGTGGCGTGCTGAAACGGACGAACCTCAATGGCTTGGATACGACAACGACTTTTATTTAACTACCATTGAGGGAGTCGAGTATCGATTCAGTTTAAGCACGGGTGAAATCTTGTCACAAAATTTGATTTCGGAGAAGCCGTAAAGATGGTGTTGGACACCTCATCAATAAATAAACAACGACACAACCTTGAATCTATGAGCGAGATCTGGCTGTTTGGTTACGGATCGCTTATCCACAAAGTTGACTTTCCGTTTATCGAAAAACGAACGGCGAGAATAGAAGGTTGGACTCGTCGCTTTTGGCAAGGATCTCACGACCATCGTGGTACACCGGAAAACCCCGGCAGAGTGTTAACGCTTATCGAGTCTGCGGGTGAATCATGTTTGGGTATGGCGTTTAGAGTAAGTCATCAAGTGTTCGAGCATCTCGATCATCGGGAAAAAAACGGTTATTTGCGTCACGATATCGAATTAAAGTTTGATGATGGCGCCGTTAAAAATGGATTGGTTTACATTGCGGAGCCCGACAATGCAGCTTATCTTGGGCCGGCAAGCGACAAAGCTATTGCCAAGCATATAATCAACAGTGTCGGGCCATCAGGTGACAACATCGACTACGTGCTAAAACTTGCGGCTGCATTGCGAACACTGGGAGCGGTCGATGAGCATGTGTTTGCAATCGAGCGAGAAATAAAACAGCTCATCGAATAAATCAAGCCGATCATTTCTTGGCTTTGTCGGACGAATTTGTCACACTAGCGCATCGATTGAAAACAAGTAATAAATACTATGAAAACCGGAACGTTGAATAAAATGAGGGCGGAGCTGAAATCGCCCGTCGAGTATTTTTTGCCAATAGGTGACTCTGAAATCGGCCTAAATCAATATTTGGGCAAACCTATAAAATTGGAATATAGCGGAAAAATAGTGTGTTCTAATTGCGGAAAACAAACCAAAAAGAGTTTTTCTCAAGGTTACTGTTACCCTTGTATGAAAAAGTTGGCTCGATGTGACATGTGCATTATGAAACCGGAAACTTGTCATTATCATGAAGGCACTTGCCGCGAACCTGAATGGGGCGAAACCCATTGTTTTATTCCACATTATGTTTATTTGTCGAATACCAGTGGACTCAAAGTTGGTATTACCCGTCATTCTCAAGTGCCCACTCGCTGGATTGATCAAGGTGCGACACAAGCAACGATTATGTACAAAGTCGCTACCCGGCAGCAGTCTGGCTTTGTCGAGACAGCGTTTAAAGATTTAATTGCTGACAAAACAAATTGGCGAGCCATGCTTAAGGGTAACGCTGAGCCGCTTGACTTAAACAGTGAAGCCGAAAAATTAAAAGCCGAGTTAAATAAAAGTATTGAGAGTCTGATTCTGGATCATGGTGAAGGCGAGATAGAACCGGTCGAAAGTGACATTGTTGAGATTAATTATCCTGTCGAGGCATTCCCGACAAAAATTGTGTCGCACAACTTTGATAAAAAACCGGTTGTTGAAGGTGTTTTGAAAGGGATAAAAGGCCAGTATCTAATACTCGATTCCGGCGTTATCAATATTCGTAAGTTTACCTCTTACGAAGTGAGTTTTTCGGCTTAGGTTGCGAGTAACGATTCATTGAACCACAGAATGCTGCCTTTGTTGTTATATTTTGCAGTGATTAGCTGATCATCGGCCATGGTGATCAGTCGCTCTGGATCATCGCCAAGTGTCGGGTGATATTCTAAAACGCCAAAGGTAACCCCGGGTTTTATATAAATTCCTTTTACCTCCAATTCGAGTTCGTGGATTGCGTTATGAATTCGCTCCACGAATTTTTTTACGTCAGTCTCTTTATCGACCAATGCAGAAATACAAAATTCGTCACCTCCAAATCGAGCGATATTATCGAAAGATCGGAGACTTCGGGATAAAGAATGAGCAACCGCCTTTAGCATCTGATCTCCGGCGATGTGCCCAAAGGTGTCATTGATTGATTTAAATCGATCCAAATCTAACATGATTATAATTAAACGTTGTTCGTTTCGTTTGTATCGGTATAAGTCTTGAGTCAATCTGTCCATAAACGGCGCGCGTTGCAGAACACCGGTTAATGTGTCGAAGGTTGCGCCCTGATAATAAACCCAGTGCTTGTGATAGACGATGGCGCTAAAAGCAATATTTAAGAAGATAAGCGCATAAGGGCCGAGCAGTCGGTTAGCGATGTCGGGTGCGCCCTGAGTAAAGTCGAAATAGATATCGAGCAGGCCCAGCACTAAATACAGTATGAGAAACGCATTCAACGAACGCGAGTAGTCCAGTCGACGTTGGTACGATTGATAAATAATGATCACGATTGATGGTAAGGCGATGATTAATGCGACCGTTTCTATTAGCTCGAGTGAAAGGTAAACGTGGTCAATGTTGGGCACAAACAAAACAAAGGGGATATTTAACCCAACAAAGGCTAGCGTCAGCGCTAAATACCTGGGGAGTTCGGCGTTATAAAACCTAAAAATAAATAATGGAAGACTGATAAAAATACCATAAAAGAGCGCGATGTTGGCACGAAACACCCAGTTCAAATTCAGTCCAAGCTCAATCACTATGTTTGTGTATGTCAGCAGATACAGTGACCAGCAGCCAACGAAAACACCATAATAAAAACTTTCCAGCGAATGTCGATGGAATCCGAAATAAACCAGGTGCAGTAAAGAAAAAACCGCTAGCACGCTGACGAAAATGATGTTTTCGTAATTTTCATAGGTTTGTTGTTTAAGCAGTGCGTAATAATTGCCAAGCTGAGGGACTTTCTCTGTAATGCCGCCCATTCGCGCATTGTTATAAACCCAGATTTCGATCTTGTTTACTTGTTTATCTCGCAAAACGCCTGGCTCGATACGATATAATCTTGAGTAAAGAGTCGCTTTCTCAAAGTTGGGTGGAAAGCTTCCCGTTTGTCCGATCTGTTTTCCATTTATAAAAACTTTATCAGCATCGCGAATTTTTCCCAGAGTGATTCCGTCCAGCGAACTTATTTGCTCATGTGAAATGGTAAATTGCGAAGTTAAACGAGCAAAACCGTCGTAATCGTCAAGTCCCTGATCTTCCCAGGCAGTGGGAAGTTTGATTGATTGACAGTTGGTTAGAGGCTTACTAACTGGGTAAGTAGGGCTGGTGCAAATTTGCCAGTTATCATTAAGCGAGAATAAACTCACGGATTCTGCGTGGGCAAATGAACAGATAAATAATAGGGCCAATATACCAATGGCTTTAAACTGCTGGTAAAACTCCATTTATTTTTTATCCGATCCGTGGCAACTTTGTTTACAAGAAAAAGATAGTAGCTTTCGACCGTTGCTTCGTCAATCGTTAACCTCCAGCTACTGTCTGAATAATTCAGAAATGAACAACGATCATAAGCCGGGCCACGTCAGTATTTCTGATGATGAAACAAAAAAGCCTCTTTAAAAAAGAGGCTTTCTAACCGGATTGATTCAGTCTGCTTATTCAGCTTTTTCCAAATCTTCCATTATTGCAGCCAAGAAGCGTGCTGCTTCACCACCAGTACACGCTCTGTGATCAAATGTTAGCGACAGAGGCAACATTTTTTGATTCACTATGCCTTTGTCGGTCAATTTAAGCTCGTTTCTGAAACGACCGGTCCCGAGAATAGCAACTTGCGGAGGAGACACGACTGGAGTGCCATAGCGCCCGGCAATCGAACCGAAGTTTGACAAGGTGATGGTTGCGTTCGCCAGGTCGTCGGGTTTGATCGCTTTATTGGCGATTTTATCGCGCAACTCTTGAACGCGTGCCCGTGATTCGGTCATCGACATTTGATCCGCGTCATGCACAACAGGTACGTAGAGACCATCGGGTGTGTCGACGGCAATACCCACGCTGACGTTGGGATGGTGCAGTTTTTCCATATTTTCACCATCGAACCAGGCGTTCAATGAAGGCTCGGTACGGCTGGCATGAACCAGAGCGCGAATGTATCGGGCCAACGAGTCGGTTCCTTTGCGCCATTGACTGATATTGACGTCCTCAACCAAAGTTGTCGGAACAACAGTGGCGTGTGAATGCGCCATACCTTGAGCCATTGCGCGGCGGGCGCCACGAACTGGCTGTGGATCACGAGTCACGGTAATGCTTGGTAATCGAGAACCGCTGCCAGACGCAGAAGAAGCGCTAGAGCCAGATGCAGACGTTGACGTTTGAGCCGGTGCTTTCGTGGCACCGCCTTTGGCCGCTTGTTCAACATCGTCTCGCGTAATACTGCCTTTACGGCCGCTGGCATTGCATTGACCCAGATCGACGCCGAGACGTTTAGCCAGTGCACGAACAGCAGGAGAGGCCTTATAAGCCAAAGGATTATTGGTATCGGTGCCCACTGCAGGCTGACCCGCCTGGTTGTCTGCGGACTTCGAAGCAGTGCCAGCTTTGGCTGCCGCTTTAACATCGGCCTGTGTAATCTTGCCGTCTTTGCCGGTGCCTTTGACCTGAGTCAGGTCGACTTTAAGCTTTCTAGCTAAAGCTTTCGCAACGGCGTCGGCAGATTCCATAACCACTTGGTCACCAACTTCTACGGCACCAACAACGGTACCCGCATCGGCTGACTTTTCTTCAGTAGATTCGGTTTCTGTTTGAGCTGCACCACCTTCGCCAGCGAAGGTTACCAGAGGGGCTCCTACTTGAATCACATCACCCGGTTGACCATGAAATTTCGCGATGTTTCCGGCAAATGGAGACGGCACTTCAACAACGGCTTTTGCGGTTTCCATTTCAACCATGGGTTGGTCGACAGTGACCGTATCGCCTTCTTTGACCAACCAGCGAACAACCTCTGCATCGGGAAGGCCCTCACCCAAATCGGGAAGGTGGAATACTTCACCACCGCCGGTTTGCGCTGCAGCGGTCGGCTTTTCTGCCGCGGGTTCTTGTTTCGGTGTGTCTGCTTTTACTTCGGGAGCCGGTTCTGAACCGCCTTCACCATCAAATTCAACTAGCGGCGCGCCAACCTGAATGACATCTCCGGGCTGGCCATGCAATTTAGTCACTTTGCCATCAAAAGGTGAGGGCACTTCGACAACTGCTTTGGCGGTTTCCATTTCGACCATCGGTTGGTCGACTTTCACCGTGTCGCCTTCTTTGACCAACCAGCGAACGACTTCCGCGTCAGGTAACCCTTCGCCTAAATCGGGTAAGTTGAAGATGTTCATTTGTACTCCATTATTTTTCTGGCTTCTTCAAGAACACGATCCACAGTCGGCATGTACTGCTTCTCGAGACGATAGTATGGCATTACAGTATCGTAACCGGAAACACGGCCAATTGGTGCTAGTAAACTCATTACAGCCTTTTCGGCGATCTCGGCGGCAATTTCCGATCCCAGACTGCCTGCTTTTGGCGCTTCCTGTACCACAACGGCGCGGCCTGTTTTCTCAACCGATTCTAAAATAGTATCTATATCGAGAGGGCTAACCGTGGCGACATCGATAACTTCAGCGCTAATGCCTTCGGCGGCCAGTTTTTCGGCAGCTTGATTGGTTTCATGAAGCATAGCACCCCATGAGATTAATGTAATGTCAGTACCTTCGCGGTCTACAAAACAGCAACCTAATGGGTATTCCTCGCCATTGTCCTCAACTTCGTGTTTGACGATTCGGTAAACACGTTTAGGCTCTAAAAAGATAACCGGATCGGGATCGCGGATGGCGGCCAACATTAAGCCATAGGCGCGAGAAGGATTGGAAGGAATCACAACCTTAAGGCCCGGAATATGAGCAAACAGGGCTTCGGTACTTTCCGAGTGGTGCTCCGGAGCGTGTATACCACCACCAAAAGGTGCGCGAATAACCATGGGTAACGTGATTCGACCACGAGTACGATGGCGCATACGGGCCATATGACAGACGATTTGGTCAAAAGCGGGAAAAATAAATCCCATAAACTGAATTTCGGCGACGGGTTTGATGCCCTGAGCGGCCATGCCGATAGAAACACCGGCAATCATAGATTCGGCCAGCGGAGTATCGATAACGCGGTCTTTACCGAACTTCTTTTGAAGTCCGTCAGTCGCGCGGAATACACCGCCATTGGTACCAACGTCTTCACCAAGAGCAACAACCGACTCATCGTGCTCCATTTCATAAGCCATTGCTTTGTTAACGGCTTCAATAAGCGTGATGGCTGACATTACTTCGCTCCTTTATTCTTCGCACGCTCAATGGCGTATTCTCGTTGCTCCATGGTTCGAGGAGGCAACTCAGCATAAAGATAATCAAACATGGCTTCTGGATTGTCCGGTGGCAGGGCGACGTAGTTGTCGACGGCTTCTTGAACTTCTTTTGCCAATTCTTCTTTCATTGTCTCTTCTTGTTTGTCGTCCCACTCACCCAGAGACTCCAGGTATTTTCTCAAGCGCAAAATCGGTTCGGCTTTCCAGCCTTCATCCAGCTCGCCTTCAGGGCGGTAACGGCTGGCATCGTCGGCCGTGGTGTGGTCGCACAAACGAAGAGAAATGCACTCGATTAGGGTCGCTCCGCCGCCATTACGCGCTTTTTCGTAAGCCTTCTCTGCGGCTTCGCGCACAGCGAGAATGTCGTTACCATCAACTTGAACGGCTTCAATACCCGCAGCAATGGCTTTTTGAGCATAAGTCTCACAGGCGGTTTGAATTTCGGAAGGAACCGAGATTGCCCACTGGTTGTTGTTAATGAAAAAGACGACAGGCAAGTTCCAGATCCCGGCAACATTGATTGCTTCGTAGAAGTCACCTTCTGAAGTACCGCCTTCACCGATTTCGGTAGCGACACAGCGCTTTTCGCCTTTGATTTGCATGGCTTTGGCCACACCGGCTGCGTGTAAGCATTGAGTCGCGATAGGCACGGCGATAGGGAAATCTTCTCTGGCGTGTTTGAAATCTGAGCCGCGCTCGTCACCACCCCAATAGAGTAAGACTTCTTCCATAGTCACGCCATGTTCAACCATCGCCGCTTGACCACGGTAATAGGGCACCAAAACGTCTTCTTTGTTCAACGCTGAGCCGAAGCCGACACCGATGGCTTCTTGCCCCAATGCAGCTGGGTAGGTCCCCATTTTTCCGGTTCTCTGTAACGCATAGGCTTTGGTATCGAGTGTTCTAATACGACACATCGACCGATAAAGTTGTTTCAGGGTGTCAACGTCTTTGGCCAACTTGGGTAGTTTTTTAGTGGTTGGCTTTCCGTTCTGATCGATATACTGGGTGTACTTTATGTCAAACTTTGCAACCGTGGTCACAACAAACCTCCTTTCGAGGCAGCCGGTTTTAAGGCGGCTGGTTTATAGTCAATATTCATGCGGCGCCGATCATAAGGATCTCAAAGGCATTTGTATAGCGCTAAAGACCAAAACTTGCTTTCGATTGATTGATATTTAGGCAAATTTAAAGAATTATCGAATCAATATTGCGACAAATCGGACCAGTAGCGACTAAAACCGGTTTTGATCCAACGGCGATTCCGTTAACCTTTGCTCTGGATAATATAGAATACATTTGCATATTTATTAGTTAACTTATAAGGCATCTCCTTTCATTATGAAAAATTCATCAGCGCCAGTCACCAAGTATCGGAAAGATTATCAACCGTCTGATTTTTTGATTGATAATGTGTCGTTAAATTTTTTAATTGATGAAGCGGAAACGGTCGTCGAATCGCGACTAATGCTGCGCCGCAACCCAAATGGTAATCCAAATGCGGAAGAATTATTTTTGGACGGTGAAGAACTTGAGTTAGTCGATATTGAGTTCAACGGTGAATCACTTGAACAAAAATACTACAAACAAAGCGAAGAAGGACTCAGGCTGAGTAAAGTCAGTGACAAATTCGAGTTGTTTACACGATGTAAAATTTACCCTCAAAACAATACATCGCTCGAAGGGTTGTATAAATCTGGCGATAAGTTTTGTACCCAATGCGAAGCCGAAGGCTTCCGCAAAATTACTTTTTATCTGGACAGGCCCGATGTACTGGCTAAATTCGATGTGCGTATTGAAGCGAGTAAAGAAAAGTACCCATTGCTGTTGTCTAACGGTAACAAAATCAATCAGGGTGATTTGGGCAGCGATCGCCATTTTTGTCAGTGGGAAGATCCTTTCTTAAAGCCAGCTTATTTATTCGCATTGGTTGCTGGTGATCTGGACCTGCTCGAAGACACATTTGAAACTAAATCGGGCCGAAGCATTAAGCTCGAATTGTATGTTGATAAAGGAAAACTGGATCAAAGTGATTTTGCAATGGCGTCATTAAAGAACGCTATGAAATGGGACGAGGAGCGTTTCAACCTGGAGTACGATCTGGATTTGTACATGATTGTTGCTGTCGGTGATTTCAATATGGGCGCAATGGAGAATAAAGGGCTCAATATTTTTAACACCAAGTACGTGTTGGCAAATAAAAAGACGGCCACGGATCAAGACTTTGAAAATGTGGAGAGCGTGATTGGTCACGAATACTTTCATAACTGGACGGGCAATCGGGTAACTTGTCGCGACTGGTTTCAATTGAGTTTAAAAGAAGGGTTAACGGTTTTTCGCGATCAGGTGTTTACTGAAGACATGCGCTCGAAAGCGGTTAAGCGAATTGACGATGTCAAAATTATACGCAGTCATCAGTTTGCCGAAGATGCGGGGCCAATGGCCCACCCAATTCGGCCTGACGAATACATCGAAATGAATAACTTTTATACCGTAACCGTGTATAACAAAGGTGCCGAAATCATTCGCATGATTCATACCCTGTTGGGTGAAGAGGGCTTCCAAAAAGGTATGGCGCTGTATTTTGAACGTCACGATGGTCAGGCGGTGACCTGTGATGATTTTGTTGCAGCGATGGCCGACGCCAATCAGTTTGATTTTGAACCGTTCAAATATTGGTACAGTCAGGCCGGCACGCCCTTACTCGAGGTAACTTTTGACTACCAGGCCGATGAGCAATCGCTTAAGTTGGCTTTCAGTCAATCGAATCAACACCCATCAGCGAAGGCGCCCTATCACATACCGGTGAAACTGGGTTTAATCGATCGCGATGGCAACACGGTTTCGTTTCAACAATCGGAAGATGAAATCACAACGGATGAAGCACTGATCGACATTACTAAAGAGCGACAAACGGTTGAGTTAAAAGGCGTAACGTCTGAGGTGATCCCGTCGTTGCTGCGCGATTTTTCTGCACCGGTAAAATTAAAAGTAAATTATTCAGACGACGATCTGGCGTTGTTGTTTGCTTTCGATCCCAATACCTTTACGCGTTGGGACGCGGGCCAGCAATTAATGCAGCGGCATCTACTCGACGATAACGACCATTTGTTAGAGCCCATCAAAGTCGCTTTTGAAAAAATATTGACCGACGACAAAATCGATAACGCATTTAAAGCACGGGCTTTACAAATTCCCGACTTGAAAACATTGTTTGAAGCGAGTTATGAGTCGGGTATCGATTTTCTAGTGAAGCGTCGTAAAGCACTGAAGCAATATTTGTCGGAGTCACTGGTGTCTCTTTGGGAGGACACTTATCAAAAACTCTATATCGAAGCCGACGAAGACTTATCGCAGGAGGCTGCTGCCAACCGGGCGCTGAAGAATCTGGCGATGAACTTTATGGTTTGTGGCAACAGCGATGCTGAAAGTCTGGTGCTAAAACAGTTTGAATCTGCGGCCGTAATGACCGACGAATTCGCTGCGTTGACCTGTGCTATTCACGAATCGACCAGTATTGCTACCCAAGTGTCGGAATCTTTCTACAAAAAATGGAAGGATGAAGCGTTGGTCATGGACAAATGGTTTGCCGTTCACGCTGCAAACGATGACGACAAGGTTATCCAGACCATCAACCAACTTCGGCAAAGCCCCGCATTCAATATTAAAAATCCCAACAAAATTCGCTCCCTATTTGGTGCCTTTGCGGGATTGAATTTTGCTCAATTTCATCGCGCCGACGGCGCAGGTTACCAGTTGATTGGAGATGTGATTAAAGAGGTGGATGATTTTAATCCGCAAGTTGCTGCCAACTTGTCAAAACAGTTTACCAGCGCTCGAAATTTAGATACTGATCGACAGAATAAAGTAAAAGCCGTTTTAAACGAAGTTAAAAATAAAAAAGATCTTTCGAAGGACGTTTACGAAGTCGTTTCGAAAACATTAGATACCATTCAATAGTTTCGGGGAAGAAGTCATGGCAATAGTTAAATGTCCAGAATGCCGTAAGCCAATTTCAGATAAGGCCAGTGTTTGCAGTCACTGCGGTTATACGACATCAAAAGATGCAACCGACGAAGAGCGCGAGCGGGCTTTGCGAATTATTCGGTTGAAAAAGAGAAATAAGCTTCAGATGATCGTTTACTTGTCGATGGTAGTATTTATTGCGGGTTTCCTTTTTATGTATTTTGGGAAGCGCAAAGGTGACGAGTTATTCGAGTTCGTTGGCTACGCGGGGCTGGTGCTTGGTGGTGCTGGTTATATTTTCAGTCGCGTTCAAACCTTTATGCTGGGGCGTCGATAGTCGCATCTTTTTCGGGAAACAACTATGCCGCGTGTATTTAAATACCATGACCCCAAGTCAACCAATCCATTCGGCCTGTTATTTGGGCCATTTGCTTGGTTGACTATACAACATTTTCGAACAGCGAATGACAGCCCTTTGACCTACAACATCAGTGTAATAAAGTGCTTGGCGTAAAGACTAAGGGCTACTTATTAGAAAAACGAGACAAAACCAGGAGAAAACTTTGAAGTATTGGAAAATTCTGGCCCTCTCGAGCGTGCTGGTAGCATGCTCCGAAGGCGAC
>JBPEWV010000077.1:0-11024 GCA_052032335.1 Pleionea sp. | reverse complement strand
CTCAGCACCGCCAAATGTTGCGATAATGCCGATTGTGAAATATCGATTTGCTCGTTGATGCCAGAAACCGATAACTCTTGCTGGCTTAATAAGCAAAGAATCTGCAGTCGAGTTTCGTTGCTCAGTGCTTTGAGTAGTCGACTGGCTTCTGAAGCATGTTTTTTAAGTTGCTGAATTTTTTCGACCATGACTTTTTAAAAATAAGTGCAATTATGTTAGTTTATCATAATATTATAGCTTTACTAATTTAGTCTTGACTAATATTGAGACTGGAAAAGCGAATCACATAGTTTGAGACCATTACAAAGAAGACTTATGACTCACTCAATTCAATCGTTTCATCACAAATCGTCTGGCACTTTCACTCATATTGTAACCTGTGAAGCATCGTCAAAATGCGCTGTCATTGATCCCTGTTACGACTTTGATCTGTTCAGTGGTGATCTCAAAACCGAATTTGTACAGGGTGTGGTTGATTATATCGAGCAGAATAATTTGATTTGTGAATGGATACTCGAGACACACGCACACGCCGACCATATTTCTTCCGCTCAATGGCTAAAGACACAAGTGGGTGGGCAAATTGCAATTGGCGAAGGGATAAAACAGGTTCAACAGCATTTTAAACAGGTCTTCGATTTCGATGACGACTTTAAAACAGATGGATCTCAGTTTGACTACCTGTTTAAAGACAAAGAAATTTTTAAGTTGGGGCAGTTGCAGTTTGAGGTGATTGCCACACCTGGCCATACCAGTGATAGCATCAGCTACAAAATTGGCAACAATATATTTATCGGAGACACGTTGTTTGCTCCAAACCGAGGCAGTGCCCGGTGTGATTTTCCGGGTGGCGACGCAGAGAAACTGTATGAA
The DNA here is from genome assembly GCA_052032335.1 of Pleionea sp. Taxonomy (GTDB): domain Bacteria; phylum Pseudomonadota; class Gammaproteobacteria; order Enterobacterales; family Kangiellaceae; genus Pleionea. The sequence continues at coordinate 10,151 of JBPEWV010000077.1, read as the reverse complement.
TCTATACAAAAGCTATACAGTCTTAATGACCAGACCAAATTGTATCTGTGCCATGACTATCCCGCCGACGGCGAAGCACCAATTTGTTGTGTTACCGTGGCGGAGCAAAAGCAAAATAATGTACAAGTTCGCAGCGAGACCAGCTTAAAAGATTACGTAAAAAAGCGCACCGAGCGAGATAGTACCTTATCTGTTCCAAAACTGATTTACCCTTCGATTCAAGTAAATATCAATGCTGGAAAGCTGCCAGAACCGCAAAGAAATGGGCAGCGTTTTATAAAGTTACCGATTAAAGTTTAAGCCTTGATTGAGTTAAAAAGGGGGAATTATTTCTTAGTCGCTGGCCCAATAGACGCTATCTTGGAAGATTTGACGGTAATATTCTCGATATTTTAGCGTTAAAAATTGCTAAAATCCCCCGCAGGACTTACACTTAAGGGGTAATTTCCTAGGTTTTCTCTTATTAATCATACAAATTCAGGTCGGAACCTATATACCTATGTTAACGAGTCATGAGTTTATGGTCGCGAATAAGAAGCGACGCAAAAACGATAATTCTCAAAAGAATAAGAAACATAATCAAAACGGAAATGAGTTTTATAGCCGCGGCCAACAAGTGGACGATAATCAGGGCAATCGACAGCCCGGATACAGTAATAATCGTCAACAGGGTGGGCAACAACAATACCAAAAGCCTCAACATCAGCAGGAATACGATGCCGGTTATGTTCCAGAGGTTGAAGAAGGTAAAGTTTACGACGGTATCGTTCAAAACTATTACCGAGAAAAGGGCTATGGGTTCATCCGATGTGAAGAGTTTAAAGTGCCAGCCTTTTTTCATTATTCAGAAATTCAATTGGACGGCTTTAAGTACCTGATTAAACAGCAAAAAGTTGAGTTTAAGGCGCGCGTTTCTGATGAAGGAAAGCTGCAAGCCTACGAAGTAAACCCGACAGAGCTGGCACCGACACAGAAACGTCAAATTTTTAATCAGGACAAATCTGGAAAATCTGACAAGTCAGAATAAGCAGTTACTGTTTGACTAGAATTCCAAAACCCCATATATTTGCCAAGCCAAATATATGGGGTTTTTTGCATGCAAGACCATCAATTCTTTAAATGTTTGTCTGAACCAATACGTATTCGATTACTAGTACTTTTGTATCACTTCGAGTCACTGTGTGTCTGCGAATTGGTCGATGCATTGGAATTACCCCAGAGCGTTGTCTCTCGACATTTGGCTTATCTTAGAAAAAATCTATTGTTGACTACTTCGCGCTCTTCTCAATGGGTTTTTTACGCCCTAAATACCGAGCATCATCGATACGGAATTTTAAAAGCCTATCTGCAACAGCTTATCGATGATGGTGAGTTAATATCTGACATTCACTCAATGAACCAAGTTAATCGTGTTTGTATTTAAAAGAGGCTTCTTATGACGATTCGTGTAGGCATTAATGGCTTTGGCCGTATGGGACGACTGACTTTTCGCGCTGCTTGGGGTAATCCTCAGTTCATAATCAGTCATGTTAATGATCCAAACGGGGAGGCGCAAACACTGGCCCATCTTTTAAATTTTGATTCAGTTCATGGTCAGTGGGAGTACGAGGCAAATGCCCAACAGCAATCTATCGTTATCAACGATCAGAAAGTCTCAACCTCGCAAAATACCCGCATCGAAGATACCGACTGGTCAAATTGCGACATCGTAATCGAAGCTTCTGGAAAAATGAAAACCAAAGAGCTTTTAGCCAGCTACTTTGAGCAAGGCGTAAAGCGAGTTGTCGTGACTGCGCCAGTAAAAGAAGAGGGTGTATTGAACGTCGTTATGGGAGTCAATGACCACCTGTACGATGGTTCGCAACAAATAGTCACTGCGGCATCTTGTACTACCAATTGCCTGGCGCCGGTCGTTAAAGTGATTCATGACATCTTTAAAATAAAACACGGTTCTATGACCACCATTCATGACATCACCAATACGCAAACCATCCTCGATGCTCCCCACAAAGATCTTCGTCGGGCCCGGGCCTGTGGAATGAGTTTAATTCCTACAACCACCGGAAGCGCAACGGCTATCACGCATATTTTTCCCGAGTTGAAAGGCAAGTTAAATGGCCATGCCGTTCGAGTGCCGCTCGCCAATGCCTCGTTAACCGACTGCGTTTTTGAAGTCGAGCGCCCAACCAACGAAGCTGAAGTTAATGCTGCATTGAAGCAAGCTGCCGAAAACGAATTAAAAGGTATTCTAGGTTACGAAGAACGCCCATTGGTGTCGATTGACTATCGTACCGATCCTCGAAGCAGTATTGTTGACGCTTTGTCGACCATGGTCGTTAACGATACTCAGGTTAAATTGTATCTTTGGTATGACAATGAATGGGGGTACGCAAATCGAACGGCGGAATTGGTCGAGCTGGTTATTGAAAAAGGATGGTAGTTTAACCATGTTTGCCAGTCGTTTGCCTTTAAAAGTGCAGCAGTACCTAATAGTCACATTTAACTATTGGGCGTTTACCTTGACCGATGGCGCCTTAAGAATGTTGGTGGTGCTGTACTTTCATGGCCTTGGCTACAGCGCACTTGAAGTTGCCAGCTTATTTCTGTTCTACGAATTTTTCGGCGTTGTCACTAACTTGGTTGGCGGATGGATAGGAGCTCGTATTGGTTTAAATCGAACCATGAATCTCGGACTTTGTTTACAAATTATTGCGCTGTCGATGCTTTTGGTTGATTCGACTTATTTGACCGTTTTCTGGGTTATGATGGCGCAAGCAATCTCCGGGATTGCAAAAGATCTTAATAAAATGAGTGCTAAGAGTTCAGTCAAAACTCTGGTCGATGGTCGACAAGCCTCAAAGCTCTACCGGTGGATCGCTTTTTTAACCGGTTCTAAAAATACCTTGAAAGGCGTTGGTTTTTTTCTAGGTGGCTTTTTATTATCTGTTCTTGGTTTTCAGGGAGCTGTTTTAACAATGGCCGTGATGCTCTCGGTTATTTTGGTTTTCAGTCTGTTGAAGTTACAAGGCGACATAGGAAAAGCAAAGAGTAAACCCAAATTTTCAGAGATGTTTTCAAAAAGTAAAGCGGTCAACACATTATCGGCTGCGCGTTTATTTTTATTTGCATCACGAGATGTCTGGTTTGTCGTTGGCTTACCGGTTTTTCTTTCAACCGAACTCGCCTGGACTCACACTCAAATAGGCACTTTCTTTGCTACCTGGATTATTGGTTATGGCATCGTTCAGGCGTTGGCACCAAAGTTCACCCACGCGAAAAACTCCGACGTAACCAGCGTTGTTCCGGTTGTTGTTTATGCCTCAGCCTTATTGTTTATTCCTCTGGGTATTATTATCGGGTTCAAATTCGACTGGAATGCAACCCTGTTGTTAGTCTTCGGCTTACTGTTGTTCGCTGTGGTCTTTGCCATTAACTCAGCCTTGCACAGTTTCTTAATAGTGCATTATGCCAATGACGACGGAGTATCGCTTGACGTCGGCTTTTATTACATGGCCAATGCTGCTGGGCGTTTAGTCGGCACTGTACTTTCTGGCTGGGCTTACCAAAGTTATGGTTTACTCTCATGTCTGGTGATTTCGGGTGTCTTTATTGTTTTGACGATATTGATTTCTTTTTTCCTACCGAAGTCGTCGTTGAAGGATAAAGTAACGGAGATTTGATTAATTGTTCCTCTGCAGAGGAATCATTTTATTTAATTGCGTCGGAAGTTAGAAAAAATCAATTCAACGTAAAAAGTTAAAGAGGTCGTCATGAAAATTCAGATATTTATAATATCCATTCTAATGCTTACTTTGAGTGTTAGTGCTAAGTCCTTAGGCGATCACAACAAAGAAGTTTTGGCGCCAATATTAAATTTGTTCGATGCCATGCGCGAGGGTGATTCAGAAAAATTCTTGTCTCAATTTTCCAGCAACGCAAAGTTGGAACGCGCAATGCCTGATGGTTCAATTAAATTATCCGATCTGAAAAAATTTGCTCAGTTTATCGGGACGAGTGACAGTCTTCTTGACGAACAGTTACTGGCGATTAATGTGCAAGTAGAGGGCGCACTGGCATCTGTTTGGACGCCTTTTGTATTCTATCGTGACAAAACGCTCAGTCATTGTGGTGCCAATTCGTTTCAGTTAGTCAATACCGGAGCAGGCTGGAAAATCGTTTATTTAATCGATATTACTCACTCGGGTAACTGTGAAGATTTCATTAAAAAGTACAAAAAGTAATCATTGGATAAGAAGTTTTTTATCCTTGAGTAAGTTTTTAATAACAAAAATTGGGGCTTTGAGCTGAAAACATCCGATAAACAACGCAAGATTATCGGCTTTACTTTGTGCCGCAACTCAGTTTTGTATACACTTTGACGCTTTGTGTTTTCGTAATTAGCTTTGTACAGGGGATATTTTGAGCAACTCTTCATCAAATAGTAATGCCGCGATGGCAAATAGGGGCTGGTTTAATCGGTTTTTGGGTACTGTTGAGTGGCTGGGCAATTTATTACCACATCCTGTGACCCTGTTTGCTCTGTTCGCTTTAGGAATTATTTTTCTAAGTGGTATTTTGGGGTATTTTGAAGTTAGCGTGGCCGACCCTCGACCTGAAGGTAGCTCGGGGCGATCAGCAGATGGCCTGATTAAGGTTGTCTCATTAATGAGTGCTGAGGGATTGCAGCGCATTGTCACCGGCCTTGTTACCAACTTTACCGGTTTTGCGCCATTAGGAACCGTACTTGTTGCGATGCTTGGGGTAGCAGTCGCGGAGCACTCGGGCATGTTATCGACGGCCATGCGCGCGTTGGTAATGGGCGCATCCAAACGTATGGTCACGGTAACGGTTGTGTTTGCGGGCATTGTTTCGAATACGGCATCAGAGCTGGGTTACGTTGTGCTTATTCCCCTGGCCGCGATGATTTTCCATTCCTTAGGGCGTCACCCGCTTGCAGGTTTGGCTGCAGCATTTGCCGGGGTATCAGGCGGTTACAGCGCTAACTTATTATTGGGTACAGTCGATCCATTGCTGTCTGGCATCACCGAAGCGGCAGCCCATTTACTCGATCCTGACTATGTGGTCGGTCCAGAAGTGAATTGGTATTTTATGATTGTCAGTACCTTCGTCATTGCTACGGCCGGTGCGCTAGTCACCGAAAAAATCGTTGAACCCAGGCTTGGTGAATACAATAACGACGATGCGGCTATCGAACTCGGTGAGCAAAAAATGGATAAGCCATCGGCGCAAGAAATTAGAGCGCTTAAATTTGCTGGCCTTGCATTCGCTTTGTTAGTCGCACTTTTAGCGATCACCATTATTCCTGAAAATGGCGTTTTGCGTCACCCTGAAACCGGAGAAGTGGCTGGCTCGCCATTTTTAAAAGGTATTGTTGTCTTTATTTTTATAACTTTTGCCATTCCCGGATTTGTTTATGGTCGATTTGCAGGGACCATGAAAAACGATCGTGACGTTATTGATGCAATGGCAAAGAGTATTGGTAGTTTGGGTCTTTACATCACTCTGGTATTTTTTGCCGCTCAGTTTGTCGCCTTTTTCAAATGGACCAATCTCGGAACTGTATTAGCGGTGAAAGGGGCTGCTTTGTTACAGGCGCTAGGGCTAGACGGGCCTGAAGTTTTTGTTTTATTCATTATCATGTGTGCCATGGTGAACTTGAGCTTGGGAAGTGCATCGGCGCAATGGGCTGTTACCGCACCGATTTTTGTACCCATGTTAATGCTGGTTGGTTTTGCACCCGAAGTTATTCAAGCGGCGTATCGTATTGGTGATTCGGTATCGAATCTAATTACACCAATGATGAGTTATTTTGGTTTGATCCTTGCGATGGCTGCACGCTATCAAAAGAACCTGGGAATGGGTACTTTAATAGCGATGATGCTTCCTTACTCGATGATTTTCTTTGTCGTTTGGACGGCACTGTTTTATATATGGGTGTTTGTGTTTGGCATGCCAGTTGGTCCTGGCGCAGCAACTTATTACACGCCATAGGCTTGTACTGAATTCGAATTTTCTTTTAACTTCCTCCCTTTTATATTAGGGGGAGGGAGTTCAATTGTTTATCACTTAGCTATTAAATCTGTTCAAATGGTGAGCTTACAGATACGAGGTTGATTCTTTTTAAGCACTTCGGGATCGCCATGTACCCAGAAAGAATGGAGGCTTTTGCAGCAATATCGTGTCCGAACTTCTCTACCCGCAAGCCTCTTTTGATTTGCTCTTAGCTTTGTAAGCATACATTCGACTGCCCGTTAACAAGCCATAGCTTTATCAAAACGTGGCTTGAGTGTGTCGGTAAAAAACTGAGTCATGCTTTGCGGTCGTCGCGAACCACACACTAAGGTTCAGAATTAATTTAAGATCTTATGCAAGCTCTTGAAATATTAATGAAATTATTCATGGTGTCGCGTATGTGGAAGCAGCTGTCGTCTCAGTATCAGAAATGAGGTTCGCACAAACTCAATATTTTCGGCAAAATGCTGTTTAAAGATAAGTGAAATAAGATTGTCAAAAGGAACACTATGAAAAAGTTTTATGCATTAATCGCTATCGTACTAACTGCTCTTAATGGCTGTGTATCAATTGATTATTCTGTTCCAGAAGGAACCAAGACATCGCCTGTAACCATATCGACTAATATGGAAGAAATGAAGAATATCAAGGTCAGGTATCAAGGTGTTAATAGCTGTGAACGCTATCCAGGGAATTTAATGGCAATGATTAATTCTGCCACTGTCGGTATCGATGGTGGAAGTACAGTCGAAGTCTTGGTTCCAGCGGACGAAATTCAGGTGATAAGCGTAATGGGCGCTATCCCTCTCGATGTTGGGATGTTTGATGTGTTATTTCCTTTCCAGCGTGAGCAGGTAGCTAAGGATTATGAAGCGTCACTAAGAGAGTTGTATTTCGCATTCATACCGAAGTTCGGTTACAGATATAATTTTGAGTTTAACTTCACCGGAGAGGAACTAGTTCTTAATGCTTTCGAAACCGGTGGCAACGGTGTCAAAGCTCCTGTTGAATCTCTACCTTTACCCAGTAACTGTAAAAACAATCGAATATTTAACATTTAAGGCTTAAGATACATTCAAGTAAACATACCTCAAAAGGTATATGTCAAACTTAAATAATAAGGAATGCTTAGCGTGAGAAGGGTGATGATTAACTTAGGGATGATTTGCGGATGCCTTATTATGTTTGGATGCTCAAGTATTCCATTTACAAAGCCGGCGCATTATTGGCTTCTTGATGCCGCATCTTGTAACCTTGAAGAAAATCATGCTGGCTCTCGATTACCTTCAGATGTTAAAGCACTGAGAAAGATGAAATTTCGCGAAGTTTTTGTAAAAAGCGAGAACGAAAAAGAGCCTTACAGGTATTATCCCAAGGAAGATATTTTCATCTTAAACATGAAAGTTGATTCGTTTGATACGAAAGAGTCTAGATTAGCACTGGGTCCTGCTTTAACTCTTAATGCGCCACTTGAGAAAGTAGTTAAGAAAATTCGATCTTACACAGGCGAAAATCTAGAGTGCGAGGAAAACAGGTGTTCTTTTGTGAAGCAGAGACACTATAGTCGAGAAACCATTTTAGTTGCGCCTTCAGAGGAGGCGCTTGGCAGCACTATTGTTCAGTGTGGAATGATAGTTTTTTAATCATCGAGAGAGTTGATAAGTAATTGTCGTTTATCACCGGCCAGGCAATCGATGTCGATGGCGGTGATTTAGCACGTTAGCTTGTGCCCCAAAAGTGCGAACACACATAAAAGAGTCACCCTAAACATTGAATTGCAATGCTGGTTAAGGGCGACTGTTAATTCAAATGCCTTTTACAGAACTTTATTAGGATTATCATGAATCTGGAAAACCATGATTTACAATAGAGGTAAAAGATGCCGTTCCGCATGGAAAGACGGTATTTTGGCATAGAAATGGAGTTAAGATGTCTCAATTGATGATGGAATATGGAAAACCGATTGGTCCTCGAAGAGAATGGGATCAAAAAGGTAGTGTCATTAGTAATTTGAGTAATTGATTATATTCGCTTAGCTCATCATTCGCTGACGAGATATGAATTTGAAACTGAGTAGACAGTGAGCAGGTACGAACGCTGTCTACCAGTTGTTACTAAAACATCTTAAAACAAACCACTAGTTTGAAGAGTAAGCGGCTTCGATAAATTGGCTTAGAGGCGCTGTATCTGCATAGTTTTGACCTTCTAAGTCCACATAGTTAATGGTAAGGTAGTCCATAAGCTCACCAAAAACATCAATTTTTTCGACTGTGAAACTTATCGCTTTGTAAGTTATCGAACTTTCTTGGCCGTTATAGATTGGCACATAAAGTACTTGCTCACCGTGACCATGCCACATAGATTTTATTTCGAAGCCAATTTCTGGGCCACGATACACGGGATTTTTTAGTAGTTTTAGCTGCAGTCGTTTATCCTGGTATCTTACATTTAACGAGTCCGCTACAGGATTTGGAGTAATATCTACTATGGGGCCAGATAAGCCTAACAACTCAGGTCCAAAAGATTCGGAAATACTGTCTATTTGGCTCATGTTCTCTACAACATAAAGTTTAAGGTTTAACTGACCGTTCATTAAATCAACGCTATTTAGTTCTACCATAACTTGTCGAAAAACCCATGCATTTTGAACAACTGCACGATAATTGTCGCCTATTAATCGAAAATTTCTGGCAACAAACTTATTTGCATTTTGAAAATTCAATTCGAGCCTTTCCGGTGTAAGAGTGTTCTCATTCAGGTTCGAAGTTGCCTTTATTTCAACGTTTACCGTGCCAAAAAAATCTAAAGACGGATAGGTGTTGTATACTTGAGTAAGTCTTGGCTCACCCAGTTTGTACTGTTTATTCTCTGCAAAGATGGCGTTAGTATAGAATACAAGCAAAACTATAATGGAAGAGATTAGTCGAAACATTTTATTTGCACCTTAATTAAGTATGTTCAAGTTTGATTTCGAGTTTTGAATTTTATTTCTTGTGCAATTAAACGCAAAGCATTCCTTATTCAACTAAAACGACATAAAGTTGTAGCAGTGCGACATAAGCTCTAATATTTCTTTGTAAGAAACAGTAAACTCGGTTTATCATTATTCGAAATGAGAGCGTTAGAATTAGATTCCTTTGGAGTTTCGAATACCTACATCCTTTGTGCTTCTAATACTTCTCATCGGTAGAATTAACTACAATGTCAGAGGTAGATGCGCAACTAATGCACCCTTTCCGTTATCAAATACATTTGAACGAAGGAGGGGGCTCTTTAAAACACAAGTACGCTAACGGCATAAATTATAAGGAACTTATTAGTTTGAGTTTAAATGTCGCAAAATTGCAATGGAAAGTCGTTTCTGTACAACGTCTGGACAATTCATAGTAACCACCAAGGTCATACTATGGGCAGCTTCTTTAAGAATCTTATGTGTTGTAAGGATTGGTTCGAGTTTTATTTTTTCTATATATTCAGTCTTTTTAACGAATGCAGTTCGATTTTTGAGCATAGGCTAACGAGTTGAATAATTAGTTTTATAGCCTTTGCAGCGGTCTTTCTGAACATTATGAAGTATCGAGGAGTATAAAAGTGGTGCAGGGTAATGAGTCACTGGAGATCTTTTTAACGTTAAGTTTCTTCTCCACAATAATTTCAATGGTGTTGAGCGAGTTCAATCATCGTAATTTGCCAGCAAGTCTAAGTGACCTGGCTGAACAGATTAACATAAATATTCTTAAAAAATATGAAAGCAATCCTGTGGGAGCATGGGGTCGCCGATTGGTCGTTTTAGGTTATCTCGGATCATTGTTTTTATTGTTCATCAATATTTCACAAGCGAAGTGGGTTTACTTGCTTTGCACAGTGGGATGGACTTACGTCTCGTTCCTGGATGCTCCTCAGATAAACTCCAAGTCTTTTACTCTTGCATATGAGATATCGCTAATTTTTAATGGCCTTGTACTTGGTCTTTTATTTTTTGCGGGTAATTGATCTAGTTTCGATCAAACATTCAAACATTGAATTTATCGACATGGCCACTTGCATAGAGCTTTATGCAGCGAGAGTACTGTAAGTACCTGAAAGATATATAGAATTCCCTCTTATTTATTAAAATA
>JBPEWV010000076.1:0-28346 GCA_052032335.1 Pleionea sp. | reverse complement strand
GGACTGGGTAAGCAACAAAGTGAATCTGCTGTAGCGACCACCATTCCTTACCCTGTTGACGTTATTTCACTGTCAATGACAGCACCCAATGATTTCTCCAACATCGATATACAATACCGATATCGACTGAATAAGCAAAAAACAGACTGGCAATTTGCCTCAAAAGCGGAGCCCCAAATAAGCTTTATCAGTTTATCGCCAGGCGACTATCAACTGGAAGCACAGGCGTCGTTTAATGGTGGTCCCTGGGTTGGTTCGGCCCGGTTAAACTTCACCATTGAAACACCGCTCTGGATGACCTGGTGGGCTTACTGCATCTACGTGGTCGTCTTTCTTGCGCTGATATACCAAACCGTACAATTCCGAACACGTCGATTGCAACGCCGAGCTGCCGAGCTCGAATCGGAAGTTGCTCAGCGCACGGGTGAGATCGCGCAGCAAAAGCAAACGATTGAACAATTGTTAGAACGAAAGAATCGCATGTTCGCGAATATTTCACACGAGTTTCGCACGCCGCTTACCTTGATCATCAGTCCGATAAAAGCGTTTTTTGAAAATGCACAGCAAAAAGATGCCAAGCAGTTGTTGGCTTCGGTACTCAACAACGCACAGCGGTTACATCACCTTGTTGAGCAGTCGTTAGAAATAGCGCGGCTTGAACTCTCTGGCAACCAAACACTGGTGCCCGTAAATTGGTCGAGCTTTGTCGACATGGCAGTGCAGCAGTTCAGCTCATTTGCTGAGGCGAAAGAAATCACAGTACAAACCGACTGCCAGCAGGATGTTTGCGTGAACGCCACAAAATCGTCGATCGAAGCCATTGTTATTAATCTGATATCAAACGCTATGAAATACACGCCACAGGGTGGTCGAATTTGCATTCAATTACACGCTCAAAATGGTGCAGCACAATTTACCGTCGCAGATTCTGGCGACGGCGTTGCCGCAGAATTTAAAGAAAAGATATTTGAGCGCTTTGTACGATTGGATCACCACGCCGACATTGCGGGCACCGGCCTCGGACTGGCACTGGTGAAAGACACGGTTGAATCTTTGCAAGGCACGATTAACCTGAAAGACAGTTCGCTCGGCGGTGCTGAATTCAGTGTCAGCTTACCTTTAATCAAAAACTGTGAGGCGGCACTGTCAGCCACAGAGCAAGCCGACTCCGAATTAGTTGATTCGGTAATGCAAACCTCTAATGCACCTCTACCACAAAATGAAACATCATTCGATAACACACATCAGCCATGCGTGCTGATTATTGAGGACAACACTGAATTAAGGCAGTTTATTATGGACAATCTTTCTGCTCATTTTAATTGCCTAAGCGCAAAAGATGGACTTGAAGGTACCGCAATGGCACTGGAACAACAGCCAGATCTCATCATCAGCGATCTTATGATGCCGCACAAAGATGGTTTGCAGGTGGCACAGACTTTAAGAGGCGATATGCGAACGTCGCACATTCCGATTATTTTGCTCACCGCCAAAAGTGATGTTGATACCCGACACCAAGCTTGGCACAGCGATATAGACGAATTTATCGCCAAGCCCTTTGATCCCAAAGAATTGCTGGCACGGTGCCGAAACTTATTGAGTATTCGCCAGCTGTTAAGCGAGCGACTGGCCAGTAAACAGGAATCCAGCGACCACCTGATGTCTGGAATACCCGAAAAAGACGCACTGTTTTTACAACAGCTAGAAACTTACACCGATCAACATTTCACCGACCCGCAGTTGCAAATGCCGCAACTGGCTAAAGCACTGCACTTGAGCGAAAAGCAGTTACAACGCAAATTACGTTCGCTGCTCAACCAGACCTTTTCTGAGTACTTACGCCACCACCGGCTACAAGCAGCAGCCGAGAAGTTACAACAAGGCTATTCCGCATCTGAAGTGGCCTTCGATGTGGGTTTTTCGTCCAGCAGTTACTTCAGTACCTGCTTCAAAGCCTATTACGGCGTTACGCCCAAAAACTACCAAAATTTGAACAAAAACTAACCGTTTGCGACTGAACATCGTGATTTTGACTGCAATTTAAAGTTTTTTGACCGTAAACTGAAAGCTTGAATAGCCGAGAATACTTACTATTGGTCTTGGAACGAGGCGGTGTTTATTTAACAAGGACATCTTTATTTAGGACGAAGTGCACCGCTGGTTTTCGAATGGTATTCAAAACACCTGGCTCGTCGATATAACAAAAATCTCAACGATTAACGTATCCTCAAGATCATTCAGGCAATGGAAATTTAATCGACTCATGACTCAGAACCGTCGATAGCAGAACGAGCGGCCGACATAACATTTCCCTGAGATCCCGCTTGTGATATAACCGTCCTAAGGCAACCACTCTTTCAAACTATGAATAAAACACTTCGTATTTATCGCAAATTACGCAAACTTCCCTTCGGCGAAAAGCTGTTCTCTTTTGCCGTGACTCGGGTTGCTCCTTACTTTGGCACGGTAAAACCCAAAATCACCACGCTAGAACCCAATTACTGTGAATGTTTTATCCCCAAGCGGCGTGCTGTGCACAACCACATCAAAACGGTGCATGTGATTGCGATTTGCAACGGTCTTGAAATGGCCATGGGTGTCATGGCCGAAGCGTCAGTGCCGAAACATTTGCGTTGGATACCGAAAGGTATGTCGGTCGATTACACCGCCAAGGCAACAACCGACATTCGATGCATTGCCCAGGTGGCAGCTGACGACTGGAAACCCGGCGATCTTTTCGTAAAAGTTCAGGCGCTGGACGATAACGACACGGTTGTCGTCGAAGGAACAATTAAACTCTGGATTACCGAAAAACCCACCAGCTGACGGTTTATTCCGTTTTATTTCGCCCAAACAATCTCGGGTTGGACTCAATAAATGCGTGGATCCAGTTTTCCAGAAACGACTGATTACCCGCTTTTTTCAAGTAGCCATAACCCAACACAGAAATCACCAAAGCGCCAACCGAGTCGACAATCAAATCCCACATGGTATCGGTTAAACCGGACGGGTCAGTCCACATGGCTTTTTGCATGTCGAGGCCAAACAGTTGATCCATGCTGAATTCAAAAATCTCCCACAGAGCACCAATGCCGACGGCGAACATAAAGGCAAACAGCGCAACAAAACCGGGGGTCATGTGCAACCTGATTTCTTTTTTCTCATTCAATACATGAACCAAAAGAAATCCGACAATACCCAATAAAAAACCCGACGCGGTATGCAGCACCAGATCCCACCACCAGAACTTAATGTAATAGCCTTTCACTTCGCCTAAAAATAGCGTGCCGAAGACAAAAATGGTGGCCAAAAATTCAAACTCGGGGGGAATAAACACATGAAATCGTTTACCCAGGATCACCGGCGCAAGCGAAACAATAATGATCAGAAAAGTGAAAAATGCCAGCTGCCAATTGCCCTCAATAATCGAAAACAGAGTACCGATGAGCAACACGCCTTGTATGATCAAAGTGAGATTCTTATGGATACGGTTACGATTCATTTATACGCCTAACACAGAACTCGAATGAAAATAATGTTTAATACCCGACAATACGGCATTCATAGCAACGGCTGCAAGTAACAGCCCCATCACCCGACTGATCACACTGGCGCCAGTTTCGCCAATCACTTTTTGAATCTTTGTCGCAACCAACATCAATAATAATGTGATCACCAATATCAGAATGATTAAGCCGGTGGTGATGAATTGATCGGAAATGGAAAAACGATTGTGATCGGTCATTAACACCGCTGCCATCATAGCACCGGGCGATGCAATAGATGGCACTGCCAATGGAAAAACAGCACTGTCGTGAGCTTTACTCACCATATCCAGTTCTTCGTCGGGTTTGCTGTCGCCAAAAATCATCGTCAGTGCGAACAGAAAAAGCACCACGCCACCTGCAACCTGAAAAGCAGGCAAAGGAATGTCCATTGCTTCGAGCAAAAACTCACCCAGCACAATGAAAAACAATAAAACCACTGTTGCAATAATCGTAGCTTTTATCGCGATTGAACGTCGCTCAGCAATCGAGCATTTGCGAGTCACAGCGATGAAGACAGGGATTGTTCCAATCGGATCGATAACGGCCCATAACAGCACAAATTGACGAACCCATTCTTCCATTTTACCTGCTCCATCAATGGTTGGAGTGATTAGATAAAAGACACTACAGCATATCTTAGATAGTACTTCACGTACACGGCCTTGAACAGATCAGTTTCTTGCATCTACCTATGACTGGCTATGACAAGAATAAGATCTTCAATGCAAGAAGATACTTTGTTGTAAAAACTGTTCAATATTTTTTATCTTTTTGATCGTTAAACGCGTACGCAGGTGCGTTCGTTAGTTTTCAGGTTTAAAGCCGTTAACGGCCCCCCCCAAACGCAGCCGGTATCCAGTGCTTGAAATCGATCGGTCGCGAGTTTCCCTTCGAGAGCCGCCCAATGGCCAAACACTACCCGAATGTCGGGTTCCAGTTTTAACGCTTGCTCATACCATGGAATCAGATTGTCAGGTCTGTCATCTGGCGCGGATTTATACCCCAGCTCCAGCCGACCGTCACGATAACAGAAACGCATACGCGTCAATGCATTGGTGATGTAACGCAAACGAGCCTTGCCCGTAAGATTTGAGTCCCACTGACTGGGTTCATTGCCATACATGGCTTTAAAAAACTTCTCTCGTTTGTTTGGTTTTTTTAAGACTTTCGAGACTTCTTTGGCGTGCTGAAGCACTTCGTCGATCGACCACTGGGCCGGCACTCCGGCATGCACCATTAGCGTTTTCCGTTTTTTACTGTAATGCGCCAATGGCTGTTGATACAGCCAGTCGATGAGATCCTGATTTTCGGGGCGTTCTATAATGCTTTGAAAGGTATCTTTCTTTTTAATTGACTGTGCACCAGTGGCCACTGCCAGCATATGCAAATCGTGATTGCCCAACACAACTTTGATGCGTTCGCGATGCTCGTAAATATAGCGCAAAGTATTCAGCGATTGTGGACCGCGATTGATCAAATCACCACACAGCCAGAGTTTGTCTTTGTCCCAGTTAAAATTTAACTTTTTTAACAGAGCAATAAAGGCTTCGTAACAACCTTGTAAATCGCCAATGGCGTAAGTCGCCATTAATTGAGAATTCCCGGCTTGGTCAAACTAAACAACGGAATGGGTGCGTCAAACTCCTGCCCATCGTCAGCCTGCATTTGGTAGCTGCCGGTCATAGTACCCAAGGGAGTTTTTAAAATGGCGCCCGAAGTGTATTGATAAGACTCGCCCGGCTCAATGTAAGGCTGCTCTCCAATCACGCCGTCGCCTTTGACTTCTTGCTCTTTGCCGTTGGCGTCGGTAATGATCCAATGTCGACGTAACAGCTGCGCACCACCATCACCGGTATTGGTAATGTTTACCGTATAAGCGAATACAAATTGTTCTTGCTCTGGTTTCGATTGTTCCTCCAAATAACGGCAATCGACTTCAATTTCGAAATCCAGACGGTTTGATTCTTCACTCAAGGTTACAACTCTCCCAAAAAAACGTACAATTTCAGCTAATTACTTTAACGCGATATTGTGCAGTTTAATCCATCAAGTCGCAACCGCCGTAAGGAATTGTCTATGCCTTTGACCGTCTTAATTACGGGGGCAAGCTCCGGATTCGGAGAAGCCTGCGCTCATCATTTTGCCGCCACGGGCGCTCGAATAATTATCTGCGCGCGCCGCAAACAACGCATCGAAACTTTGGCGCAAAAGTTGGCTGAAACCTCCGATGTGCTGGCCGAGTCGTTGGACGTTCGCGACAAAGACGCGGTATTCGAATTTATTAACCAATTACCCGAAGCGTGGCAATCGATCGACCTACTGGTTAACAATGCCGGTCTGGCGCTCGGCCTCGACGCCGCCGACAACGCCAGTCTCGACGACTGGGACACCATGATCGATACCAACATTAAAGGTCTGAACTACATGACCCGGGCGATGCTTCCAGGTATGGTTCAGCGAAAAAAGGGACACATCATCAATATCGGCTCCATCGCAGGCAGTTACGCTTACCCGGGTGGAAACGCCTACGGCGGTACTAAAGCTTACGTGCAACAATTCTCACGCAACCTTCGAGCCGATCTGGTGGGCAAAAATATTCGTGTCACCAATATCGAACCCGGTCTCGCCGAAACCGAATTTTCAGTGGTTCGTTTTCATGGCGATATTGATAAGGCGCAAAACGTGTATCAGGGCACTCATCCTTTGTTTGCTGATGATATTGCACGCACCGTGGTTTGGGCCGCAACGCAACCGGAACACGTAAACATAAACACCATCGAGGTCATGCCCACCTGTCAAGCCTGGGGACCTTTGGCCGTACACAAAGAACCTCAGAGCTGAATATGAGTCTGCGCGCACCGTCGTTACATTTACTGAAAATTTTTGAAGCCGCGGCGCGCCACCTCAGTTTTAAGAATGCCGCCGAAGAATTGCATTTAACACCGTCTGCCGTAAGTCATCAGGTCAAAGCCCTAGAAGAACAACTCGGGTTTGCCTTATTTTTGCGATTGAATCGGCGTATTGAACTGACTGCCGGCGGGCAAGCCTACTTCGATGTGGTCGCAAATGCCTTTCGAAAACTCAATAAAGGCACCAGCGATGTGCTTAACCGCTTCACCCAAAAACGGTTGAAGATTTCATTAATGCCATCGATGGCTCGCCATTTCGTAATCCCACGTTTACCTTCCATTCGACAATTATTACCCAGCGTCGAATTAGTGATCGATACCACCGCTGAAATCGTCGATTTTCAGCAGAGCGATGTCGATCTAGCGGTTCGATATGGCAATGGGCAATGGCCCAATGTGCAGGTACAAAAAGTCTGTAACGTCAGCGCCAGTCCGTTATGCAGTCCCTCGTTTCAAAAAAAGTACCAACTCTCATCGGTTGCCGACCTCGCTCGAGCACCATTGATCAGTTACAGCTTTATGACCGACACCTGGTTACGTTTTGCTGAGGCCTTGCAACTGGACACCTTATCGGTCGACAGCGGCTTAACCTTTAACAATTACGACATAGCGATTCAGGCGGCAGAGCAAGGCATGGGCGTTGCTATGGGTTTGCTTGAATTGGAGCAGCAACCGCTTAAACAAGGCACTCTGGTAAAACCATTCGATGTTCGATTTCCGATGAAAGAAGGGCTGTATCTGGTATACCGAACCGAAGACCGCGAACGCCCCGAAATCAACGCTTTTTGTCAGTGGTTTCAGCAACAATTCCACGACTGAAAGCACCGACAGAAGCCTTAACCAACAGGTCAAGCAACTCGCACTGACATGCATCAGGCTCATTTATTTGATTGAATTTAAGCTCATAATTACCTTAAGGATGAATTTCATTCACCTGACACCCCTAATATTTTCCGTTTGTCACCTCCGGCCTTTTTCGCTGTAATGAAACCATCCCTCGCAAGTCACAAATGGATCTGGAGTGTCTTATGTTTCGATTTACACAAATAGTCATTGTTCTGGCAGCGGTGCTTTTGGTGTCTGGCACCTTTCTATTATCGGTTACCTCAATTATCTGGAATCTCATCGCACTACCATTGATCTTGTGCGGCCTGGGATTAATTCTGGCAATATGCGAATACCAGCAGGCCAAACTTGAACAGGAAAACGTTCGGGTATACTGCCTGTTAAAACGTCTGAATCAAAACAAGGCGTCGAACCATTTCAAAGACGTCGCTTAGGAGAGTGCATGAATCCCAACTGGTTAGTGTTACCCGTGATCGTCAACTTCGTTTTGACCTTTGTGGTTCAAATCGTCATGTACCGGAGTCGCGTTGCGGCCATGAAAAACAATAAAGTGCACCCCAATCAGGTGGTTCACCGTCAAGATTTGGAACGACTGTTGCCGTCCGCCAACGCGGCCTCCAACAACTTTCAAAATCAATTTGAAGTGCCGGTGGTGTTTTACGCCATCGTGGGGTTATTGATGATCACCGGCTGGGCGGGCTGGTTCGATTTTTATTTGGCCGCCGGATTCGTTATCATGCGCATCATCCATGCCACCATTCATTGCACCACCAATCGAATCAAGCATCGATTTTACAGCTACCTAGTGGGCAGCTGGATATTATGGGTGATGGTGGGCAGTTTAACCGTTAGCTGGTTTCAGCACATGATTTAAGGTCGTCCATGAAAATTGAAAAAGGGTTCGTTGTTTCCGTCGAATACACATTAAAAGACTCGCAAGGTAACGTTTGGGAGTCGTCCGAAGGCGATGAGCCGTGGGTCTATCTGCACGGGTTTGGTGGGATTATTCCAGGGCTTGAACCCGAACTTGAAGGCAAACAGAGCGGCGACGAATTCACCGTCACTCTGGAACCCGAACAGGCTTATGGCCCCTACGATAAAGATCTGGTGAATCAGGTTCCAAAAACCGCACTCGCGGGTATCGAAAATCTGGAAGTAGGTTTGCGATTATCGGCGCAAACCGATGATGGACAAACCCATTCGGTCACCGTAACAGAGATCACCAACGACTCGGTTACTGTCGATGCAAATCACCCAATGGCGGGCCAACCCGTGGTGGTTGAACTGGAGGTTAAAGACATTCGACCTGCGACGCCAGAAGAACTGGATCACGGTCACGCTCACGTTGGCGGCCAGTGTCACTAATACTCTCAGCAATTAAAACCCTGCTGTCATCAAACCTTAAACACAGCCTGAACTTTTCTCAGGCTGTGGGTTGAGTTCCATTTGTTACGACTCTTCCTTCGGCGGCAATCGTTCCTGAATTTGCTTATTTAAATAAATGGGCTGAGTGGTTTTCTTCTTACGCACCCGAATATTAAGAATTTCGACCGTGAACGAGAAAGCCATCGCGAAATAAATATACCCTTTAGGCACGTGCGCCTCGAAACCTTCGGCCACTAGCGTTACACCAATCAACATGAGAAAAGACAAGGCCAACATTTTTATCGTTGGGTGTTCGTCGACAAAATTGCCGATGGGTTTCGCCGCTAACAACATGACGGCAACTGAGAACACAATCGCAATCACCATGATGGAGACATGATCAACCAAGCCGACAGCGGTAATAACCGAATCCAGAGAGAACACCACATCAATGATGGCGATTTGCGCAATCACCGAGAAAAAGCTGACGTATTCT
Organism: Pleionea sp.; assembly: GCA_052032335.1. GTDB lineage: Bacteria > Pseudomonadota > Gammaproteobacteria > Enterobacterales > Kangiellaceae > Pleionea. Next base: position 19,182 of record JBPEWV010000076.1, on the reverse strand, counting down.
TTTTGTTGATTGCCATCTTCAACAATTTCTAACGAGTTGTGAATTTCGTGGGTAGCCTTACCCAGCAAAAAGATTCCGCCAACGATTAAAATGATATCCCTTCCTGAAATTTCATTTTGCCAAACCGAAAACAAGGGTTCGACCAATCCCATTATCCAGACGATACTGAACAGCAGCGCCAATCGGGCAAACATCGCCAGACCAATTCCTATTTGTCGGGCTTTTGCGCGCTGCTCTTCTGGCAACCGCCCGACTAAAATAGAAATAAATACGATATTATCGATGCCCAACACAACTTCCAGGGCCACCAGTGTGCCCAAAGCAACCCAGGCTTCGGGCATGGCTATCCATTCAAACATAGTTCACCTCTCGGGAGTGACTGATTACTTTTTTTATTGGTTAATTTTATACACTGGCAATTTAGCACAAGACGATTCAATGCCAAAGAAGGTTCAATCGAACTGAATGAACTTACGTACAAAACTGTCAAGACAACCAATTAGTGAGAAACTGAATACTCAACAAACTGATAGGCCAGCTTATTTTTTTCATCCGGTTGATGCGACTCTCTGGAGACTTCCTTGAGGTCCAAGTGCTCGAATTCCGGAAAGAACGCATCGCCATCCGTTTCCAGATCGATAAAGGTCAAATACAAACGATCGGCTTGCTCAATGGTTTGTTGATAAACGTTTCCGCCGCCAGTGATCATGATCTCTTCGACATCGCTCAACAGTGAAAGCGCCTCGTCGATGCTCGTCACCACTTCGATTCCTTCAGCCGAGTAATCGGGATTGCGCGTTATCACCACATTGCGCCGACCTGGCAGGGGGCGGCCGATGGACTCAAAGGTTTTTCGCCCCATCACGATGGGCTTACCCATGGTTGTCGCCTTAAAGTGTTTCAAATCGGCCGGTAAATGCCAGGGCATATCGTTGTCTTTTCCAATCACACGATTTTTCGCCATGGCGCAGACTAATGAAATTACAGGTTTGCTCATCAGCTATCTCTCAATTAAACAACTAAACCGCGACCGGCGCTTTTATATGCGGATGCGACTCGTAACCAACGATTTCGAAATCATCAAACTCGTAGCTGTATAAATCGTCTGGTTTGCGTTTGATGTTCAAAGTCGGCAGAGGCAAAGGCGCGCGCGCCAATTGAATTTTCGCCTGTTCAAAATGATTGGAGTATAAATGCACATCGCCACCACTCCAGATAAACTCACCCACGCCCAGGTCGCACTGTTGCGCGATCATATGAGTCAACAGTGCGTAAGAAGCAATGTTAAAAGGCACACCTAAAAAGATGTCGGCACTGCGTTGATACAACTGACACGATAACTTGCCATCGGCAACGTAAAACTGGAATAAAGAATGACACGGCGGTAAGGCCATCTCATCGGCCACACCCGGATTGTAAGCCACCACCATCAGGCGGCGAGAATTGGGATTGGTTTTGATTTGATTTACGACGTTTTCAATTTGATCCACGGCAGTGCCATCGGGCTTTTTCCAACTGCGCCATTGCTCGCCATACACCGGACCCAAATCGCCATTTTCATCAGCCCACTCGTCCCAAATTGAAACACCATTATCTTTTAAATATTTAACATTAGTGTCGCCGTTTAAAAACCAAAGCAACTCATAAATGATTGAACGCAAATGCAGTTTTTTGGTGGTGACTAACGGAAAGCCCTGCTGCAAGTCGAATCGCATTTGATAACCAAAAACACTGCGCGTCCCGGTACCGGTGCGATCGCCCTTGTCTGTGCCATTGTCCAGAACATGCTGCATCATGTCTAAATACTGCTTCATGGTGTACTCCAGTTATCTTTGCCGACTCACACTGCGACGCTTGATTAGCTTTTTGACGCTTGTTTTTTCGACTGCTTTTTCGATTTCTTTTTGCCGTCTGTTTCAGCAATGTCGTATTTTGGATTTTTATAGGCCCAAACAACCAGGGCAATGCCAAGAATGATCATCGGCGCACTTAATACTTGCCCCATGGTCAACCATTCTGCCATGTGCTTTAAATGCTCGTCCGGTTCACGGAAATATTCGACAATAAACCGGAAGCTGCCGTAGCCGAGTAAAAATAAACCGGAGACTGCCATTCTTGGTCTTGTTTTTTTACTAAACCAATATAAGAACAAAAACAGAACCAACCCCTCGAGTAAAAATTCATAGATTTGTGATGGATGACGATAAACACCTGCCGGATCGACCGGAAAGTGAATTGCCCAAGGGGTACTTTGCAAATCAGTCACACGGCCGTAAAGCTCACCATTAATAAAATTACCGATCCGCCCCACACCCAAACCGATGGGCGCAAAGGGCGCTATAAAATCGGCCAATGCCCAAAAGGGTTTTCGCGCTTTGCGGGCAAACAAATAGAACGCCGCGATAACCCCCAGCATTCCACCGTGAAACGACATGCCGCCTTCGTTCATACGAAACAGATAAATTGGATCGTCGAGGAACACGGGGAACTGGTAAAACAGTACATACCCCAGGCGCCCACCGATAACCACGCCGAGAAAGCCCCAGAAGATAAAGTCGGATATTTCATCGGGCGTCCAGATTGAATTCGGCTGTTTCGCCCGCTTAACCCCTAGGTACCAAGCCGCGGCGATTCCTATCAGGTAAGTTAGCGCATACCAGCGCAGGGCAAACGGCCCCCAAATATGAAAAATGACAGGATCAATCTGTGGAAATTCCATCCATTACTCCGCTTCGAAAGCTACCCTAAATGATTCACGATTATTTGAATTCCCACCAGCAACAGGAAGCCAGCGAAAACTTTTTTCAGTTGTTGCGCTGGCAGCTTGTGCGCCAGCCAAACGCCAACAGGCGCCGTCAAACTCGACGCGACAATGATACCCAAAAATGCGGGCAAATAGATATAGCCCAATGCGAATTCGGGCATGGCTGCGTCCCATCCCATCACGGCGTAACTGAGCGCTCCGGCTATCGCGATGGGCAAGCCACAGGCGGCCGCGGTTCCGACGCAACGGGTGATGGATTCTCCCAGATAATGCAAATAGGGCACCACCAACGACCCACCTCCGATACCAACTAACCCGGAGGCACAGCCGATTCCAGCTGCGGTGGTTGTGACAGCGAGTTTTCCCGGTTTTTGCGGGGCGACCTCGGGCTGTTTCGAAAACCAGATTTGCAACGCCATGGCAACGGCGCCCAGGGCGAAAATATAAGCCAGAACCTCACTGGAGAGAAAATCAGCGATCACTCCCGACATCAAAGCCCCAAGGATAATTCCAGGTGCCAGGAAACGCACGTAGACCCAGTCGACCGAGCCTCGACGGTGATGTGAGCGAAGTGACGAGATGGAAGTGATGCAAATGGTGGCCAGCGACGTACCGATGGCGGCGTGCATTACGATGTCTTGCGGAACGCCCGAGCGTGGCAATAAAAACAACAACACCGGCACCAGTATGAAACCGCCACCAATGCCCAATAGTCCAGCCATGATACCGGCCAGCGCGCCCGTTCCCAGATAAAAAAGCCAATCGTACATTTGTTTTTGTCGTTTTTTCCGTGTTTACTATTCGATGTGTCAGGCCGATAACAGGCCAGGTAACACTACCGCAGAACATGGGATAACTCAAAACAATGTGCTTAATTGCCTTTGCTACCGCCATCAGTCAGGAGTATCCCCTGATACTGATTGCCAACCGAGACGAATTCTTTGATCGTCCGACTCAGCCTTTGCACGCTTGGTCAGGTCGCCCAACCATCTATGCCGGTCGCGATGAAGAAGCCGGTGGCACCTGGTTGGGTATCAATCAGTTCGGGCGCTGGGCAGCATTGACCAACTTTCGCCAGCCCGGCGAAACGCAAGGCACTCAATCGCGTGGTCATCTGGTCACCCGATGTTTGACATCGTCTGCGCCGGTTCCCGACATTATGAATTCGATCGCACAAGAAAAAGACCATTACAGTGGCTTCAACCTGGTTGCCGGAGATGCGTTACAGGGAAAGGCTTGGTACTATTCGAACCGCGGGCAATCGGTTGAGTCGTTATCCAATGAGTTTTACGCTCTAAGTAACGGCCTGATGCAGGACAACTGGCCGAAAATGGAAAAGCTGCGTTCTGGTCTGGCGTCGTTATTTCAGCAGAGCCAATTGAGCCACGACCATTTACAGGCCCTATTGCACGATGCGGAAACATTTGAACAGGCGGAGTTACCCAGTACCGGTATCAACATGGCTGCCGAGCAACGGTTATCCAGTCCTTTTGTGTCGCCATTTGATATCGGTGGACGCGAATACGGTACACGTTCGTCGTGTATTCTTCTGGTGAATCAGCAAGGCCATGTTAGTCTGCTGGAAAAGCAACATTTACCGAACGACTCCAGTGTTCGAAAACTAAACTTCGATATTCAGCCCAAAGAGTAACCCAATGAGTCACAAACCCTACTCCCAAGCCTGCGAAAACAATAAACAACCCATTTTGGACGTTATAAAATCTTACTTTGAGGCGGCAACCAACGTACTTGAAATTGGCTCCGGCACTGGCCAGCACGCGGTGTATTTCGCACAACATTTACCGCATTTAACTTGGCAAACCAGCGATCAACGCGACTACCACGACGGCATTAACGCCTGGATCGACGAATACCCGGGCGACAACCTGAAACGACCACTCGAACTCGACGTCACCAAACCTTGGCCAATCACTCAGGCGTGTGGAATTTTCAGCGCCAACACATCGCACATTATGTCCTGGCCCATGGTGATTGAGTTTTTCAAAGGCGTCGGACGGACACTCGAATCCAACGGCTATTTTTGTTTGTACGGTCCGTTTAATTTTTGCGGTGAATTTACCAGCGACAGTAATCGCGATTTCGATGCTCACCTAAAGCAGCGCGATCCTGCCATGGGCATACGCGACTATGTTGATCTCGAAGAGTTAGCGCGAAATGCCGGGTTGTTTTTTATCGAAAAACACGCGATGCCCGCCAACAATTTTATTCTTGTGTGGCAAAAATCCATCGACTTGAGTAAAACGCCATCACTGGATTAAGCCGAAAGATTTTCGGATACGAATTTTCATCAAATAGTAGTAGACTGTCGCAAAGCATCGTTTGCTGCTCAGGAACACCATTTTCATGCAACAACAAAAACAATCGTTATTTAAAGAATTGCTGCAACGCCGTGTCTTCCAGATTGTCGGTATTTACCTCGGAGCCATTCTGGCTTTAATGGAATTCACCGGAATGGTGGTGGAGCGCTATGGCATTACCGATCGAATGGTCGATATGGTTTTGGCGGGAATGACCAGTTTTATCCCGGCCATTATTATTTTGGCCTGGCGACATGGCGCACCGGGAAAAGACGAATGGGGACGCGCAGAAAAAATAGGTGTACCGATCAACGCCCTTGTGACCTTGTCAGTGGTACTTTTGGTTAACGCATCAAAACCGACTCAGCAAACCCATTCGACAATGCCGCCCGAAACACCGACGGTAAGCCAACAGGTTAGCGTGTCCGAAACACAGCCCATCCCACACCTCGGTATCTGGTTTTTTGAGCCGATAAACCAAAAAGAAGAAAAAAACTGGCTGGCATACGGATTACCTTATTTAATCAAATCTCAACTGAGCCAAGAAAAAGCAATCATGGTGAAGTCGTTACACGACAGTAATGCGTTCTGGCCAATTAAACGCGCAGGATTTACCGACGGTTTGAATGTTCCGCTGCCCTTAGCCAATTCTATCGCTGCAGACTCGGATCTCGATTATTTTGTTCGCGGCGAGTTTACCGGACACCCCCCGACGCTAACGTTAAACCTTAAAGTTTACCAAACGGGCAACAGTCAGCCGTTGAAAACATTGTCGTTAACCGCGGAAAATTATTTCGATCTGGCAATCGAAGCTTCTCAGCAACTGAAACAGATGGATTTTATTGTTCCGAGTACCCGCTCCGATGTGATCAATGAAATTCCATTACGCGACTTTATTACCGCTAATCGTCAGGCGTTTAAGGCTTTTATTCTGGGCATCAACGAAATTCTGTTTCGCAACGATTACGACGCAGCAATCGCCAAAACTCAGCGTGCGGTTGAACTCGATCCATCATTTGCCCAAGCCTATATTCAACTGGGGAACTATTACTCTGAAAAAGGAAACCTTGAACCGGCCACAAGAAATATCAAAAAAGCGCTGAGTCTTGACTACAAACTGACGGCGCGCCAACGTTTTTCTTTGCGCGCCATGATTTACGCCATGGAACAAAAAACCGATGAGCAAATTGGCGTTTACGAAAGCTGGATCGAGCTCTATCCCAAAGATTATGAGCCGGTGAACCGGCTGGCCAACATATTAATCTACAAGTCCAACGATCGAGAACGCTCGATTGAGTTATTTAAAAAATCACTGTCGCTCAATCCCAGTCAAACCTGGATTTATCAACGCTTGGCTATCTTGTACCAATCCATCAGTGACTATCCTCAAGCCATGCATTATTACAAAAAGTACGCCAAAGAAAAGCCTCAGGCCTTCACGCCATTAATTGGACAGGCCCAAGTAGCCATGCGCATGGGCGATCTGGCCTTGGCAGAAAAACAAACGCAAAAAGCAACCTTGCTCCGCGTCGATAAAGTCACACCCATCATTACTCTGGTCGAACTGGCCATACGACAAGGGCAATTCGAACAAGTGGAAGACCGCTTTCGAGAAGCCGAAATGATTGCCCAATCACCACGCCAATTGGGGCTGGTGCATCAAAAACGGGTTATCTACCACCAACTGCTTGGGCAAAACCAACGAGCTTTCGATGAATTGCAATCATTACAAGCGATCATTAATGAATACGAAGAGCCGCTCGACGCCTGGTTTGTATCTTTCATTTCCAAAATTCACCTGTACGCTTTTATGGGGCGTGAAGCCGAGGCCTTTGAAAAGCTGGTCACTTTCAAAAACGAGCTCGACCCAGCCTTACTCGATGTCGTGGAGTTTGGTTATTTGTTTCTAAACATTGAACTCGGCGAACTCGATAAAGCAGAGCAGGCTCTGAAAAAAGTCACACGCGTCATCGAACAATTCGAAATGAAAAACCTCAGCTATCTGGTTGAATACGCAGCGGGACGAATCAGTGAGCAGCGTAAAGATTTCACCAGTGCGGTCAAACATTACCAACAATCGCGTGCACTCTATGCCATTAAAATTCAGGATGAATTTGATCCTTCGATGGAGTTTTATATTGTCGAACGCCTGATCAACGCATTACGCGAAGTTAAAGACTACGAGCAGGCCATAGAAGTGGCGAATCAATACCTGCCACAATGGCCAATGCACCCTTTTATGAATTTTCAAATCAGTCGTGTATTCCAGGAAACGCAACAACTTGAGCTCGCCAATCAACACCTTGAGAAAGCACTTAAAATTTGGCAACAAAGCGATATGAACTGTTACGACTGTCAACAGGCAGAACAAATGAAAGAAAGTATCAAAGCTCGATAAAAGTAAATAACCGCGTCTATTTACCGGCGCGGATCAGCCCTCCAAGGCCTTTATTTTCTAACACTTGAAATAGAAACGCGTAAATATCTTTGGCTTTTTCCAGCTCAAGCACTTGCGCCACCAAAGCTTCGGCTTCGGTACGCGCAAAGTGGCGAATGATTTTTTTAATCTTCAAAATACTTCGCGCGTTCATGCTTAATCCCTGATAGCCCATTCCCAATAGCAAGACCGACGCCATGGGATCCCCCGCCATTTCGCCACAAATGTTAAACTGAATCTTGTGCCGCGTGCAGTCTCGCGCTATGTTATCCAGCGCCGCAATCAGTGCCGGGTGATAATAACTGTAGAGCGAGGATACCCGCGTATTATTGCGATCAACGGCGAGTAAATATTGCGCCAGATCATTGCTACCCACAGATAAAAAGTTAACCCGTTTGGCAATCTGCGGAATTTGATAAATGGCCGAAGGTACTTCCAGAATGATACCAATTTCAGGCATGGTTCTGGGTTCACCACCCAACTCCTGATTCACCTCGTACAAGGCTTGCTCCAAAAGCCGAAGTGCTTCGTCGACTTCATCAACACTCGACACCATGGGCAAAGAAATTCGAATATCCGGAAAGTCGCGAGCGGCTTTAAAAATCGCTCTTGCCTGCACCAGAAATATTTCCGGATGATCCAGCGTAATACGAATACCACGCCAGCCCAAAAACGGATTGTCTTCAACAATCGGAAAATACGGCAACTGTTTATCGCCACCGATATCGAGCGTGCGAAAGGTAACCGACTTACCCTTGAAGGCTTCCAGCGCAGCACGATAAATTCGTGTTTGCTCCGCCTCACCCGGAAATTGCTCCCGCAATAAAAACGGTATTTCTGTTCGGTACAACCCGACACCGTCGGCACCAACATGGACGCTTTTTTCGAAGTCGGCCATCAAGCCGGTATTTACTAGCAACGGTATTTTTTGACCATCCAATGTCTGTGCCGGTTTGTTGGTGTACTTTTCCAGCTCTCGCGTTAGCTGGCGCTCTTCATTGGCCAATGCCTGGTACTGGTTTTTTAATCCATCCGACGGCGCTAAAAATAACAAGCCTTTATAGCCATCGACGATTAACTCCTGACCTTCAAAATGGTTGATGGGCACATTGTCAAAACCGGAAACAGAGGGTATGCCCAACGCTTTCGCCAAGATGGCGGCGTGCGAAGTGGGTGAGCCGCGCATCGATACCATACCGAGAATTTTTTCTGTGGGCAGTTCCGCCAGCATGGCCGCAGTGATTTCTTCGGCGACAAGAATCGACGACCGGACCAGCTTAGGTCGCGCGGTTCGATCATCTTCCAGATAAACCAGCACACGTCGCGCCAGATCCATCAAGTCAGAAGAACGCTCCCGAAAATAACTGTCTTCCATGCTTTCAAACACACGCATGTGTTGATCGACAGCGCGGCGCAACGCACCAGGAGCCCAATGACCGGACTCGATTTCTGCAATCACATCTCGCATTAGACCATTGTCGTTCAAAATATTCAGGTAGGCATCGAACAAGCTCAGCTCTTCCTCGCCCAGCGAGTTTTCCATGCGGCTTTTTAACGCCGTCACTTCGCTGTGTGCCAAATGGAACGCTTTTTTAATGCGCTTCAGTTCTGCTGCGATACTGCGGGCCGGTTTGTCCGGTATCCCGGAAAGATCGGCGGGCGGATAAAACACCATGGCTTGACCGATAGCTATGCCACTGGCTGCCGGAAACCCTTTCAGTTTGCGAATGGTATTGGGATCGACCACGTGATCAGAAATGTGATCACGACTTTCCGTACTGGCCAGCACGCCAGCAAGCTGCGCCGACAGTGTGACCAAAAAGTTTTCTTCTTCTTGTGAGAATTTTCGCCGACTCTTCTGTTGCACCACCAACACGCCAAGAACACGGCGCTGATGAATGATTGGCGCACCCAAAAACGACTGAAACGGTTCTTCGCTGGCTTCTTCTATGAAATGAAAATTAGGATGGTTGGGAGCATCGTCAAGATTGATTGGCTCTTCACGCTGCGCAACCAAACCGACAATGCCCTGATGAAAATTGAGCGTTAGCGCCCCCACCACTTGAGGGTTCAACCCGCGATTGGCGATGAGAGTCAATTGCTGAGCATCGTAGTCTGTTAAGTATACTGAACAAACTTCACTGCCCAGGCTTTCACAGACCCGCTCAACAATAATTCGAAGGGCTTGCTGAGTACTGTCTGCACGATTAACTTCTTGAGTTATCTGTCTTACGCGCTCAAGCATAGCCCCCCTGGAATTATTGTCTTCAGCTATTTTTTACGCTGATGATGGTGTCTTCGACGCGATCGTTTTTGACGCTGGAAACGTTGTTGTTCGTGCATCACCGGAAGTAACTCCAGCAACGCCTGTCGATAAACGTCGCGCTTAAATGCAACCACCTGTCGTAACGGGTACCAATACCCCACCCACATAAAATCATCAAATTCCGGATGGTTGGTGGTTTCAAAATTAAGTCGACTTTCGTCGCTCATTAACTTTAAAAGGTACCACTTCTGTTTCTGACCGATGCACAATGGAACACTGTCGTGTCGTATGTATCGACTGGGCAGTCGATATCGCAACCAGTTTTTGGTTGATCCCAGTATTTTTACATCTTGTCGGGCTAATCCGATTTCTTCGTAAAGCTCCCGATACATGGTTTCATCGGGCGTTTCACCTTCGTTTACCCCGCCTTGTGGGAATTGCCATGAATTCTGTCTGGCACGACGTGTCCAAAGTAACTGACCAGATTCATTACAGACGATTATGCCAACGTTGGCACGAAATCCTTCTGAATCAATCACTTATATTTACCAATTAAATTTTTCTTAAACTCATTCAACCACAAGTTTTGCATTTCATCAAATGAAAATGTCGTCCAACATCCGGTTGTAGATGGTTTAAAATGACCGGCCATAGCAGCAACTCTCGAGGAATCCACGTGAAACTGGCGATTTTCGATCTCGATCACACCTTACTGGAAGGCGACTGCGATCAACTCTGGGGCGACTTTCTGGTCGCCAAAGGTTTGGTCGATGCGACCGACTATCAAACACAAAAAAATAAGTATTATCAGGACTATCTCGATGGGACGCTCGACGTGGAGGCATTTTTGCAATTTGGAGCGCGGGTTTTGGCGCAATTTTCAGTCAGTCAGCTGGAACAGCTGGGGTGGCAGTTTTCTCAGCATTACATCATTCCACGGTTGCGACAGGAAGCCACCGCGATGCTCCGCAACCACCAACAGAAAGGCGATTGTTGTCTGGTGATGACCGCAACCAATCACTTTCTGGCCCGTTGGGCCACGCATACCTTGCCGCTGGATGCCTTACTCGCCAGTGAGCTGGAACAAAATAACAATGGATTTACCGGACGTACTTCAGGGATTCCCAACTACCGTGAAGGCAAAGTCGCGCGACTCAACCAATGGCTCAACCAAACGGATGTCGATTTGAGTCAGGCGACATTTTACTCTGACTCACACAACGATTTACCTTTGTTAAATCAAGTAGGGTATCCTGTGGCCGTTACGCCGGATAAGGCGCTAAAACGACACGCAATCGAACATCACTGGAAAATTGTCGACTGGAGTCAAAAACGTGAATATTCAAACGCTTGAAGGCCCGAGTATAAAATTGGAGCCGCTGAGTCACGACCACCAAGAAGGGCTGGCGCTTGCCGCTGAAGACGGTGAACTGTGGAAACTCTGGTTCACCTCGGTTCCGCACCCAAGTCGAGTCAGCGACTACATCGACAAAGCCCTGGCGCAACAAGAAGAGAAAAAAGCGTTACCTTTTGCCGTGCGCGAAAAAATCACCGGACAGCTGATTGGCTCAACCCGATTTTGCAACGCCGATGCAGGCAACCGCCAAATTGAAATTGGTTACACCTGGTATTCACAACGATTTCAAAGAACCCACGTCAACACCGAGTGCAAATTATTGATGTTACGCCATGCGTTTGAACAATTGCATTGCATCGCCGTAACCTTTCGTACCCATTGGCTGAATCACCGCTCACGCAAAGCGATTGAACGATTAGGTGCTAAACAGGACGGCGTATTACGCAATCATGTGATCACACCTGACGGCAGTTACCGCGATACGGTGATCTACTCCATCATCGAAAGTGAGTGGCCTACCATCGAACAACATCTGACGTTTAAACTACAACCTTGATGTCACGCACTCACCCCCCCGAATCGATTGACGAATTAATGCAGCGAGCCGAATCGTTGGCAGGCCTCGAGCTGCAACACATTGCTCAGCAATACGCAGCACAACTGCCGGACAACTTATTATTGGAAAAAGGCTGGATTGGTCAATTTATTGAAACGGTTCTTGGCGCCAGCTCGGGTTCGCTACCGCAACCCGACTTTCCGCATCTGGGCGTAGAATTAAAAACCATTCCGATTAATGAACAAGGTAAACCACTGGAATCGACTTACGTCAGCGTGGTGCATTTGATGAACACCCAAGATGAAACCTGGGACAACAGCCTGGTTCGGCGCAAACTGCAACGGGTGCTCTGGTTCCCCATTGTCAGTACCAAAGGCTTACCCATTCCCAACCGGGTGGTCGCCTCACCATTACTATGGCAACCCAGTGAAGCCGAAGAACGCATTCTTCGCAGCGACTGGGAAGAAACCATGGAAAAAGTCACCATGGGCGAGTTAGGGCAACTCAACTCTCGATTTGGTCAGGCATTACAGGTTCGACCCAAGGCTGCCAACTCGAAAGTTCTCACCGATGCCATCGGGAAAGACGGTGAAATTATTAAAACGCTTCCGCGCGGATTTTATTTGCGACCCAGTTTTACCGAACAAATACTAAAATCGCTAAGTTATTAATTAACTTGAAATTACCCGGTTTTGCAGCCAACATAAACAAAGCAAAAACGAATACGGAACATACCATGCGACACCTGTGGGCGATGCTCGCCTTCTTGTTACTGACAGCACCCTGTATAGCCATTGACTTAAGTCAGTTGAAGATCGATGACACCACGCAAGCCGCTGACTTAAAAGAGCAGCTCAACCAAATTTACAATCAGCTGCCAAAGAACGATAACGAAGCTGAACTCAAACTGCTTTTTCGCTCGCTCAGTAAACTGGGCAATCGCTTGAGCAAGTGCGCTCAACTACCCGCATCCAAAGCGGCTACAGATGCATCCGATACGACCACCAGTGTCGAGCAACCGTTAACCGCGAAAGATTGCCAGCAGCTGTTTGAACGTACCGTTGAAATTAAAACCGAAGTTCTGAACAAGCTAAACCATTATTCGTTTTATCGTTATAAAACTCGGCAATCGTCGCTACTGGCCAACATCGAGAAAACGGATAACCCAGCTCAGTCCTTCGACTCCTTTACCCAAATTAATTTAAAAGTTCATTTACTCATCGGTTCTCTTTTGTTTTTAGTATTCTGGTTTGTTTTAAAACGTCTGCACAAACTGGATCAACGGTCGACGGTACTAACCCACTGGTCATTGCACGCGACCATTGTGGTTGGATTGCTGAGCTTTCTTGTTACCTGGTTCTCCAATACTGGCGCTCGGGCCTACGAAACCGAACTCTGGTCGAGTTTATTAATTACAGCGGCACTCTACTTGAGTTGGCAAAATAAATTTACCACGGGTTCCGGGGTGCGCAGTTTACTGCTGTTTTCCGGCTCCATTTTTTGTGCCGACCTGTTGAACAGTGGCATGGTTGAGCAAGACAACCTTGGATTTTTAATCGCAGACTCAGCTGCACTGCTGATCTGGATGGTGGTGTTCTACTTTTCGTTCACTACATTGCGATCAACAGAGAAAAAGATCATTGTTACTTTTGCACTGATAACCTGGTTACTCGACTTAATGGGATACCATGCGTTTGCCCATCAAATCATGCTCACTGCCATCACTGTCAGACTGGTTTGGTTGTTTGTAAAACTGCTGAACAAAGTAACGCCCGACTTTTGTCGTTATTACTTTCTTTTGATTTCGAAAATCAAATTATTCAAACCACTGCAAAAGGAAGAACCCTTGCTACCCGGAGAAGCCTGGATCCGCTGGGGCCTCGTTTCCAGCATATCACTGGCTGTTCTGCTGTCTCAAATGACACTGCTTGGTTTACCCGACTACTATGCCGAACAACTTCGGGGCGCCGTGATCGAAGGCATTAACATAGGTACCATCTCTATTTCGATCAGTTCTATTTTACAATCCATGATCATATTTGGCATGTTGCTTAGTTTTGCCAAGCTGGTAAGAAATCGATTAGAGCGTCACGACACGGCTCAACATGTTGAAAGTATTGCAGAGTCGAGTGAGCAAAACGGTAAAGAAGCGATGGCGGCCATATTTTGGTACTCGGCAGTGGTAACCGCAGCACTCGTCAGTTTGTCGGTCGCCGGATTCAGTGTACAAAACTTGGCTTTGGTTGCGGGCGCATTCAGTATCGGCATTGGCTTCGGATTACAAAACATCGTCAGTAATTTTGTTTCTGGCTTAATTCTTCTTATCGAGCGTCCAATCAAAAAAGGGGACTGGATCATTACCGGTACAACAGAAGGGATCGTTAAAAACGTCAACATTCGTGCCACCCAAATACAAACCTTTGATCGCGCCGACATCATTATTCCGAACTCTGACTTGATCACAACACAGGTGACTAACTGGATGCTGAACGACAGCATCGGTCGCATGCGTTTATTAATCGGCGTGGCTTATGGAAGCGACACCGCATTGGTAAGAAAGATTCTTCTCGAGCTTGCAAACAATCATCCGTTAACCATTTCTGATAATCCAGAATACGAATGCAGCGTTCATTTTACTGCATTTGGTGACAGCAGTTTAAATTTTGAAGTGCGAGTTTTTCTACACAAAATATCCGACTTACCCTCAGTACGCAGTGATTTAAACTTCCAGATCGATCAAGCATTTCGCGATCATGGCATTGAAATTCCGTTTCCGCAACGCGATCTTCATATTCGCAGTGATGATACCAAGCGAGGCTCACTAACCGATGATTAACCCCCCCATTTTACTACAAATCCAAGACGATCAGTGGCGAACCGTTGATTCGATTAGCGAGGTAAACTTCGATAGCAAACTTTGGCTGACGGTAGATTACAAAGACAAAGACTGTATTGAACGATTATTTCAGGAACTGAATTTATCATCGACGCAACAAGAAGCACTGACGGATCCCGAAATTCGTCCACGACTTTGGGTGACTCAAAACCAACAGATTTTATTGTTTATTCGCGGCATCAACCTGAATCCTAACGCCGAACCAGAAGATATGGTGAGCGTGCGGATTTATTTCGATGGCGAAAAATTAATTTGTCTGCGCAGTCGAAGTTTACAAACCATTACCCAGATCAAGTCCAAAGTTCTCACTGATAGCAATGAATTCACTGAGTTAAACCGATTGTTTATTTACTTGATCGAACAAATTTTAGTGAAAATCGAAAAACATGTGACACACTTGGCCAATCAATTGGATGAGTTGGAAGACGCTGTCGATGATGGCGAGCAAGTTGACTTTAAAGTTGTCGAAGACATTCGTCGCACCTCGGCGAAACTGTGGCGCTATCTGGCGCCACAAAAAGACGTGTTGACCAAGCTTATGCAGGTTAATCTGCCCTGGATCGATACCGAAACTCAGCATGAGCTACAAGAGCTGGAAGACGAGATGATCTACGAAGTCGAAGAGCTGGCGCTGGTGCGAGAACGCTGTCAACAACTGGAAAACCTGCTGTCCAACAAACTGTCACAACGAGTGAATAAGAACTTATACTTGATCTCGGTGATTACGGCGATATTCATACCCGTATCGTTTTTAACCGGATTGCTGGGCATCAATGTCGGCGGCATGCCTGGCATCGACAGCGGCATTGCGTTTTGGGCGGTTTGCGGTATTTTACTCGTTCTGGCAATTTTGGAAGTTATTTACTTAAAACATAAAGACTGGTTTTAATCATGAGTGACAAAAGTTTTTTCCATTCGCCAACCGCTCCGGCAATTCTGCTGATCATATTTGCGTTAACCGCCATGATCTTCAAGAACTCACCGCTCTCCGATGAGTACATAAAGTTGTTGCTGGTTGAAGTGGAAGTGCGCGCCGACACCTTTACCATCGCCAAGCCGATGTTGCTTTGGGTCAATGACGGATTAATGGCGATCTTTTTCTTTCTGGTCGGGCTCGAACTGAAACGCGAAGTGATGCAGGGTCAGCTCAGCCAACCGAAAAATATTATCTTGCCCATAGTGGGCGCTGCCGGTGGCGTCATTGTGCCGGCTGCCGTTTATTTATTTTTCAATTATGAAAACCAGTTGTCGGCGCACGGTTGGGCGATTCCGACCGCCACCGACATTGCATTCAGCCTGGGTATACTGGCACTTGTCGGAACACGGATCCCGACGTCACTTAAATTGTTTTTGATGACGTTGGCCATCGTTGATGACCTGGTTGGCATTATTGTCATTGCCATTTTTTACACGTCCAAACTGTCACTGGGTTCACTCGCCATCGCATTGGTTGGTTTTGCCGGTATGTACCTGTTGAATCGATTTAAAGTAGAACGCGTAGCACCTTACGTATTGTTTGGACTGTTGGTCTGGGTTTGTTTCTTAAAATCCGGCGTGCATGCCACACTGGCAGGCGTTGTCAACGCGCTGTTCATTCCGCTTGCGACGTTAAACAATTCGTCCATCACCAATCATCGACTGAGCGAAAACCTGCACCCTTATGTTTATTTTTTGGTGTTACCCCTTTTCGCTTTTGCCAATGCCGGTGTTGCCTTGCAAGGGCTCTCGTTCGAAAGCTTTTTAAACGATGTACCACTTGGCATTTTCTTAGGCCTGTTCGTCGGTAAACCAGTGGGCATACTAGTATTCTGCGGACTTGCAATAGCACTCGGTTTTTCACGATTACCGAAAGATTCCAACTGGCTTCAGTTTACGGGCGTCGCCTTTTTATGCGGGGTTGGATTTACCATGAGTTTATTTATTGCTGGTCTGGCTTTCTCAGAAGGCGGTGCGGGTGAAGCAAGAATCGATCGACTGGCCATTTTAGTTGGTTCTGGATTTTCAGCCATTGTTGGTTTTGTCCTGCTTAAGCTCTCTTTGAAACAACAAAGCCAGAGTTAACTCTCTGGCTTTTCAAAACAAAACGCAAATAACTAATGGCAAAAGTAATGCACACTAAACTTGCCAAAGGTTGGATTAATATCCGCTTCTGAATTTAATGTAACCGTCACAGAATTGTTTTTATAGGCGCTGGACCAGCTGGCAATCGAATCGTGATTGGATAACGCCTGCCCCGTCATTGCACAATGAGACACCGAATCGGGTAACTTGATGACGCATCCGGTCGACCAGGAGATGGACTCATCATCGTATTTTCGGAAATCCCCTTTATCCTGTTCTTTGCCGTTGACCGTACAGCTTGGGTCGGCGTTAAAGGTTAAGTTTACCGCAATCGTCATACCTTCGGCCGACACCGACGCCATCATTAGCACAGCGCTAAAAGTCCCTACCGCCAGTTTTATTAGCTTTTTCATTGTCATCCTCGTTATGTTGTTTTACTTATTTAAACCTAGCACATTTATAGGAGGTTGCACTGTTGATATAGTTTCTCTGAGATATTAGGCCAGATAATGAAAGGTGACTCAAAAGTCTCGAAAAATATTGAGATATCGCAATAAATCGACGGAAATATCTGCGATATCGCACGCTCGTGATGCAATTAACGACCAACATCAACTAAACCAATGAGTGGTAGGTAGTTTGATTTGAGGTAACCCCATGATTCGTCTGAGCAGTATCGTTTTTTCTCTTTTATTCCTTGTTATATCCAACACTTCTCACGCCATTGATAACTGTGAGATTTATCCCATCACTGTGTCATCTGAATTGCTGGAAAACGCAGCCGATGGTGATCAATTGAATAAGGTGCAATTGGGCACTGGCCCAGGCAATTACAATTGGCTCACCTGGGACGGCGCCAACGACGCGCCAAGCCTGGCAGAAAGTCTGGTCCCTCCGGGCAACAGCGACCGCTACATTAATCCCGACGACGCCTCTGACAGGCTGCTATCGATAGATGATTTCGTTCAGGGTCGTCCCGGTGTAAAAAACAGTCGGGACATTCGCGATAACATGGATGCCCTGCTCGGTGAAGTGATCACTATTCCGCTTTGGGGATCGGTTCGTGGCCAGGGCAGTCAGTTTGATTACGCCGTTGCCGGTTTCGCCAACATAGAGTTAACCGATTACAAGTTAAATGGTAAAGGTTTTATTTCATTTGTATTTCGAAACAATGCCGAGTGTACTGGGGAAGAAAATTCACCGCCGGTGGCGCTCGACTTGACGGTCGCAGGTGCCCAGGATACTCAAGTTGATATAACCGTGGTGGCTACCGATGCTGACGACGATCCTCTTACATACGCCGTGGTTACCTTTCCCACCAACGGTACTATAACAGGGTCCGGTCCAGACTATATTTACACACCAAACGCTGGATTTACTGGCACCGATACGTTTTCTTTTGTTGCTAACGACGGCCAGGCAGATTCTAATATTGCCACCGCAACGATTGAGATAACCTCACAAAACAGTCCGCCAATAGCTCAAGATGTAACGCTGAGCGGACAAGAAGACAGTCAATTGACTATTTCGGTAGTGGCAACCGACGCCGATAACGATCCGTTAACCTACTCCGTTGTCTCACCACCGGAAAATGGAACCTTAACCGGCGATGGCCCCGAATACGTTTACACACCCGATCCCGGATTCAGTGGTACCGATACCTTTTCTTTTGTCGCTAACGATGGACAAGTGGATTCCAATGTGGGTACCGCGACACTGGTGATCGAACCCAATCAAAATACACCACCCGTGGCCGATAACTTATCGTTAGAAACCAACGAAAATTCCAGCACCGATTTAACGGTGAGTGCTTCGGACGCCGACGACGACCCATTAACCTATCGCATTGTAGAGCAACCACAAAACGGTCTACTTACAGGTGACGGACCGAATTACGTTTACACGCCCGATCCCGGGTTTACCGGCACCGACACCTTTTCCTTTGTTGCCAACGACGGCCAGGTCGATTCCAACATCGCCACCGCCACCATCGAGGTGATTGACGTCAACGGTCCGCCCGTGGCCGACGACCTCACCGCCAGTGTGAATGAAGACAGTCAAACCAATCTTACCGTGGTGGCCACCGATCCCGACGATGATCCGCTGACCTACAGTATTGTCACGCCACCGGAAAATGGCACGCTGACCGGAACCGGACCGAATTACGTTTACACGCCCGATCCCGGCTTTACCGGCACCGATACCTTTTCCTTTATTGCCAACGACGGCCAGGTCGATTCCAATATCGCTACCGCCACCATCGAGGTGATCGACGTCAACGGTCCGCCCGTGGCCGACGACCTCACCGCCAGCGTGAATGAAGACAGTCAAACCAATCTTACCGTGGTGGCCACCGATCCCGACGATGATCCGCTGACCTACAACATTGTCACGCCACCGGAGAATGGCACCCTGACCGGAACCGGACCGAATTACGTTTACACGCCCGATCCCGGCTTTACCGGCACCGATACCTTTTCTTTTGTTGCCAACGATGGCCAGGTGGATTCCAACATTGCCACCGCCA
>JBPEWV010000075.1:0-1689 GCA_052032335.1 Pleionea sp. | reverse complement strand
GGGGAGGTAAAAGAACTCCTTAATTAATAATTTCGAAAGAGCCTTTCAATAGTCAGGTCTAACCATTTGCTCAAAATGCCCCTTTATTGCCCGATTTTTGACAGAATTCATGAATAGACTCTTCCGTTAAAGGAGGAGTCGATATGAATGTAAAGTTACTGGGTAAAGCTGCTGTTTTGGGTGGCATAGTCTTTTTATTGTTTATTGCTTTGATGTTGATCGAGGCGACCATTAGTGAGCGGTCGAGCTATCAGCGTGAGGCGAGAGCGTCGGTGTCACAAAGTTGGACCGGCAGTCAGAGTGTTGTCTTGCCTGTGCTGGTCGTACCCTATCAACAACGCATTGTTGAAGAGCGCGTTAATCCGTCTAACCAACAACTTGTTCGCCACGTCAGACAGGCTAATAAAGTTGCGCTTTTTCCGTTGCACCAGATGCAAGCTGAGGTGACCCTTAACAGTGATACTTTAAAACGTGGTATTTTTGAGATTCCGGTTTACCGATCTCACATACAGCTTACCGGTAATTTAGAGCTTGAAAATTATCGGGCGCTTCAGCAACGAGAAGACGTCAGTTTTAAACAGAAGCCGTTTGTCTCGATCGGCTTGAGTGATCAACGTGGGTTGGTAGGAACACCCGATATTAAAGTGGCTGGCGTTACGCAGGCGGCTCTGCCGGGTACCAACTCGTCGTTTCGAAAGCAGGGTTTCTGGTTTCCTTTAAGTGAACTAAAAGCGGATTCATCAATTGAAATTACGTTTTATCTCAACGGCATGGAAGCAGTAACCTTCATCCCCACCGCTAAGTCGACTGAGCTTACGTTGGCGAGCGATTGGCCGCACCCTTCGTTTGTGGGGGCATTTTTACCAGAAAAGCGCAATGTTTCGTCAAACGGATATTCAGCATCGTGGCGAACCAGCTATTTTTCGTCGTCGGTCACGCAGGCTTTACAAAGTTGTACTTTGACTAATTGCCGTGAGCTCGATGGCTTGGCCTTTGGTGTTAAACAGATCATACCGATTAATCACTATTCGAAATCACTGCGTTCTACCAAATATGGTTTGTTAATGGTGTTGCTGACCTTTGCAGCATTTTTAATCTTTGAGGCGGTAAAAGGTCGCTTGTTGCATCCGGTGCAATATTTGCTGGTCGGCTTGGCGATCATTATATTTTACTTGTTGTTAGCGGCGCTTTCGGAACACATGGCATTTACTTTGGCATACTCTGTGGCATCGACCGCTTGTACTGCGTTAATTGGTATTTATATGAGTTATCAGTTGGGCATACGTCAATCCTTGGGTTTGATTGTCGGGCTGACAATGCTCTATTGGGTCTTGTTTATGATTATTCTATCTGAAGATTACGCATTCTTATCGGGTGCGATATTAAGCTTCGTCAGTTTGGGCATTATGATGATTGCAACGCGAAAATTTCAATGGTCGTCTTTTGGTCAGAGTAAGCCGTTTAATACAGAGTAGTGAGAAAAGAAAAAGTCACCGTGCGGTGACTTTTTCAGTTGAACGAGCTGGAGGAAGACGAGTGCGTTACGGGTTCAATTCAACCTCGGACAATCGCTCTTCGATCAGTGTTTTCGCCTGTTGCATGTCGACCTGATCGAGATCGGTTTTGTCCTGAACTAGTTCACTCAAAATTTGGTTTTGTATTTCGCCTCGACTTTTTGCTTCAGCGTAG
>JBPEWV010000074.1:0-1834 GCA_052032335.1 Pleionea sp. | reverse complement strand
ACTTGGTTGCCCCCGTCGCAACACTGCCATAACCCGAATAATTAAATTCCCAAGTTGCAGCTGGATAACCCGCACCTTCTAACGTTTTCGATTTTAGCGACTTAACAAAATAATACGGTTTGATGATCGGTGCACGAGTCGAGTTGGAGCAATACGGCGATTTAGCTTCTGCATAGGGCGCTTTCGCATGCCGCGTTTGTGAAAATTCAAACGTTCCGGTAATACCATCGGGGTGCTTAATTGTCCAAGTTTCATCGGGGTAGCTGCAGTCAAATCCGGATGGCGAGTCGAGGATGCCAGCTAAATCAAATTCCCACTCGCGATTGTCGGGCAAAATCACTTTCGATAGTGATTTTTTCTTACCCGGTCCGGTGTATTGATACTGCCAAGTTCTACCATTCGCTGTGACAGATGAAATCAGGCCATTCGAATATTGAATGGTAATCTCTCGTCCATCATTACTGTGAATGCGGGTAGGCCAACCATGCGCATCGTAAGTGTATTTGACCCAGTTACCATGTTTGTCGGTCACCTGCGAGGCTTGCAAGCGCATTTCAGCACGTGGAACTGATGTGCGAACTGCCGCATTTGGATCATAGTTACTTGTTTGAGGAACCGTCGCCAAAACAGGAACCGCAGACGCGTGTCTAAAATGATATTTATCGAATCGATATTCACGACCATCAGGGCTGCGAACAATCAACCCTTGACGACCATCGGATAAACTTGTGCAGCTGGCGTACCAATTGTCGGTTGTTACTTTCGTCGCTCCGTTCGGCCAGTCAATTCCAACGGCACCGTTCAAAAGGCGTTTTGAACCAGCACCGGGAATCGACATCATCGTTCCGTTAGTCAAATCTTCGTTATCTAGGTAGTTACCCCAAAGCCCGGTTGAATTTTCACCCCAAACGGGTGAGTTAATACTCATAAGAAAAACAAGTGGCGAACAAAAATCTAAGTTCTCTTCATCGATGCCTACAGGTTGAAGATTTCGATCAAGATAAGAAGGAATCAGTTTCGAAATTTTTGGAATGTCAATTTCCCAATCACCGAAAGCGTAAACGGTACCTTTACCGGGTTCAGAATTCGATCCGACAACCGCCTGGCTGGCCCCATCGATATGCCACCATTTAAACCCTGGTGTTCGTTTACGTCGTACCGCAACTTCAAGACCGGAGTTACCCGGTATAGCAACGTCCACTTGTTCGAAAGCAATGCTGCCTGTATTGATATCTAAAACGTCACCCAATAAATTATCCGAGTGTGCTGCCAGCCGCTCTTCAACACTGTGACGCTTGATGTGCTCTGGATAGGCAAAGACATCAATTTGGGTAGTACCCCCACCGGTGCCTCCCCCGATTTCCAAATCGAAAAAAGTGTTCACTGACTGTGACTTCAATAACTCAGAAGAATTGACATCAACTTTGGATGATGCAACTTGAGAAATACCCAAAACCGTGGCGACAACGCCAAGACATAAACGAATTTGCTTGTTCATTTTTATTTCACTTGATTGAGAAATTTAAAAAATAGGTTTAAAGAACCGAGGGGATCGGCAAGCGCTCATTCCTTACGCTTAAATAAAACCCTAAACTATAATTTGTTTCGAGCGCGATACTAATAAGAGTTAAATTGACTAACAAGAGAGGTGGTAATATTCACACTATTTTCTTCACCTTCTCTTTAAATAACACACAACCCTTCACAGCTGACTCAAAAAAGTGATCACCTCAGCGCGTTTTGGGTGCGCGTCTAACCAACTTTTAAACGCCGTTACTTTTTCGGCGCCTTCATTGCCAATTAATCCTATTAAGCGTTGCGTGCGACTTTGTTC
>JBPEWV010000073.1:0-2523 GCA_052032335.1 Pleionea sp. | reverse complement strand
TGTCAACCGCATCGGTCAGAGTGGGAATGAGTGATAAGGTGAGAAAACCGTGGGCAATGGTCGTTTTAAACGGTGACTCTTTTGCGGCCCGCTCAGGATCGGTATGAATCCACTGATCGTCGCCGGTGACCGCGGCAAATTGATTAATGCAGTTTTGATCGACGGTAAACCAGTCGCCGACAAAGGTTTCCTGATCGATTTTCTCTTGTAGCTCGGCGTACACTTTGGCCGCTTCGGGCACTTGAACCACCGGTTTTTCTGTTTGCTGATCTTCGTCTTCCGAGGGTTTGAACAACGAAATCCATGGATTATTTAACGTGTTCTCAATGGTCTGGGATACTTTGTCCGATAAGCTTTTAAATTGCGGTTCGAGCTTGGCGCGAAATTCCGCATTGTTTTTTTGCAGCTGTTCAGTTTTTTCTCGTATGAACTCTAAAACTCGCATAACGTCTTCCGCAATATTCCTGTTAGATCCTTGGTTTGAGCGAACAGCTGTCAGTTGAAATTGAATAACAGCTTGATCAATTTTACACTAAATCAGAAAGGCATTGAAAAGGCTATTCCATAAATTTTAAAGCGCCTGCTGCTTTTGTCTGGCAAATGTGAAAAATCGCGGCATAATAGTGAAAACAAGTGGCTAAAATTGCTGAACTACAAGGAATTCTCATGGACTACCAATTAACTTCGGAACAACTTCGTGTTATCGGATGTTTGCTGGAGAAAGAAGTCACAACGCCCGATCAGTATCCGTTGTCGATTAACGCATTGACTAACGCCTGCAATCAAAAAAGTAATCGTGAGCCGGTTATGAATTTGTCGGAATCGGATGTGCAAAAGGTAATCGATGATTTAACCAAACTCAATTTGGTGACCACCGACTCGGGCTTTGGCAGTCGGGTGACCAAATATCAGCACCGTTTTTGCAACACCGAGTTTGGCGAGCTTAAATTGAGTGATCAGGAAAAAGCCATTCTTTGTGTGTTATTTTTGCGCGGTGCCCAGACACCGGGTGAATTAAGAACGCGCACCCAACGACTGTGTGAATTTGAGTCGGTTGCCGACGTCGAAGCAGTATTGAAAGCGATGGCAGCTCGAACCAAATCCTTGGTGGTGCAGCTGGCCCGTGAGCCAGGAAAGCGAGAAGCTCGCTGGTTGCATATGTTTGGATCTCAGGAGACGTCGGAACAATTGCTGCAAGAAGTTGCCGAGACTGAGCAAGGATTGCATTACGACGAGCAGGCAGTGCGCATCGAAGCGCTAGAGAATAAAGTAGCCGAGCTGCAACAGCAAATTCAGGACATTCAGCAACAGCTGGCGCAAAGTCATCAGTATCTCTAACTAGTAGCTTAAACAAAAGTTTTTATATTGAATAAAACAAAGAGAAAAACACCTATGATCAATAAGAAATTTGTCACTTCCTTGTTTGCTGCACTGATAGTGCTTGTTTTGACCAGTTGCGATAAACCCGACACGGCCATCGCGCAAGTCGATGCATTTATTGCGAATCAGAAAATTGACAAAGCGACACCGCAATGGAAAGAAAATTTAGCCCAACCCCCGAAGCTGGAGTTCTCAGGTGACAAAGACTATTTGTGGGTTTTGAACACCAACAAAGGTGATATGACCATCAAGTTAATGCCGGACGTAGCGCCCATGCATGTTTCCAGTACCCTGTATTTAACACGTACGGGCTTTTACAACGGATTATCGTTTCATCGGGTGATCCCTGATTTTATGGCTCAAGGTGGCGACCCGAAAGGAAACGGAACCGGTAATCCGGGGTATCAGTATCAAGGTGAATTCAGTGATTCGGTATCGCACGATAAGCGTGGCGTTTTAAGCATGGCTAATGCCGGTCCTGGAACCGACGGCAGTCAGTTTTTCATCACCTTTAAACCCACGCCTTACCTTGACAAAAAGCACACGGTGTTTGGTGAGCTGGTGAAGGGGGAAGAAACCTTGACTGCGATTGAAGCAGCGGGTGGCTACGGCGGTAAAACCAAAGAGCCGATTATTATTGAAAAAGCCAGTGTTATGGTTACTGCAAATTAAAAAAAGTATAAACGGTTTGGCTGCAGCTCAAACGAATCGCAATAGAAGAGAAAGCAATGAAATACATTTTAGTATTGATAACTTCGCTGGTTTGCACAAATTTAATGGCGCAACAAAATGATAAGGCATTTGACAGTTCGCAGCTGTCGCCAGAATCCCGTGCGCTGCTGATCGCTGAAATGAATAGCATAAAAACGGCCATGGGCGATCTGGTCGAGCCAATGGTGTCGGGTGACTGGAAAACCGTCGAACAGCTTGCCACCAATATTGAACAAAGCTTTGTCTTTAAACAGCAAATTACGCCTGAGATAAAGCAGGATTTGATGTCGAAATTACCCGGTGACTTTAAGTTCCTCGACCGAACGTTTCATCAATACGCGGCGTCACTTTCGCAATCAGCTATCGATAAAGATCGTGAACAAACAGCCTTCTACTTTTACAAAATGTTGGAGACTTGTCAGGCTTGTCATA
>JBPEWV010000072.1:0-3577 GCA_052032335.1 Pleionea sp. | reverse complement strand
ATCAAACTAGTGGCGATAATTAAGTAGTATCAGCAAGAGTAATTTTAAAGTAAGCAGCGTAAGTTACGTTTGCCAATCAGTGAGCGACTCTGGCTTCTCTTTAACGGAAATTAATAGATCGCTGAGAAAGCTTCTCTTACTCGATTTAAGTTGTCTTCACATTAGATTAGTTGAAATAATCAATTAATTGATATTTAATTGGTTCTTCGATCTGTATTGCAACTTACGTACAAAAAGTACGTATGCAAATTAAAAAAAGGAGTATTTTTACATTGCGTGTGATTAACTCATTTTTAATTTTACTGATACTTGCATTTAATGTTGAGTCAGAAGAGCAATACTTGAATTATATTCCTGAATCCGGCGAAGTTAATTGCTATGGGACTGAGTTGAAGCTTCCTAAGAACTTTGTGCGAGTGGATAGGCTTCACATTAATCATACTTGGAATCGCGGGTGTACTTATTCGAGCGAACCCGATGAAGACAGTTTGTCTGCCTCTTTTATTTATATAGAAAATGATCTATCTACGGAGCAGTTCACTAGTCGC
Organism: Pleionea sp.; assembly: GCA_052032335.1. Classification (GTDB taxonomy): domain Bacteria; phylum Pseudomonadota; class Gammaproteobacteria; order Enterobacterales; family Kangiellaceae; genus Pleionea. The sequence continues at coordinate 3,029 of JBPEWV010000072.1, read as the reverse complement.
TTTAATGCCGATGAAGCTAAGGCAATTGCCAAGTATCATGTACTAGATGATCTTAGTTGGACTTATCAATACGGAGGCATGCCTGATTATTCTGAGGAAAAGTTAGGTAAGAATAGTTTTCTTTGCTATAAGGATAGCAATAATGAAGAAAATATTACCATCTCTACAAAAAAATGTTTTTCATTTATTAAAGGGGTATTAGTACAAGTAGGCTATACGCACTCTTCCTCTGGAAATGTTACTGTTGCGAACTTAAAGGAATCAATATCTAGCGTATACAGGTAGAATATTTAACAATACGCTGAGATTTACCGCAGCGAGACTTTAGCTGACATTTAACTGTCCGATTAAATTTCAAAAGCTGACTGTTTTAAACCGCATCAAAAAGGACGACTTTGGGGAGCGCACCGTAATTCACACATTGTCTTTTATTGGCCGTTTGCCAAAGTGTTTGCTGCACAATTAAGTCAAATCCTTAATTCTAATGTGTCAGTTCGAATATGAGCTACTACACTTCAGTCTTTACTTATTTTTGTTTCTTCCGAATAAATCTCCCCCTAGTGTCGACTGACCCTATTTAATCTGTTACGCCAGGTTCAACGTAAAAATTCATCGCAACGTTTAACGAACCAATTGATAAAACCAAAATCAAAGAAAGGATAAATCGTATGTTTGAAGCCTATCAATTAAGTTTTTCGGGACTGTGGCTCATCGGTGCAACCATTTTGTTGCAATCTCTTGTTGCTGCCATAGCGCACCGTAAACAGTCTCAATACGTACCCGGCATAGTCGACAATCAGCTCAGCCACGAGTCGTTTGTTTTTCGCAGTCACCGCACCTTTATGAACTCGATTGAAAACATCAGCATGATGTTAATTCCCGTGGTGATAGGTCTGTTGACCCGAATGGATCCCACCTGGCTCGCCAGTTTAATTTGGGTTTACGCGGTCGCGCGATTGATACACATGGTGTTTTATTACCTGGTCGCCACAGAAAAAAATCCCAGCCCACGCAGTTATTTTTATATGATTGCATTTATCAGCAATCTGGTGCTTTACGTAGTGCTCGGGATCCACCTGATGTAACCAATACTCAAGAGCCCCAAAAAAGCCAGAAGCTAATCATCTAACGTTTTGAGAGAGAGCATCTAGGTGCCTCTCTTGTTCAGCGATATTCCAGCGATTCGCCTTTGGCTTTTTTCACCGCAATCTTTTGATTTTTACCCAATAGAATTTTCCACTGGTTCCAGGTTTCGGCAGCCAATATTCGGCGGCTTTGACGACACCATACGCGGTGATAAAACTGTTTGATACTGCGATTGGTATCGGGTGAACGTTCGATCAATTGCTGCGCTAAGGAACGTGCGTACTCGATGGGCGAATCGCTGATGTGCGACACCAACCCCAGTTGCTTCGCTTTTTCAGCAGAGATCGTTTCGGCTGTCATGGCAAGTTGCATCGCCTGATCCACCGAAACGTTTTCTTTGAGAGCCAAGGTGCCGCCCATGTCCGGGATGAGTCCCCATTTTGACTCCATGATGGATAACGAAGCATCGGGCGAGGCAATTCTAAAATCACCACCAAGAGCTATCTGCATACCGCCACCCCAGCATTTACCATGAATCACCATGATTACCGGAACGTTTAACTGGCGCCAACCCACCACCACTTTTTGTGCCAGGTTGGGATTGCCAGGCAACCATTTCCACAATAATTTAACGCCATTGACCGGACTGCTCAAAACCGATTTCACATCCAGCCCTGAACAGAAACTCGCGCCTTCGCCATTGACAATGACCACCCTGACGCGTTTATTTTTCTTGATGGTTTGAATAACCTTGGTCATTGCCCGAAACATGGTCATATCTAATGCGTTGTGTTTGTCGGGACGATTTAAGGTTACATAAGCGATGTTTTGCTGAATGGAAAGCGTGACACAGTTCGGATTCATAGTGAGGCGCTAATTGAAAAGTGTTGTTCGATTCTACCGCAGCATCCTTAGTAAGTCATAAAAAATCGTTGATCCATCAATTCAATACCGTTTACTGCTGGCTCGCACTCGACTCCTTGACCCATTGATAGGCATGATTGGCGTCATCGAAAACACGAAAGTCCCAGGTGTTTCCCATGTGCCGCATGTGCGCCACATACTCTTCAAATCGCTCGATAATGTCACTGCGCTTGGCGATTAGAATAACTTTCGACAGTTTCGAAAAAGAAGCAGTCGCGTTGTCCGTTGCTGCAGAATACAGAACTTCTCGAGAATCCACCTGAAACTGCTCAACTTCACGCAAGTCCCAAATGGCAAAACGACAATTGTCGTAACGTGGGTTATTGTATAGCAAGGAGTCGACCTTGATGAGATCGCCCTGCTTTACCGACTGCTCAAATTTCACCTCAACCCCGCGATCGCGCCAGTCAATCGAATACCCCATTGTTTCGTCCTTATTACTATTTTTTAATTTTCTGTTGCCTGTTACAGGCTTAACCCTCAATTCACTTATAAATAAAGGCAGATTAAAACTTACTGTCTCTTACTTTAGTGCAGGTATAATGGAAGCGCAATTTTCAGCCATCAGGATTGCCGAAAGAGCCAAACGATAATGCTTTACTGAATCAACACCGGTCGTATCAGTAGACTAGTTTTGCCAATAGTGTGTTAGCTTATTGAGATAGAGAGACCATGATGTCCTGGCTGGCCTTGAATCTGCTACCGCAACGTTTTTTTGTCTAACTCGTGTTAAACTGAATATAAAGTTTGAGAAGAAACATTATCCATGAATAAACCAATACTCTTACTGTTAAGTCTTGTCGTGTGTGTTTTTGCAGCAGCAAACGAAGACACTTTGAATAATGATGAGTCAACTAACGACCATCATTTATTGGTAAAAAAACGCATCAGTGAAGAGCTCGATGCTTACGACAATACCTTTGCCATTATTCCACACAAAGTGAATTACATTTTACCCTTCACCTACCAGGACAATCCCAACGAAGCGCCGTTTCAAGATTCCAATCGCTCACTGATGA
>JBPEWV010000071.1:0-4507 GCA_052032335.1 Pleionea sp. | reverse complement strand
CGTTAGAGACACTGCCCATGGTTGCCGGATCAAACGCACCGTGCTTTTTACAGAATTCGATGGTTTCCTGATAAACACCGGAGTAACAACGATCAGGAATCACAAACTTGGTATCTTTGGTTGTGCCGTCGGGCCCCCACATTTGTCCAGAAGTACGAATGGCGGCAGGCATCGACGCATCGATAATCACATCGCTTGGCACGTGTAAATTCGTGATCCCGCGATCGGAATCGACCATTGCCATTTCAGGACGGGCTGCATACAGGGCTTTTAAGTCGGCTTCAATTTCTGCGCGTTTTTCTGACGATAAACTGTCGAGCTTGCTGTACAAGTCGCCAATTCCGTTATTAACATCCACACCCAACTCTTCGAAAGTGTCTCCATGTTTTTCAAACAAATCTTTATAAAATACGCGCACGGCATGACCGAACATGATGGGATCAGACACTTTCATCATGGTTGCTTTTAAATGCAATGAAAACAAGATGCCCTGATTTTTCGCGTCTTCAATTTGCTGTTCAAAAAACGACTGTAACGCGTCTTTGCTCATTCGGGCACAATCGATGACTTCACCGTCTAACAGCTTGATGCCAGTTTTTAAGACTTGAGACTCACCTTTGTCGTTAACAAACTCGATGGTCGCTTCATTCGCACCCGATACCGTCACCGACTTTTCGCTGCCGAAAAAGTCACCATCAGTCATACTTGCAACGTGGGATTTGGAATCAGACTTCCACTCCCCCATGGAATGCGGGTTATTTTTTGCGTACTGCTTAACCGAAGAAGGTGCTCGACGGTCCGAATTACCTTCTCGAAGAACCGGGTTAACCGCACTGCCTTTGATTTTGTCGTAACGAGCCTTGATATCGGCTTCTTCATCATTTGCTGGCTCTTCCGGGTAGTTCGGCAAATCGAATCCTTTGGCCTGTAACTCCCGAATGGCAGCGTTTAATTGTGGAACCGAAGCGCTGATGTTCGGTAATTTAATAATATTGGCTTCTGGCTTTTTGGCCAGCTCACCTAAAAATGCCAAGTCATCCGACTGTTTTTGGTCGTCGGTCAATCGCTCGGGAAAACTGGATAAAATTCGGCCCGCTAAAGAAATATCACGAGTTTCAATTTCAACACCAGAAACTCTGGTGAATGCTTCAACGATAGGTAAAAATGAATAAGTTGCTAACGCAGGAGCTTCATCTGTCAACGTATAAATAATTTTTGATGTTGTCATTGCCTTTCCCATTTACTGGTTAATTGCACACGGCTACGGAGAATATTGCTGGGCTCCAGCCCTGTTTCTATGAAAGTTCAGTTATTAAGCGGCGCGTATTATACGCGAAATCTTGAATCTCTGCACTGCACAAAAATGCGTATCAGGGTACAATGCGCCGGATGCGCAAAGTATAGACTAATATTCACCTAAAACAGCGACAGTCAGCCCCCATGACCCGGAAAATCGTTTTATTCAACAAGCCGTTTAACACCCTGTGTCAGTTTACCGGAGAAGCCGGTGATGACTTGCTCTCGAATTACATCGATATCAAAGGTGTTTATGCCGCAGGTCGGCTGGATAAAGATTCGGAAGGCCTGTTGGTGCTGACCGACGATGGTCGATTGCAGCACCAGATTACCGATCCCAGACACAAAAAGAAGAAAACTTACTGGGTACAGGTCGAGGGCGAGCCAGAACAAACCGCCCTGGATTCGTTGAAAAATGGTGTCAAGTTAAAAGACGGCTGGACGCGCCCTGCCGATGTAAGGCAAATCGATCCACCGAACCTCTGGGAAAGAAATCCACCGGTACGCTTTCGTAAAAACGTACCAACCAGCTGGCTCGAGTTGACCATTCGTGAAGGCAAGAACCGACAAGTGCGCCGAATGACCGCACATGTTGGCTACCCAACTTTGCGACTGATCCGGATTTCGGTCGGTCAATGGTCAATCGACGGTCTGCAACCGGGTGAATACCGGGTACTTTAAAATATTCTGGAGAGAGCTATTACATGCAAGACATTCACTTAACCGTTGCTGCCATTATTGAACACAAAGATCGCTATTTGATCGTCGAAGAACGTAACTCCAAGGGCGAAATTGTGTACAACCAACCGGCCGGTCACGTCGAACCCGGAGAATCCATCGAAGCGGCTATTCAACGCGAGGTCAAGGAGGAAACCGGCCTTGACTTTACGCCTGAATACTTAATTGGCAGCTACTTCTTGAGTCCAGCGACCAACGGTAAACATTATTTCCGATTTTGTTTTTGCGGTTCGATTGACAATCTCGATCAGTTATCGCCTCAGGACGACGATATTATTGCCGCACACTGGATGACACAGCAGCAAATTATCAAACTCGGTCGGCAATTACGCAGCGCTCTGGTACTCAAATGCCTCGAAGATTATCGCGCAAACCAACGCTTCAGCCTGAAGCAATTCCATTACAGTGGAGATGAGCTGAAAATGGCTGAGTTATGTTATACTCGCCTGCCCAAAATTTAAGTACACAAAGCCACACAGTAAGGTCTGGAGTTTAATGAGCAACACTAAAGCCAAAGTAATCGTCGGAATGTCCGGCGGCGTTGATTCGTCGGTATCAGCTTATTTGCTTTTACAGCAAGGTTACGATGTGGAAGGCTTGTTCATGAAGAACTGGGAAGAAGACGATACTGACGAATATTGCAGCGCGGCGGAAGACCTGGCCGACGCCGAAGCCGTCTGCGAAAAGTTGGGTATCGAATTACACACGGTCAATTTCTCAGCGGAATACTGGGATCGTGTTTTCGAGTATTTTCTGGAAGAATACAAAGCCGGACGAACACCCAACCCCGATATAATGTGTAATAAAGAAATCAAGTTCAAAGCGTTCCTTGATTTTGCCGTGCACCTGGGCGCCGAATACATTGCCACTGGTCATTACACCCGTCGCGATACGGTCGATGGACGTCAACGCCTGTTACGCGGCCTCGATGCAAACAAGGATCAAAGTTATTTCCTTTATACACTGGGACAGGAGCAATTGGCAAAAACCTTGTTTCCAGTTGGAGAGCTGGACAAGTCAGAGGTTCGGGCCATTGCCGAAGAACAAGGGTTCATCAATGCACGTAAAAAAGACAGCACTGGCATATGCTTTATCGGTGAACGAAAGTTTAAAGATTTTCTCGAACAATTCATTCCTGCACAACCGGGCGATATTCACAACGATCAGGGCGAACTGATTGGCCAACATCAGGGGTTGATGTTCCACACTCTCGGCCAAAGAAAAGGCCTCGGCATTGGTGGCTTGAAAGATTCCAATGACGATCCCTGGTATGTGGTGGACAAAGACGTTGCCAATAACTTATTAATTGTCGGCCAAGGTCACGACCACCCATTGCTAATGAGTGAATCGCTTATTTGCGATCAATTACACTGGGTTTCACGTGTCGAGCCAGAAACCGCGTTAAACTGCACCGCCAAAGTGCGCTATCGCCAACAAGATTTCGAGTGTGAACTGATTCCGTTATCCAATGGCGAGTTTAAAGTATCCTTCAGTCACCCCCAACGAGCGGTTACTCCGGGGCAGTCAGTGGTTTTTTACCAGGGCGAAGAATGTTTAGGCGGCGCAATCATTAAAGACATTCAAAAAATTCAGCAACAAGAGTCAACCAAATAATATGGCTATGGAAAATATAGTATTGGCACTGGCAGCCATTTCGCAAGCGATTCAGCAAGTACAGAAGGTTGCCTGGAAAGGTCAGCTCGACGAAGCCGAAGCACACCCGCTGATTAAAAGTATTTTTGCCGTAGAAACCGATTCAATTGTCGAACTGTATTCTGGCAGCGCGAGTTTGACGACCGGCTTACGAATGCTGCGTGCCCAGTTAAATGCTAATGGACAAGAGCGCAGTGCCGAATACGGCCGTTATATGGCTAATGTTTTAACGTTGCAAAAGCAATTCGCCAAGAATACCGAGGTCCAGAGTATTCTCAGTTCGCGCATCGATCACACCCGTCGGCTTCTCGATTACGACGATATTCTATCCGCCAATGTGCTGTCTTCGTTAGCCGACTGTTATACCCAGAGCATTTCAAATCTACCACTTAGAATTCAGGTTCAGGGGAACCCTCAAATTCTTCAAAATAAAATGAATCAGGATAAAATTCGGGCAATGCTGCTGTCGGCGGTTAGAGCGGCCGTTTTATGGCGTCAGGTGGGTGGTAAAAAACGTCAATTTCTGTTCAAAAGAAAACAACTATTAGAAACAGCAGACAGCTTGCTGCGGCAACCCGTTTACTGAATAAAAAAGGCAGCTTCAAAGAAGCTGCCAACAATTGCAAAAGGGAGCGATTTGAATACAAGCCTCAACTCAATATTCAAACACCTAGCGGCTTTTGCCAACCGATAGGTGTTTGAATTATCAGACGTTTCATCGCTCGAAGCAATGTAACTATTCACGCTTTATCGCTCAATAAAATGACAAAAATTTAGGGTTTCACTTGACTATGGCTTTTATAATCGCAGCCTGCGTTTC
>JBPEWV010000070.1:0-5117 GCA_052032335.1 Pleionea sp. | reverse complement strand
CTAAAGAATCATTCAACCGAATTTACCTTTCGGTTTGCGATAGGTGTTACTGACGTTATTGACAAAATACTGTCTTTTAATATTTTAAAGCAAGTGTATTCGATGGACGATCGCATAAAACTCGTTTGCAAAGAAACAGGACTGGAGATGCTTTTGTCGGAACTGGCGGTGAATAAGCTGGACGCTATTCTAAGCGATACGCCTTTACCCTCAGGTTCTCCAATTAAAGCTTTTAATCATCTATTGGGTGAGAGTGGTTTCACCTTTTTTGCTGACAAAAAGCGAGCCAGAAAACTGCGTGGCTCATTTCCTTACTCAATGGATGGTGAATTCTTTTTTACCGCCGGCGAAAGTTCGAATCAACGATTGAACTTATTGTCCTGGTTTGATCATCTAGACATCGATCCGATCATCGTTGGAGAATTCGATGATTCTGCGTTGGCAAAGTATTTTGTCCAAGCGGGGTACGGACTATTTTGCGCACCAACCATTGCTGAAGAACATATAATGAAACAATTTAAGGTCAGTGTTATTGGTCGTACACAAGATATCACCGAACGATTTTATCTTATCTCGCCTGAGCGCATGGTAAAGCACCCAGCCGTTCATCATTTGCTGGAGAAAGGCAAGGCGTTGTTTGCGGAGCGTTTCCAATATACGTTATGACGAAGGATCGGTCGAGTCGTTTTCAGGCTTGTGTTGCGGTTTAATCCACAACGCGAAAATAATACCCAGTTCGAACAGCAGCCACATGGGCACTGCCAGTAGGGTTTGTGATATCACATCCGGTGGCGTCAAAAGCATGCCAACCACGAAGGCGCCAACGACTATGTAGGGCCGTTTTTCTTTCAGACTTTTTACCGTAGTTGCGCCACTCCAGATAAGAAGCATTACAGCAATCGGGACTTCGAAGGCAATACCAAAAGCAAAAAACAGCTTCAGCATTATATCGAGACTGTCGGTCATATCAGGGATGTAACGTATTCCTTCGGGGATCACCGAGGGAAAAAATTTAAACATCAATGGAAAGACAACGAAATAACAGAACACCATGCCTAAATAAAACAGCACGACGCTGCTGAATAACAGCGGAATTGCCAAACGTTTTTCTTTTTTATAAAGCGCGGGCGAAATGAAGGCCCATAACTGGTGCAAAATAACTGGCATGGATAGAAAAATAGACAGTACCAGCGTTAACTTGAAGGGCGTGAAAAACGGCGCGATTACACTGGTCGATACCATTTCACTGCCATCGGGCAAACTTGCCATCAATGGTTGCGAGACAATTAAATACAAATCGTTGGCAAAATAAATAAGGCAGAGAAAGATAACCAGCATCGATAACACAGCGTTTAACAAACGCCCTCTTAACTCAACCAGGTGAGCTAATAAGGGCATTTCTTTATCGTCTGACTTTTTTTCGTCGCTCATGATTTTTTTATGTCGTCGTCAGAGGCTGGATGAATGGTATTTTCGTTTGGGGCAGAAGATTGCTGGACTGACTCATCTCTGGGCAGTGGTTCAAACTCGACCGGGTTGTCACAGCCTGACATTTCTTCTTTTTGCTCAGCGGCCAGTTCTTCGTGCTGCTTCTGCATGTCGCGATAAAACTCGGCTTTGGTGGCTTCGATTTGCTTGCGGGTTTCTTCGGTCACTTCGTCGAGAGGGCGAGCTTTCATAAACTCATCCATCTTTTGTTGTTGTTCCTGAAGTTGACGTTTTAATTCATCGAGTTGTAATTCGCGATCAATTTCGCTTTTCACTGAATGAAAAGCGCGTCGAGTTTTGCCCACCCATCGACCAATTGTTCTTGCTGCAACAGGCAGTCGATCGGGGCCGAGAATGAGAATCGCGATAATGGCGATGAAAAGAAGCTCAAATGAGCCGATATCAAACATAAAATATTCGGCTACTTATTCTTTTGTTCTTCTTTGGTGGCCGTGCCTTCGATAATGTCACCTTCTTTTTTCTCGATTTGTTCAGGCTCTTTGTTTGACTCATCGTCTTCGTCTTTCATGCCTTTTTTAAAGCCCTTAACGGCTTCGCCCAAATCGCCGCCCATATTGCGTAGTTTTTTTGTTCCAAAAAGCAATATAACGATCAGCAAGATGATTAATATTTGCCAGATACTGAATCCCATTATGGTTTCCTCTTGATCACACTCGTGATAACTGTCTCTAAAATTCGCTGTTAAGCGAAGGGCATTGGCCCACCGCCAAGTACATGGTAGTGAATGTGGAATACTTCCTGGCCACCACCTTTTTCGGTATTCAAAACCGTTCGAAAGCCGTCATCCAATCCTAATTGACGAGCAATTTTGGGGATGATTAATTGAATGTGCGCCATTAGTTGGGCATCTTCTTCGGTGACCTGATTGAGTGACCGAATGTGCTTTCGTGGTACGACAAGAACGTGCGTTGGCGCTTTGGGCGCAATGTCTTCAAAAACGTAGATTAGGTCATCTTCGTAGACCTTCTTTGACGGAATGTCGCCTTCGATGATCTTACAGAATAAACAATCGTTCATGCCAGCTACCTGTGTTTATTGAGTTGTGGGTTAATGGTAACTCACTGTGTTTTATCATACCAAATTTATGTGATAGGGAATCGAGATTTTTGAACTTTGCGACCTGGCACGCAAAGATACTGACAATCTGAGCTGTTTGGGTTAACTCTGACTGCTGTGCTAAGGGAATCAGAAATATCCGAGCACTATCAGGTCTGCGTTAACTGTGTCGAATGGCCCAGATAAAGGCGACACCTGCTGCGGCCAAAGACAGATAGGCGCCGTCAATAAATCCTGCGTGCAGGAGAAATCCTGAAAACAGCGTGATGCTAGCGCCCAGAGTCGCAAACACGGTCATTTTACGTCGTTTTTTCTGGGCGCGGTTCAGTTGATGGAGTTCGGTCATTAAATGGTCGAGCTTTTTTTGAGGCTGACCGCCCTGTTCCAAAAATGCCGCGAGTTTTTCAGGCATTTCGGGGAATTGTTCGACCCACAATGGCCACTTGTGTTTCAGCTTTTTGAAGATTGCTCTGGGTCCATATTGATCATTGACCCATTTACGCAGATATGGCTGTGCGGTTTCCCACAGGTCGAGTTCGCCATACAGTTGGCGTCCAAGCCCCTCAATGTAAAGGAGCGTCTTCTGTAACAACACAAGCTGAGGTTGTACTTCCATATGAAAACGCCGGGCAACTTGAAACAGCTGCACCAGAAATTGACCGAAGGAAATTTCATTCAGGGGCTTACCAAAAATGGGCTCGCAAGCGGTGCGAATGGCCGACTCGAACGCTTCGATGGGCGTTTCTGGGTGTATCCAGCCCGACTGGACGTGAAGCTCGGCGATACGACGGTAGTCGCGATCAAAAAACGCGAGAAAATTCTCTGCCAGATAGCGTTTGTCTTTTTCGCCCAGCGTGCCCATGATGCCGCAGTCTATGCCAATGTATTTGGGCTTTTTCGGATCGGTAACATCGACAAAGATATTGCCCGGGTGCATGTCGGCGTGAAAGAAGCTGTCACGAAAGACCTGGGTGAAGAAAATTTCCACACCCCGATGCGCCAGTTCCTGCATATCGGTACCGGCCTGTTTTAAAGCTTCGACATTGGCAATCGGGATACCGCCTATTTTTTCCTGCACCATGACTTTTTCACGAGTAAAATCCCAATAGACTTTGGGCACGTAGAGCAAGTCGCCCTCGATAAAGTTGCGCCGCAATTGTGCGGTATTGGCCGCTTCGGTGCGCAGATCGAGCTCGGCGTAAATGGTCATTTCGTAGTCTTTCACCACTTGCCTTGGTTTGAAGCGCTTACCCTCGGGGAAGTGATCTTCGAACCAGCCCGCCAACTGTTTGATGAGCGCCAGATCGCGGGCAATTTGTTTGCGTATGCCGGGTCGGATCACTTTTACCACCACCGATTCACCGCTGGTGAGGGTAGCCGAGTGAACCTGTGCCATTGAGGCCGAGGCCAGTGGCGTCGAATCTATGTTTGAAAAAACATCACTAATGGGCAGCCCTAACTGTTCTTCAATGCGCTGGATGGCCTGTTCTTCACTGAATGGTGTGACTTTGTCTTGCAACAGCATCAGTTCGATCGCCAAATCATCGGGGATCAAATCGCGCCGGGTCGAAAGCATCTGACCAAACTTGATAAAGATTGGCCCGAGTTCAATCAATGCTTCGCGCAATCGTTGACCACGCGGCTTCTGTTTTTCTTTTGCCGATGTCAGTGCGAACAGTTTGAGTATCGGAGCGTAACGGCCAAAGGGCGTTAAGTTTAAAAATTCATCCAGACCGTGCTTGATGAGAATACGGTTAATGGAAAAAATACGAGAGAAATTTTTAATGGCCATTCAGACTCTTCAATGATTAATTAATATTTTTATTGAGTTTCTGGGTCAAGTGATTGACGCGAACCGAGAGACGATCAACATCGCCTTTTAAGTCGTCGAGGGAATCGTAAAACGCTTCCACTTCGATAGGCGAGGGCGTCATTTCCGCTTCTTCCTTAATGTACTCGCTGACGTTTTGTTGTGCTGTAGTGAAAAACTGTTTTATGTGTTGATGCGCTGAGCGCACCAGTTCACCCGTTTGATGCGCGATGATATCGCCGGTGTATTTTGACAGTTCTTCTTCCCAGTCGACATCGATGGATTGCCAAAACTTTTGAAACGTCTGGGCTGTGCCAATTTCGCCTTCAAAGTGGATGTCGCCCTTGAATAATGCATCGCCTCCGCGCTCCTGGCTGGCCATATTAAAAAACGCGAAGCTGGAACCGCTGAGTGTCACCTGACAAGGTGTCTCGCGTTGAGTATCGATGGTTAAGGCGGCATCACTGAACTCGAATACGTAGGTTAATTGCCAGTCGCTCAGTTCGATGGCAATGCGCTTGCCGACCAGTGGTCGACGTTTTTCCTGCGAGTCAGGATCGAGAGATAGGTATTTATTGATGATCGTTTCTAAAGCGCTGGCCGTTGCCAGATTAAGTGTGATCACACCTTGTCCTTAAAATTTAAAACCGCGGTGAAGTGCGACAATACCGCCGGTCATGTTGTGGTATTGCACGTCATCAAATCCGGCCGTTTCCATCATCGTCTTCAAGGTCTCCTGATC
>JBPEWV010000007.1:0-47549 GCA_052032335.1 Pleionea sp. | reverse complement strand
TAATAGTAATATAAGTTGGCGAGTGCTTGAAGCTTATGCTGTAAAGTGCTTTGCCGACTCTAAATAATTGCTGCTAAAGAGCTTTGTGAATGCTTAATTTTAAAAGTTGATTGGACTCTATGTTATGCAATCGATGCAATGCACTTTTGGAAGGCAGAAATTACAAGGTGGACTTACTCAGTAAGTGGCTTGTAATAATTCTTAAGATCTTTTGGAAAGTAAGATCGAATTATTCTTGTTATTACGTGTCGTTAGAAAGAAAATTATTTCAAGCTGATCCGAACGGAAATTATAGTGGTTATAACACATTCGGGATTTGGTGAAAAAGCCACGTTGTCGAAGGTAATTGTGATAGAAATTCGAAAGTTAAAAGTCTCCATTTCATTATGAGTTTTTGTTTAATGTCGAATATTCCATTTTGAGAATATTTAAATTTATCTTTTGACATCGAATATCTTTGGTGCTTCAATAAATTCGAAAGGACGCATTCTGTTTGTTGTTTTAGCAGTGTCTTTAATTAAAGATTGTTAGCTGAAATAAAAATAGAAACTCACGATAGTGGGATATTTCTTGATTGCGAAAAGGAGTTCAAGGGGTTTGTCAGGCTTTTCTGTACTTCATGACATTAGCAGGGATTTGAAGCAAAAAATTTTCGATGCTTTGAAAGATAGTCCTGACATTGATCTGAGTTTAACGGACGCAGATACCGACGTTATTATTGCAAAGCCTGAGTCTGCTGAAAGTGATGGCGGTAAAATTTCCCTTTATCTTTATCATGTTAATATTAATGAGCACATGCGCAATCAGAACTTGGTGCCCATTAATCAAGACGGTCTTATAAAGCCACCGCTTCCGGTTAATTTAAAGTTTCTTATTACACCTGTTGTAGACGATGAAGTCGATAATCAGTTGATTCTTGGTCGTCTCATTCAGTATTTTTATGATAATCCTATGATTCAGAGCTCTGGCGATCTTGATTTAAATCAAGATCGCGGGGGAACAAGAGAACTCAGAATTCATCCGGTTAGTTTAACGATCGAATCGTTAAATCAAATATGGACGGCGATGAACGAAAAGTTCCGACTGAGTTATGTAATTTCTGTCGAAGTCGTTTCCATTGACTCAGGAATTCAACCGGCGGCTGCGCACAGGGTCGGTGTTTCTCAGGTCGATTTGAAACAGGGGGTTAACGACTGATGCCAACCGTTCAAGTCGGAAAAATATCGTTTCAAGACAGCGTGTTCGCCAAGCCTGTCACTCATCCATTAGATATTAATTTGACCTTTAAAGCGATCAGTTACCCGGCGTTTATTCGAAGTCCCCTAGCCATTCGGTTGGATGGAATGGGCAATCTTCTCGTCACCAGTACTCGTCCTTTGCTCGAGCTACAACGTGAATTTGAGACTGATGACTATCAGTTTCGTATCGAAGTATCAGCAACGAATTATCTTGATATGACACACACGATTAACGTTTCAACCGCTGACTGGGATGCGTTTATGTTGCAGGTTGAAGCTATTGAAGAAGGCAATTTGACAGACAAATGGCAGTTGCTCTTTGATGAGATTGTATCCTTATCTCCTATCCCGGTCGCAGCAGAGGTCAGCCTTCGAAAAACCAATCATCAGCCATTGGATCCGAGTGATTATAACTTGGAGATTATTGCGCCTTCGTCGTTAATGGGCGTTCCGGTTGGTGGTTTAAGTTTATGGAAGTTTTATCCACTTCCTGTTGCCGATTCGGTGACGGTTCAAGTTCGTTTGTCGGTCGATGACTCAGTTCTTGCATCGACTGACTTTGGTATTGATTACACGCAAACACTCAATGTTTGGGATTTGCCAATTAATCATTGAGATATGGAGAATAAGCTATGCCAGAGTATCTAGCACCTGGAGTTTATGTAGAAGAAGTATCCTCAGGAAATAAGCCAATTGAAGGTGTCAGCACCAGTACTGCTGGTATGGTTGGCGTAACGATGAGAGGGCCAGTGAATATTCCAACCCTCGTCACCAGTTTTGGTGAATTTAATCGAGTTTTTGGTGGTAAGTTGGATTACAACGTCTACTCCAATAACCTTGATGCGTTGCCCTATGCCGTGGAAGGATTTTTCAATAACGGGGGATCGCGTGTCTACATCACTCGTATTGTTGGTGACGCGGCGACTCGAGCGGAAGCTGTATTATTCTCTGAGAGTTTAGCGGGGTCCGCCGCATTCGAACTAAGCGCAGGAGTGGCTCTTAATGGGACAACGCTTCGATTTAATTCGGGACCCTTCGACCAGCTTGCTTCGAATGTACAGTTGCTGTTTTCAGAGCCCGGAAAATCCGATGTGGTTGAGCTTCAGAGCGTTGACAGTCAAACCATTTTTATTAATCGAAACTTGGATACCGCACTTAGCGATACAGATGCATTTGATGTGTGCTCTGCAGTTCAAGATGAAGATGTCACCGTTAATATCAATCAAGATATGTCTGCCGGTGGAACCTTGGCGATCGATGCAACGCTAACGGACAACCTGTTGAACGCAGATACGCTTTACATTGAAGATACCGTCGAGCCAGAAAAAAGCGAATACATTACAATTAACGCCGATGCATCATCGACATTTGATGAAAATGGCGGGGTGCTTATTTATGATCATCCTATTTCTCGTACTCGCTTGTTTAAAGTCACGATTTCTGTCGATAAATCATTTACTGCGAATGGAGCTGCGGCAGCCGATACGATTGCCATTAACGAATCGATGACGGGCAATGAATCGTTTATTCGATCCAATGGTGAATACTATTTAATTACCGGCGGTGAAGTGGTAGTGACGCTTAAGTCGGGAATCGGCAACGGTTACCTGGCCGGTGCAAGTGCTCGTTTTCTGGATGATGTGTTTTGTAATGTGCACGCAATTTACCCAGGAAACTGGGGAAACAATTTACGAGTGCTTTCATTACCCAAAAGCCTATTAAGAACTGAAGTTTCAACGCAAGCGACTGATACTGATACAGAGATTCTACTAAAATCGGTGTTTGCTGTGCAAAAAGGAACCTACTTAAGATTTACGATTGCGCCTGACAATATTGTCGTCCGTAAAGTGACTCAAGTAGATAGGAATGGACTGAAGGTGACTATTGATTCCGCACTTGGTTCGGTAATTAATGCAGATCAACCCGTGGAGTCGATTGAATTCGATTTGGTTGTTGAACGACTCGAAGGCGATAAAGTTGTTGAAAGTGAACGTATTGATGACTTAGCGATCGACTCTGACCATCCAAGGTATGCCCCTCGAATTGTTGGGAGTTACGATAGTGCAACGCAAACTATTTCGGTCTCTGGAGCTTCAGAGTTAGTCCGGCTTGGGAGTTTTAATGACGGAAAATCCCCGATGACCGAGGTCTATTTCGACCTAGCATCCGGTGACGATGATGTTGCCAGTATTGACGACCAAAGTTTTATAGGCAACGCATCCGACGATCCCGATTTAAGAACGGGTATCCAGGCGATGATTAATGAAAATGATATCAGTATCGTTGCTGTTCCTGGTCAAACGTCGGTTGATGTTCAGAAAAGCCTCATTGGTCATTGTGAGCGCATTCGCTACCGCTTCGCGGTATTAGATTCTGAAAAAAGTGCAAAGCTCGCGGGTGTGCAAACGCACCGTAAAAATTACGATACGACGCATGCGGCCTACTATTATCCATGGTTAACGGTTGCCGACCCGTTTGGTGAAAAGGGTGATGAAATAAACATTGCACCTTCAGGCCATGTGCTTGGAATATACGCGCGTAGTGATGTTCAGCGAGGTGTTCATAAAGCGCCTGCCAATGAAGTCGTTAAATCAATTCGAAGCTTCGAAACGCGTTTAACCAAGGGTGAACAGGATATTCTTAACCCATCTCACATCAATTGTTTTCGTGATTTTCGGGACGCAAACCGCGGGTTACGACTCTACGGAGCGCGAACGCTCAGTTCCGATCCAGAGTGGAAATACATCAATGTCCGGCGACTCTTTATCTTTATCGAAAAATCCATTGAAAATGGTATGCAATGGGCCGTATTCGAGCCGAATGCAGAGCCGCTTTGGGCGACAGTTAAGCGCAGTTTAACGAACTTTCTTTTAACAGTCTGGCGAAGCGGTGCACTCGAAGGTGTCACTCAAGATGAAGCCTTCTTTGTGAATGTTGGCTTGGACACCATGAGTCAGGCCGATATCGACAACGGTCGACTTATTGTCGAAATTGGCGTTGCACCAGTGAAACCTGCTGAGTTTGTAATTTTCCGAATTAGTCAGAAAACGCGCGGCGCGCAAGGATAAGGAGTTAGAACATGGCCGAAAGAAACGATCCCTACGCTCAGTATAATTTTCTCGTTGAAATTGATGACTTATCCGTTGCTGGGTTTACTGAAGTGGGCGGGCTGACCACAGAAAGCGATGCGATTGACTATCGAGAAGGCAGTGACACAAACACGGTGCGTAAATTGCCGGGCCTGCGTAAATACACCAACATTACGCTCAAACGCGGGTACACCAAAAACGATGAGCTTTGGCAGTGGCGTAAAACAACCATTGACGGTAGTACGTTGCGTAAGTCGGGCGCGGTGATTTTATTGAATGAACAACGCAAAGAAGTCATGCGTTGGAATTTCAAAGAAGGCTGGCTCGCAAAATGGGAAGGTCCAGCGTTGAATGCGACGACCAATGAAGCCGCAATAGAGTCGATTGAAATTGTGCATGAAGGATTGGAGCTGGAAGGATAACCAGTAATGCCTGCGCCAGGAGTCTACATAAATGCAACAACGGCTACGCCAGAGTCGCTTGATATTCGAACGGATCAAGCCGCTCTCATTGGTTATGCCGAAAAAGGACCTGCTTTTGTTGCAACCCCGGTGAATTCATTCGCTCATTTTGTTGAAATATTCGGCGAATCCAGGATTGCTTATTTAACCCAAAGTGCCAAATCATTCTTTGATAATGGCGGAATACAGTTGTACGTAATCCGCGTTGTTGCTGGAAGCGCGCAGACGGCATCGACGAATTTTCCTTCAGAAAATAGCGGGTTTCTACCGTTATTTAAGTGTGTTGCCTGTGCGCCATTTTATGTGGGTCCAGGAAAAGAAACCGAAAAAAAGGCTCGTAGAAAATTTGATCAGGCCAAAGTATCCGGCACGCAACGGTATTACCGAATTGACAGTCCGGGCCATTGGGGCAACGACCTTGAAGTGCTTTTCAGTCTTCAGCATCCAACGAAATACTCGATTCTGCAATGGGAACCTCAGCTGAACCGAATGCGACTCTCCAGTGTTACTCGCTTAGAACCTGGCTCAATCATCAATGTCGATGAACTCTACGACGATGGGGTTACGCCAGAGCCTCGGTGGTTAAGGGTGGTCTCAGTCGACACGGCGCGCCAAACGGTGACGGTTAGTACTATGCCGGCTCACCTCGCCGCGAAAGATTGTAGCGGAGCGTCTATCTATTCGACCGAGTTAACCATTCGTTTGTTGTTGCGAAAACAACAGGTAGAAGTATTTGAGCACTTGGGCTTTCATGAAACTCATTCTCGCTATTTTGTGGATGTTTTAAATGAGCAAAGTCTGTTTGTCGCAATGAGTGAACTTGGGCTTGTGGGTGACGACTGGCGATTCTTAGAAAGTCTTTCTGGCTCCTACCCACTAAGTGGTGGGCAGTTGAATATGGCCGACCTGTTGGTTAAAGATTTTAAACGAGGCATCGAAAATGTGCTACTCGAGCAAAACATTGCTTTAGTTTCTGCACCGGATCTGGTTTATCAACAACGGTTGAGTGACCAGCAAATTCCTCGCTTCATCGATAATAATATTTGCCAATTTTTACTGCCGAGCGCAAAAGGTCGCTTACAAGGGAAGGTGATTAACGAAGCGAATATGGCCAGTGTCGCGCATGCTCGAGTTATACTTCGGGCAAGTCTTGAATCGTACGATAATGAAGTTTTAATGTACGAAACGACAACTGATAATACTGGAACGTTTTACCTGGACGGCTTACCCGCTGGCAATGCAACCCTCAATATTGAATCTTCAGCCTACGATTTTGAAGAGTTCCCGGTGACGATAGAGAGTTTTGGTCGATTAACGGAAGAAACATTCACACTAACACCGATTGATTTACCGCCATTATTCGATGAAGAAGATATTCTAACGTTACAAAAATTAATGGTGTTGCAAGCCGAAAATGCGCGTTCGCATTTTGTTTTTCTGGACACCCCCGCAATTGCCAATAAATTAGACGAAGTAATGAATTGGCGTTTTCACTTCGATTCAAAATATGCGTCGCTCATTTATCCCTGGGTCAAGTTGAGTCATCAAGAATTTGAAAGGGAGCTTCCTACATCGGCATTAGTGATGGGGGCTATTGCGCAGACGGACCTTAAAAAAGGGGTGCACTATTCCAGTGCGAATTTGCCTTTAATTTCACATGGTCAGCTGAAGCACGGCTTAACAGAAAGTGAGCATGAACAGTTGAATGAAGCCAATGTAAACTCACTTTTGATAAAGCCCGGTGATCATTTGTATTTGCTGGGTGCTCGAACGCTGTCATTTGAAAGGTCGTGGCGTTATATCACCAGCAGTCGTTTATTGATGTTTCTTATTCGCTTTCTGGAGCAACGAATGCAATGGGTTACATTTGAACCCAACTCTCATTTACTTCGTATTGCGATACAAACCAAGTTAACCAGTTTGATGATGCACTTGTGGCGAAAAGGTGCTTTGTCAGGCAAAACGCCGGGGCAAGCTTTTTCAGTATTGTGTGATGAGACAAACAATACTGAAGCAAGTCGCGATGGTGGTCAGATTGTCGCTGAAATAGGCGTTGCACCCACTGAACCGGGTGAATTTATTTGGCTGGTTTATCAACGTAACGCGGATCGTGCGACAGTGGAGATTCAATAGCATGGATTTACCTCGACTTGATCCTCTGCCCGGTTATAACTTTCGCATCGCGTTGATTGAAGGTGACTCGGTTGGCGTTGCGTTGTTGAGTGGGTTATCCGGATTATTGATGGGCGGGTTTTCAGAGGTCTCGGGACTCGATGCGAGCATTGGTATTTACGAGCATCTAGAAGGTGGCGTTAATGACCGAGTTCATAAGTTCCCAGATCGTGCAAGTTACAGCAACATTACCCTTAAGCGCGGCGTGGGGCTCTCTGAAGATTTATGGCTATGGCACCAAGCGTTTGTGTCGGGAGAAGGCGCAGCCAAAAATGGATTGATTGTACTTTCCAATGATCTTGGTATTCCCATAAAAGTGTGGACATTTTTTAATGGTATTCCCGTGAAATGGACAGGTCCTGAACTCAACGCATTGAATAGCGCTATTGCAGTAGAGTCTCTCGAGATTGCTCACGAAAAACTCGAGCTGACAATGAGCCCCGGTATGTTAACCAGTTTAATTTAAGAGAGAAAGTCATGGCAGGACAAAATATCCAGCTAGGAAGTTTAACCAGCGAAATCACAGTGATCGACGAAGATGAATTATTAACTCGAGAGCAGCTGGAGAAAATTACCAATGAAGTGATGCGTCAAATCGAGCAACGGATGCAAGTATTGCGTGAAAGAGAGAGTGATCAGTCCGTACAGTCTTCAGTCTTCAGTCGACAGGAGTGGATGCGTTGAGTTTGAGCAACCCGTTAAATACCAGCGATCAAAGTAATGCGCAAAAACTGACGTTTCAACGATTAAATATCGATAAGTCGCCAAGAGGCGATCCCGTTACGGTTCCTTACAACCCGAAAGAACTCGCATTTTCTAAACGAGTGAACTACGCCGATATCGCAATTCCTGGTTTGGACGTTGCGCCCTTACAGTTTGTTCGAGGTGACGCCGAAACGGTTGGCATTGAATTGTTATTCGACACCACTTCAGATGGTATGGGAGACAGTGCCGTTTCGGTGGTTGAAAAATTCAAGACGCTTTATGGTTTAGTGAAAATCGATGGCGATATGCACACGCCACCCATCGTTCGTATTTCTTGGGGGGAAAAAAATATTGGATACTTGCCCAATGCAGAAGAAGGTACCGCTCAGGCAAGTGTTTTTGATGCGGTTGTCGTGAGTGTTGATCGTAAATTTTTGCTATTCACGTCAACAGGAACGCCTGTGAGAGCGGTGATCACCATGGCCCTGAAAGAATATCGAAGTGTGGCTGAGCAGGTCGCCGCGATTAATTTTCGTTCACCAGATCACACACGAACCTATAAAGTGCGAGAGGGCGACAACTTGCCGGGTATTGCTGCAGAAAAATACGGTGATCCGACACAATGGAGAACGATTGCAGAACATAATGGAATTCGGAATGTTCGACAGCTAACTCCGGGAGCGTTACTCGAACTCCCTCCCTTGAGGTAAATCCATGACGACGCCGATTTTTCAGAATAGACATCATTTTGCACCCATGTTCGAAATCAGCCTCGATGGGAGCAATGTAAGCAATGCCATTTTAAGAGATGTTCAAGAAGTTACTTATACCGAGGCGGCAACTGGTTTTGATACTTTCGAATTCGTTTTAAATGACTGGGATGCTGAGTCTCAGCAAGTGAAATACAGCTCGCCTTTTGATACCAATGGGCAATTGCGAAAGGTTAACGGTGAACCGGTACCGAATTTTGATCCGGGCACCTTGTTGGCATTAAAGATGGGGTATTACGGAGAGTCCGTTGAACCTATCACAATGATGAAGGGGCGAGTCATATCCGTTGCGCCGTCGTTTCCATCAAGTGGAACGCCAACCGTTCGATATCGAGCGATTTCGGAACTCGCTAAGTTTCAAAGAGAAAAAAAATCGATGGCGTTTGATGAACCGATGAAGCCCAGTGAAATATTTTCGACCATTGCTCGAGATGAACTGAACGTGCAGAGCGAGACGCCTAATTTAAACAATGAGGACCCGATTGAATATTTAATCATGGCCGAAGAGTACCCCATCATATTCTTATGGCGCTTAGCAAAACGCGTCGATTATCAGATTCGTTTGCTAGTCGATCCCGAAACACAGCAGGAAAAATTGTTTTTCGGACCTCGAGCAGAAAGCAATGAGGTCATCGAATTGAAATGGGGTCAGTCACTCATAGATTTTGCACCTCAGATAAAAATTAAAAACATGGTTTCTAAAGTGGTCGTGAAAGGTTGGAACCCTGTAGAAAGTGGAGAGGCTCGTCAGATTACCGGCGAAGCCACATTGGATGATGTTAATCCTCAACTGCCGGATTCACAATTGAGCGATCAAATTGGCACTGCGGTGGGAGAAACATTCGAAACCGTTGTGAATGAAATATTTCAAAGTGAAGACGAAGCCAACCAACGGGCAAGAGATATTTTAACCAACCTTGTTCGAGATATGGTGACCGGTGCCGGAACCTGTATTGGTGACCCAAGAGTTCGTGCCGGTGCGACATTAAGTTTGGTGGGCATGGGGCCGCGGTTTGATGGTGAGTACTTGGTTACTCAGTCAACTCATACATTGGGTAATGGAGGTTACACCGTGAAATTTGCGTGCGAGTTGAAAGGAGTTGTTCCGTGAGTCGGCAGTTAGAAGGTGTCACCGTCGGTTTAGTGATGAATCTTGACGACCCAGAAAAGCTTGGGCGAATTAAAGTGAAGTATACACTATTGGATGGAGAGCCTGTCAGTAACTGGGCTCGTATTGCAACGCCTTTGGCGTCCTCGGCAGCCGGTATGTTTTTTCAACCTGAAATTGATGATGAGGCGTTAGTTATATTTGAAAGCGGCAATATGAGCCGTCCTTACATTATCGGCTTTTTATGGAATGGATCAAACAAACCGCCTGAAGAGGTGATGGAGAAAAGAACATTAAAAACGATATCGGGACATACAATGGTGTTCGACGATACCGAGGGCGAAGAGGCCATAACGATTACTGACAAAAACAACAATACTTTGGTCTTGAATAAAGACGGTATTGAAATTTTTACTGAGAAAACTATGACCTTGAAGGGCAATGAGGTGAATGTAGAAGCATCAGCGCAATTGACCTTGAAAGGCAACCCAATACACATGAATCCATGATGAGAAAAAAGACTGGAGTTCAGATTATGATATTTAGAGTAGGGTATGAAGCAAACATTTAGTCTACCTGGTAACACTAAGGCGATATTTTTTCCAGCTCAGTTTTCTTATGAAATGGACGTTGGAAAAACTTTAACTAATGAGTCTGATTACTCGGATGTCGAGTCAATTCGTTATGTACACAACAGTCATATCGGCACCGATCTTGAGCCTTTCTTTACTGTCGTAGTAAAAGCACGTTACCAGTTACCGGATTCAAGTGAACGTTGGACCGACGATAATGATGAACTCGAAGCAATAAAAGACTTAAGTAATGCGCCGGTACTTGTGCCTCACAGTAATAGTGCCTCTCTTGTTTTTGCAGATAAATTAACTAAAGTGTCGGGTGGTTTTGGTGAGCCTGTCATTGCAGAGAATGATTTGGCGATCATTAAAAGAAGCTGCGATATCATTGTAAAACGCTTTAGAAATATTAAAACAGACGGCCTTTCGAATGTCGCGACGACAAATTACAAGTATCAGGTGGAAGCCAAGGGGCAACTTTGGCTTCAAAGAAATATTGGTGATACTCATCCCGATACGATTAACTGGTATCCACGTTTTGAGAGTCCTAGAAAAGCCCTTGAATCAAAGGTAGGCTCGCAACTCCGACTCATCACGAATAACCATTATTTTCAAGGTAATACA
Organism: Pleionea sp.; assembly: GCA_052032335.1. Lineage (GTDB taxonomy): Bacteria > Pseudomonadota > Gammaproteobacteria > Enterobacterales > Kangiellaceae > Pleionea. Next base: position 36,810 of record JBPEWV010000007.1, on the reverse strand, counting down.
TCGAGACACGTTATTCGATCGGTTCGAAGTAAATTGACATCCAGCGATAAAGTTTTACTCTCTCGCGAACGTATTGTCGACTCAAAAATATTTTTAACAACCTACCGTTTCCAAATGCCCGAGCACAGTCCGGTCTCACACTATTACCGATATTGTGGACACGGAAGAGACGAACCGAGTCAATGGTGTAAAGAAAACGTTTCAATGAGCATTGATACTTTGGTTGTTTACCCAGACTCGGGATACCTGGATATCACCTGGCGAGGATACTGGCGATCGGATGTTGCCGTGGAGCAGTATCGAGAACTCAAAATAATGATGCATGAAGGAGACGCCTGATGGGAAAACCGATTGCGCCAGCCGATAACATTGCATTTGCTTTTCCGGATATTTGTTTAACGACCATACCTCCAGCCGGACCAGTGCCGATTCCTTATCCCAATATTGCTCAGTTATCTGATGCAACTGAAATTAGTGATGAATCCAATCAAGAATTATTCGTTGGTGGCAAACACGTTTTATTGGAAACTTCGTCGGTTGATAAATCACCGAATGACAGTTCAACGGGCGCTGAGCCTGCCGATCCCAGTTCCGGAGTAACCAGTGGCTCCCAAAATGGCGTTTGTTATTTTACCCAATTTAGTGGCTCGGTTTTGTACGGTCCGAACGGAGCCGGGATTGTTCGTTTTATGGATACCACGGCGCAAAACGCAACTGGTAAAGATGCACCGGGAAATGCGCAAGGAATGGTTCTTTCGTCCGACCCGTCGGTTTTGGTGGGGGATTAATATGTCGGAATTTTTAGGTAAAGGCTGGAAGTTTCCCATACGTGTGAATGCGCGAGGAAGTTTGTCTTACTCTGAGGGTGCCCAGCTGGTGGAAGAAGCCATTGCCATCTTGTTGGGGACGCCGAAGAAAAGTCGTGTCATGCAGCCAGAGTTTGGTTGTGATTTAACTCGATTTTTGTTTTCTCCAAATAACCCCAATACGCGTTCATTGATTGCTGAAGAAGTGCGTCAGTCGTTAATCCGCTTCGAACCTCGAATTGATGTTTTATCGATCAATGTAAGCAGTGATGCGCAGAGCATGAATCAATTATTCATACAGGTCGAATATCGACTTCGCAGTAACAACACACACCACAATCTGGTGTACCCATTTTACTTAAATGAATAGACAGGCACAGGATAATGGCTAAAGAAGCGCCAAAATTGGATTTGAGAACCAGTGAAGACCTGGTCAACGAAGCTAAAAATCTAATTCCACAGTTTACGCCCGAGTGGACGAACTTCAACGATACCGATCCAGGAATTACATTAGTGAAAGTCCATGCCTGGATGACCGAAACCTTATTGTATCAAATCAATCAGCTCCCGGATAAAAATTACGAAAAGTTTGTTGAGTTGCTAGGTGTTAAACCCAACCTGGCAACAGCTGCAAAAACCGATGTCGCCTTTAAACTTAAAAAAGATCTTGGCGTAAAAGACGCGGCTTTGATTGTTAATATTGCAAAAGGCTCCAAGCTAGAGGTTGACGACGCAGAGCTGACGAATCCGGTTACTTTTGAAACCGAGCGTTCACTCACAGCGATCAACGCTGCAATTGGTGCGTTAATTGTTCCTAACGTCGAACCCCACGATTATCGTCTAGTGACGGAGTTTAACTCGAAAGAAGCGGAAATAACTGTGACGGCGCCGTTTTATCCCTTTTTGAGTCAAGATGGTGAGGTGCGTGGAATGTATGTTGGGATAGCGTTACGACCGCATCAAAAAATTGATAAACCGGAAGATTATCTACAAGATCGATGGCCAGAGGGTGAACTTAACCTTACCGTTTCGGCATCGGATATATACGATTATTATAAGGATGAAGGCACAGAGAAACAAATAATGGGGCCTTATGCAGAGGTTGCTTTATTGCCACATGAGAAAACGTTAGCGAATGAATTGGTTGACTGGGACTACTTTTCTTCTGTCGACAGCGAAACCTTTTTTGATGATGCCAGCTGGACCAACGTGGTTGTCGATGGTGATGGACAGAATTTTTCGCATTCAGGGCATGTCTCCCTCGAATTGCCCGGCAACATTCCGTTGCATAAGTTTTCTCAACTACCCCGACCTGTTTGGGAAGCTATCGGGACATTGCGTCCGCCTTCTAACCATAGTGAGCTTGTCCAGGACATTGAGCAGGGGATTATTGCTGCTGCAGATATTAAAGATGAGGAATGGTCGGATATGGGGGTTACCGATGCCGACTTATTGAATAGTATTAAATCGTGTTGTGACGGCGGAACTTCGTTAGAAGACATTTTGGATACAGCCGGCCTTGTGCTTGATACAGTGGCCATTCGTTCGAAAGATGATTGGGCCGATTTAAGCGATGACTATCAGACGCCAGCGGTAGCCCAAACGCCGATGATCTGGCTACGTATAAAACCCAAAGGGAACGAGTTTGCGAGTCGTTTGTTCAAAGGCATTTATTTAAACACGGTCACGGCTGCTGCACAAGAAACCTGGTACGACCAACGACTGGGTGTGAGTAATGGTAAGCCCAATCAAGAGTTCAGTTTGCCAAGATCGCCTTTGCTATTTGATACCGATACCAATACGCCTTTAATTGAAATTATGGTGGCATCAAAGAACACACAAGTCGTTTGGGAATGGCGATCGGATTTCTACGGCAGTAATTCAGAGTCGAATGTTTTCATATTTGACTCCAATACTCAGTCGATTCAATTTGGCGACGGGATTTTTGGCGCTATTCCTCCTGCGGGGCATCAAATCTTTGCTCGGTCATTAAAAGTTGGGGGCGGTGTTGCAGCTAATGTCGGCAGTCATACCATAACCAAATTAAAACGAGCTATCAAATACGTCGATAGCGTAACCAATCCATTGCCTGCAATCGGAGGCCAAAATACAGAGTCTGAAAAACAGACGCGATTACGCGCCGGACACGAGATTCGACACCGAGATCGAGCTGTTACAGCAGAAGACTTTGCAGAACTTGCACTTAACACACCCTCCGTTCCGATTCATTCTGCGTATGCGTTGCCCAATGTTAAAATTGTTAAAGATGAAGACGATTTAGACATCGATCGCGATGTGCCCGGTGCGGTCACGGTTGTTGTATTACCCTACAAAACAACATCCCGACCACAACCGTCAGAAGCAGAAATTAAAGCGGTTTGCGCACACTTAAATCCAAGACGTCTCATTACCACTCAACTTTTTGTTGTGGGTCCTCAGTACGTTTCAGTGACAGCGCTTAACCTGAGCATCAAAATTCAGTCCGAATACGATCTCAAAGAAATTACCGATACCGTTAAGCAACGCTTGTTGGCATTTTTTCACCCGGTTGTTGGTGGCCGTGAGGGCAATGGCTGGCCTTTCGGAGAAGATATTTATCTATCGGATATATTTTGCGAGGTATTAAATATAGAAGGCGTCTCTCGAGCGTTTGATTTATCGCTTTCATTGGATGGCACATTGAACAGTGATGATCGAATTGAAATAGAGCCGGAACAACTGATTCACCTAAGTCGGGATGTTATGAATATAAAGGTGAGTTATGAGTATTGAATCAAAACTCCCATTTAAGTACCGAAAACCTTTTTATCATCGAGTGACTGAAGCCTATCAATACACACCCGGAGGTATTGGTGAGTCAATTCGATGGCGTGAATGGAGCCGCTCCGATGAGCTGGTTGATTACGATGGCTTTTTAGAACTAAAAGATAAAGATCAACAGCCGCTTCCTGTTAGCGAGAACTCCGGAAGTTTTGGTGGCCTAACCACACCTAAAGGCGTTACGCATCTCCAAAATGGTATTGTTTTGGCGATTGATCGTGCGCATCAGCGTCTTATTTGCTATTCCCCCGCTATTCATTCTTGGCGTCCTCTTTGGCGGCAAAGGTCAGAAGATGATGCGTCGCCATACAGCTTGCGCCAGCCGATCGATCTATTGTTTTCAAATAAAAATGAACTGGTGGTCTGTGATGCGGGTAAAAGACAAGTTATTTGGTATCAGTGGCCAACATTACAGGTTAAACACATATTTCATACGGAGACCGAAATTCCCAACGCAATCACCCAGGGAAAAAACGGAAGCTACCTTATAGGTCTCAATACACCACCTGAGTCTTTGGATGACCCGGATGGTCGTATCATTCGGATAGGGGCAAGGTTTCAACACCTAGAAACTGTCTTCATTCCAAACCATAAGATAGGGCATGTTGATGCTTTAACGACCTTAAAAGACGAGCGGGTTCTTATTTTACGCCATCAAGCGTCAACACCTGAGTCAGCCAGCTATATGAATTCTGAATATCGAGTTTGGTGTCTCGATGATTGGCAATGGGAGAAAGTGAATGGACATTGGAGAGTCAATCAAACTGATCCTATTGAAAGCTTGGTAGATTTAAATGGTATAGCGAATAAATTGCCGCCGCTTATTTTACGTGAGGGTGAATTGTTTCAACCGAACCTGTTTTTCCCTGATTGCGAAGCTGGTTTATTGAAACAATCCGGTATCGATCGGAAGGGTTATATCACGTCTGAATATGGCGAGGGATCCGAAAAGAGCGTCAGTAGAATTGCAATCGTTACCGTGTCAAAACGCATTCGAATGAAAAAGTCACGGCGGTTGATTAGCCCGCCCATTGAGGGTGATTCCGATCAATTTCGTTGGGACAGATTGGTGTTTCAAACCCGAGTTTTGCCAAATACTTCATTGGTTATTCAAACCAAAACGTCCGATCGCTTACTAACAGATTCTGAGATTACTGGCGATTTCCAGCAACCTTGGTCGACAGCAATTCGATTGGATAGTACCGATAGGCCACACGTTCTTGTTCAAAGTTTACCCGGACGGTTTTTGTATTTGTCGATAGAGTTCTATGGTGATGGTTATTCTTCAACCAAAATAGAAGCCGTCAATATCGAAGGACCTCGTCAGTCATCGTTGCAGTGGTTGCCACCGGTTTATCACCAAGATAACGAAAGCCGTCATTTCCTAGATCGATTTTTGAGCTACTTTGATCTTATATTTGATCAACTTGGTTATCAGTCGGACCATTTCGCACGATATTTATCGCCATTTACGGTGCCTGATGAGGCATTTCTCAACTGGTTAGCTAGCTGGTTTCACTGGGATTTCTTTCCCGATACGCCGGTTGATAAGAAGCGACAGATTATCAGTGAACTCATGGTTTTTTATCGCCAACGCGGAACCATGAACGGATTAAAGCAATTGCTGCGATGGTACACCGGACTTACGGCTCCTTTCCCTCAAATTATTGAACATTATGCTTTCGAACGATACTTGGGAAAAAAAAGTTCAGTTGTACTCGCCGGAAAGAAACTATTGATTGATGACATGGATGCCTCTAAAGCACACCGTTTTACTGTGGTGTTGCCTTTAGTTCTAGCGACCAGTGCATCTCGTCAAGAACGGTTTAAACAAATGGTTGCCGCTCAAAAGCCAGCTCATACTGTGTTTGATATTGCCTTTATCGACTCGAAGATTGTCGTGGGATGTCAGTCAAGGGTGGGTGTCGATATGATTGTTGGTCGACGAGAGTTAGCTGTGCTCGATGAAACTGAGTTAGGCGTAAGTTCTATTTTAAACAAAGGTAAAGCAGCTTCTTTTCACAACTTATCGTGTTAACCAGTTGCGAATTCTGTTGTTCATATGAAAGGAAAAACAACAATGACTCGTGGAACAAAAGATTGTATCGGTTGTGGCATCGACGAGCCCGTTAGAAATAATTTTTTCGACGGAAAGTTGATGGAAGAAAGAGATTTTACGACCGAACAACATTACTTTATAAAAAAAAATCGACTTCACAACCAAACATTACATGGTTCGGGAACCGTCTGTGGTCTCAAAGTTGTTCAGCATCCTAACGAAGGTTGCCGCACTAAATACGTTGTGCTCGAAGCTGGACTCGCTATTGATTGTTGCGGTCAGGAAATTATTGTTCCCAATGATATTCGAATCGACATTCAGTCCTGGGTTGAAGAACAGTTAGAGAAGGAAGAAAGCGTAGAGTCGATTGTCATTGGGCTCCGTTACTGTGAATCTGAAGCTGAGCATGTTCCCCTGATGTTAACCGATTGCTTTTGCTCCGACGATGATAGCGCAGCGAATCGTATTAAAGAGCAATACGAAGTTGTCCTTGAATCACGTTCGGATAATAATATTACGCCCGCATTTAAACCGGCCAGTGCGAAGTTAGAGTGGAATCATAGCATTGCCATCAGTCAGCAAATGCCAAAGTCGTTCATGGCGGATCACTTGCATCAGCGTTATTACTTACTGGCTCAGCATAATGAAGACAGTTCGAGTAAATTATACGTTTATCGTGACGATAATCATGATCTTGTTACCGCAGTGGATGTTGGCAGTAATGCTTTAGATGTTATTTCGAATACGTTGGCTGATCATATTCTGGTTTCTACTCACGACGATGAGCAACCTCAGATTTGGTTTTTTGTTGAAGAAACCATACGAACTCAAAATACACCCGACTTTCAACTTTCTATTGAGCAAGCGGCTTATTTGGTGAGCTCTCGTGTGGATGATTCTTTGTTTGCGTTGTCACCCGGTAATGGAAGTTTAAGTGCCTATTCAGGGAGTGAAATAAAAAACTGGTTGAAAGGAGAAGGCGCAGAGCCAGTTCCAACATCAACTCAATTGATCGATTCGCCTTTTGATGGTGATGATGAGTCAAGAATTCGAGCTCAGTTGAATATCACCCCAGATGGAAGTTTTACATTTTCCATACTGCAAAAAGAGTCCGGTGACACGGCATTATTTTTAACCAGTGTGAGCAGTTTATTTTCAGGCAGCGTTGATCCGGAGGCCGCTGAGGTCCAGTTGGAAGCTATTAATGACGATGAGAATATTATCGATGTTGCGATTAGTAGCGATGGTGAGATGGTCTACATTTTATCGCGCAATGACTCGGCCGGATTTATTCGAGCATTTCAGTTCGATCGACATGAAGAAGTTTTAGTGCAGCAAGGCGGAGGAGTTACCTGGCCGGGAGTACCTGTATCGCTGTCTATTTCAGCGAACGAACGTTGGGCCTATGTAATTGATAATGGCGAGTCTGATGAATTAAACCTGGCGGAACAAGGGAATTTAAAGTCCATCGATTTACACCAAGCCATTGAATCACAAGTCGGCTCGCCATCGGAAGAAGGGATCAATAGTACGGTTAAAATTAATGGTGAAGGATTCGAAGCTAAGCTGAGCTATCGCGGTGAACATTTGTTTGTTTTAGCGTACGACGATAATCCCGAATTAGAACCAGATCGGGGATTGTTGGCCATTGTTGACATACAAGAAGAAGATTGTGAAACGTTATTTTATAAAAGCCTGGATGGTTGTAAAGAATGCACCGATGACGATTTTGTTCTATTAGCATTAATTGAAAATTATCAATCTGAGCTTCCTATGGTGGACGAACTTATTGGTCAGTCTCTGGATGAGGTTAACTGGATTGATAATTTAAAAATACGAAACATTGTGCCCAGTGCACAACAATTGCGTGATGTGATCCACTGCTTGATTGAGCAAGGGTTAGCAAATGGAATGCCAGGTCCGCGTGGTGAAATTGGTCCAGCAGGAAATGATGGGCAAGATGGCGAAGACGGTCAGGATGGTGCGCCAGGTGAGCAAGGTCCGCCCGGTGAACAAGGGGAACCTGGTGAACGAGGAGAGCGAGGCCCTCAAGGGGAGCCTGGGCCTTTAAACGATCCTGAGGTCGGACATATTCGGGCTGTCAGTTGGGTGCATGACGAAATGTTGGCAGACAACAATTTGGAGTACGACAAATTCCTCGAAGCGATGGGATTAGTGATCGCATTCGACCAACCGATAGAAACAAGCTTGTTGTCTCGTTCTACGCGAGCGCCATTTTTCGAAGCACGTTTTGAATTGTATGGAGCGACAGCCTTTTTTGCCGAATTGGCAGGACCTACGAGAATTGAATGGGTTCCTGGTGTTGTCGACGATGGTGATATTGATGAAAACAACCGCGTGGTTAATGTCAAAGAAGTCTCGGACGAAGAAGAGCCTAATGCGATTATTATTAGACCTTTTATCGATTACAACGATGACATTAAATCTCCGATGCTGGTTCGATTTATCTTGCACGGTGACTTAATACAGACCAAAGAAGGCCATATCATCGATGCAAATCATCGAGCAGGACTCATTTCTTCGGAAGAAGGGTACCGCACAGGAAACGGTCGAATGGGTAATCAGTTTTACTCCTGGTTTTATATCGGCAGAGACGGAAGTACCGACAACCCTGAACCAGTAATTCGAGATGTAGTGGTAACCAATGGTCGAGTTACTAGAGGCGGCAGTACTCGAGGAGGTAGACGAAATGGCTAAGTCGGACGAGCTTGATGCCTACTTGAAGCGGCCTCAATATTTTGATCGACAATCCATTCGGGCTCATCACTTGTCTGAAGAGCAACAGTTTCAAGATCGAATACGTGCTCTTGATACGCAGCATTTGAGTGGGTGGGGGATGGTTTGTGGAGCTGGTGTCCAAATAATTTATGAGAAAGACAATATATTCTGGCGCGTATATGTGAGTAAAGGCTATGGTAAAACACCTGCAGGTAACCCCATTGTTATCGAAGAAGATCAAGACATCGATTTAGAAGAAGTGGCTTTGGCCTGTTTGGGTAACCCTGATTCGTGTTCAATCGACGATAGTGGAAACGATAAGCAACAGAATTTGTGTTACGGTTATCTGGTTGTGTCCTACGTACCGGTTGAAAAACGAAAAGAAGCCGGCGCGCCAGACTCGTGCCAAAGTCACGATACAGAATATGGCATCAGTGGTCTATGCTATGGATCGAAAATTGAGTTTCTATGCCATAAGCCGTACGAAAAAGAATCGTTACACTGTTCTGTTCAAAATAGACACATCATTGATACGCATCGAATCTTTTCCTGTGGCAAGTTAACCTTTATCGATCCGGAAAGTGAGTATGCCGATACTCTGATACTGGCCACAATCGGATTTACACGCAATGGCATTCAAACCATCGATCTGGAAACGGATCGCCATCAATTGATTCCCTATTCGATACTCTTGGATTATGTGCACTGCTTGAATGAAAGGCTCGAATCGATAGACAGGAAACTTTATAAGAAGAAAAAACACTGGGATACATTGGATTACTATAAATATGACATCGCCAAGGGTCGAAAAATATCGTTAAATGATTTCGATTATCTAACAGCAACAATGAAGAAAAAATTGATTAATGCTGAGATTGAAAACGCAGACGCGCTTTACCATGCCGGTGAAGAAAAGCTGATCGAGGTTCTTGGCAAAAATAAACAAGATCTTGCGCAAGACTTGCTGGAAGACGCTCGATCCAAAATGGAACGACCGGAGCCACTCCCGGCACCAGTTGGAGAGACTAATCTTCATGAAGAAAGCAAGGTATCCATTGATGAGCTTGAAATGCTCAATGAAGACGATAAGAAATCACTCGAAGCCGATGGTATTTATAGCGTTGCTGGAGCAATGACTCTCACCGAAAAAACACTGGTGGATAAATATTCTTTTGATGAAGCGAAAGCCAGAGCGGTGGTAAGCACTGTTCGAAAACGTGTCTTTCGGCCCTAGCGAATGGATGATCGATAGTGAACTTGATATTGAATCATCATCATTTGAATGCCAGAACTCCGAATCGGGATCGGGTGAGTTCGTTTAAATCGTCGCTGGAGCAATGGGCGAGCGAACAATTACCGGTTACCTTAGAAAAAAAATTGTCGCAACCACTACCCTTGGGCATTCAGCTCTCTGATGAAAGTTATATTTGTATTCGAAAGCTGCACATTAAACTGTTGCTGAAAACACGTCATGGAATGATGCAAAAAGGAATCGAACGTTGGGCGGAGGCCATTGTGAGCGCCATAATGTCGAGTCTGACCACAGTAAGCTCCGATAACCTCCGATATTTCCGTTCGGAAGCAGAGTACATTGCTCATTACATTAGGCACGTTTTAGCGTTTAATCGAGCCGTGGACTGGCCATTCGAACCGCATTACGATCAGCATTTAAGTGCGGTAGATAATTGTATTGGTCGGCTCGTCGAAAAAGCGTCTCTTATGAGCGATATCTTTCAGGAACTTCGTAAATCAGATGGCCTATCTCGAGTACTGAACACGTTAAATCGCGAAACGATTGAGCAGTTGCTTCATGCGTTAGGTGCTCCAAAACAAATTGAAGTATCGTTATCTACCGATCTGGATACTTCGATTTTTGAAGACTTTTGTCCTCATGAAGTATTGTCTCTCGACAATCTTCGGTCCTTTTATATTTTTTTGTTAGCCGCAAACCACTATATTTTTAAGCGAAAATCCCCGCCAACTAATGAAGAATGGCAAGCTTTGTTTACCTTCAGCCAGGTCTTTGTCTTAGCTTTTTGGAATGAACTACCGGCGGATATCGAAACATTACTTACAAGCGAACAGCTTGAGTGTGACAGTTCAATGCAAATGCTTTTTACAATGGCACAGGATTCAGAGGTTCGAAAAAGACGGTTGGATGCTTTGTTATCGCTGACGAAATCAATCACTGAAAAGATGCCTGCGCCATCCATTCGGCCGAACAAGCCTAAGTTATCATTTCAGAGCGAAAAAAGAAAGCTCGTAGAGATTCGATACGGTGGCTTATGTTTTGTCATCGCCGCATTGCTTAGGCATCCTTTAGCCGAAAATATTAATGGCGAATTGTTGTGGTTTTTTTGTTGTCATGCCGTTCCCTCAGATTTTCAGCCTTTGGCTATTTCTGATCAAGGGCTGCGAAATTTGTGCTTGGGTAATGTCGTTTGGGAGGAAGGGCGAGATATTTACGATCGGGTTGTCTTGTCTGAAGGCTTTAAGCGATTTTGCCTATTTGAACGTATTGAAACCAATCCGGATGTTGCTTCTGAAACGATACAGGCTTTCGTAATGCATAACTTTTCACAATTTTTAACGGGATTTGAAAAAACAACTGCCGAAGGATTGTTTTACCATTTTTTGGATGTGTCCGCTGAATTTGATGTCCAGTCAAAAGCACTTCAATGTCGAGTTGAAAAAATGCCATTGTCGGTGGTGCTGTCGCTATCGCTCCTAATCGGCGAACAGCCTGAGCTGCCTTGTTGGCCTAATAAAGATTGGAGCATTCAGTGGAAGTCATAATCATTTATTTAGAAACGTTGCTTTAAAACAGTGGAGTGAAACAATGAATCAGTCCGTCAAACTTGATGAGATTCTACATTACCAAGATGATAGAGCGTTTTACTCGGACTGCATTGATTGGTTGAAAAAACGTCTCGGTTTCGAGGTTGAGAAAATACGATGCAGCCGGGGTGAGCATTTTCGAGAAGGATTTGGTGGACTGTTTGTTTCGGATGAAGAAGTCGATGAGTTTATATTGGAATACTCAACTCATTCTGACACGGGCAGTACAAACACTCAGCCGCTGAACTCAAAAACTCTCATAGAGAACTTAAGGCAAGATTGGCAGAGTATTCTTAAGAGAAAATCGTTAACTCGTGGTTTAAAGTTACAACGTATTGAGGGTCTTTATGAACTGATCCCCATTGAGAGCTTTATTCTGCTTGTGTCTTACCTGATAGAGCTTGAACCTCGTTTTCAAAAACTCTTTGCGTATGTGCAAGATGATGTGCAAAAAAAACAGTTGACGTTATCTTTGTGCCAAAGAATTTCTCCTTATGATAGAGCAGCCACCGATTGGCACGCAGTATTGTTGCATCATGAACCGTTACGACGAGCCCCGCTGATTCGATTAATTGAATCGGATGTCAGTCGAAATCAGCAAGGGATTGTTTGCGATGATGGTGTGCGTAATTTCTTATCCGGTTGTCCTGCTTCTGACGATTCATTAGCAGAAAAGGTGCGCTGGGTAACGCCAAAACACGGCGCCCCCGTCAACAATATACTGGATGATCAATTTCTAACACCATTCACCTTAATCAAAAGTGGAACACATGAAATTGCTGAGTGGCCGGTGGTGTCGTTACTAACGGATGATGTTGATACTTGTTTGTTGCAATTATCAAATTACATGAACCAGTCTATTCAGCGTTTTAGAGTGACTTTTGACTGCTGTCCTATCGAGTTTCGTCGATTTTTACGTGACTGCTGGATGCAAAACGTTATTCCAGTGATTGAGTGTCACAATGCATCGACCCTTATTGAATGTAGGGGGGAAAGTCGAGGTAACCGTACCAATGAACCGCGTTCAGCTTCGTTACCTGAATGGATAAAAGAGCACCGAAACGGCTTTGTTGTATGCAGTCGACTCAATGATCCGCGACCCGGTTGCGCACAGTTGGTTATACGACGTCCATCACTGACGACGAATGAACAATATTTAGTTTGGCAAAATTGTTTACCAGACGCTTATCTCGGTTTACCAGAGGTTAAAGACGTCTTATCGACCCTAACACAACAGTTTCAATTTTCGGTCAGTGATATTGAGTCAGTGGCAACGACGCTTGCCATGGAGATGACCTGGAAAAATGCACCCGAATCGATTGAGCATCTTTCTCAGTTATGTCGTCAAAAGGCTGCGGCACCCATGGTCCAATTGGCGCAGCTGGTTTCGACTCAGTTTCGTTGGCGTGACCTCGTTGTGAATCAATCGGTCGATGACGAACTTCGGTTTTTTCATCGCAACGTACGTTACAGTTATCAATATGTGGAAGCGTCGGGGATGGATCGTATTTTAGGCTCAGCACCCAGTGTCAGTGCGCTTTTCTCGGGGCCGTCTGGCACTGGGAAAACAATGGCGGCCAGTGTATTGGCGAATGAACTGGGACTGGATTTATTCAAGATCGATTTGTCGCGGGTCGTGAGTAAGTACATTGGAGAAACCGAGAAAAACCTGGACCGCATTTTTAATGCCGCAGCAAGAAGTCGCTCAATTCTGTTTTTTGACGAGGGAGACGCTTTATTTGGTAAGCGTAGTGAAGTCAAAGATGCGCACGATCGCTATGCGAATATTGAGGTGAGCTACCTGTTGCAAAAGATCGAGGAGCACCGAGGCTGTACAATTATTGCGACGAACTTTTCTGACAATATTGATGATGCCTTCTCAAGGCGTTTGGATCATATTGTTTCGTTTCCTTTGCCGGGCGAAGTTGAGCGAACGCGTATTTGGCAGCGCCTCAAATTACTGTCGGTTACCGTTGATAGCGACATTGACTTCGACTTCTTGGCTAAACAGTTTCAATTTACAGGTGGCCATATAAAAAATTGTCTGGTCTCTGCTTGTTATGCAGCGAAAGAGCAAGCGTCGTCAGTATCGATGCTTCATCTTTTACAAGCTGCTGTGAGGGAATATCGAAAGTTAAAGCGACCGATTAAACGGACTTTATTGGGGCCGTATTACGACGAACTTGTAAAGGGTGAGTAACTAATGAGTGATACGCCAAGTTCGTCTCGAGAACCACCGTTGCCCAGCACCAATCCGACACGCCCGCCAGGTCAAACAAACGAATCGAATTCTGCCCCGACGTCTGAACCGTCTACGGGAGAAGGACAAGCGGGAAACCAGGCCGTCATGGGGTTGCAAGAAGACGGCAGTTATAAAATACAACTTGGTAATGGCATTCACATTGCTGCGAGTTTATTTAACCGTCGCGAAGCCGATCTGGAAAACGCGAATTTACGCATTCCCGGTGTTCGATTTAAGTCGTTTAGAAAAAACGGTGGGCGTCGACCTGGCGGCCGTTTGACGGCGGAGCTTACTTTACCCAAAGTTGAAGAAAATCAGTTTCGAATCAATATTGATTCGGAAGGCGCCGTTCAAAGTATCCGAAATGCAGGAAATATTGATCTCGACTTTCCTGCGTTAAATAACCCCCGTATTACAAATCTAGCTTTTACCGAGGAAAAGCAACTGGCGGGGTCACTGAATATCAGAACAAACTCTTTGAAGCCGCGCGGCTCACGAATGGAGATTTCTGGTGAAGGTGAGGTCTCAATCAGCAATGGTAATTTTTCTGGGCAGTTTACTGCTAATATGACGTACCCTGATTTGGCAACCGGACGATTTACGGTACGTTTTTCAGAAAGTGGTGCAGTCAGTGGTGATGGTCAAGTTGATTTAACGCATTCATTGTTGGATGGCGTCACTGCAACGTTAGCGCTTGAAAATAACAATTTGACAACTCAAGTCTCTATTCCTGTAAGCCAACTGGATCCTGGTGTACCCGGGTTATCGTTTACCTCCGGCACAGTTAATTTAAACGCAGAAAACCGCGACATTAGTGGAGGACTCGAGAGTGTTACCTTTAATTACCGCGATTTTGCGCAAGGCTCGGTGAGCGCGTCGATTTCACGCGATCGTTTAACTGGGAGTGGTACCTTTAGCAGTACCTTGTCATCCTTAGCCGATGTCAGTGGCACCATCGGTTATCGTAATAATCAATTCAGTGGTTCGATTACCATCAGTTCCGATGATTTCCCGGAAACGCTTCCCATACAATCGGGCAGTATTACGGGTACGGTCGATGATGAAGGTCGGTTAAGTTTTGATGGCAGTATGGTGGCAACCCTCGGGCCCGTCGGAGAGGGAACTTTCAGTGCGTCAATGGACGCAGAAGGCAACACATCTATTGCAGCAGAGGTGGATTTAAATATTCCCGGATTGCAAGGCGCACGATTTCGAGTGGCATTGGTTAATGGCGAACTGGAAGGTGAAGGTGATGTTCCGATTAATACGGAGATCATGCAAGGTGTATCGGGCAATGTTCACATCGAATATAAAAATAATTTGTGGTCGGGTGAAACGCAATTTTCTTTTGAAGCGGATGACGGAAAACTGAGCGGGCAGTTAACGGTTGGCGTCGAGCAAAACGAAGAAGGAGGGTTAAACGTTTACGGCAGTGGCGAGTTGACCATGCAATTGTCGGATAACATTACCGGTACCGTCGGCGCTGAGGTTGATCGTGAAGGCCAGGTCACACTAAACATGCGCATCGATGTGTCACCGCTCGAACTGTTTCCAGAAAGACGCGTGGAACGGGAGCTATTTCGTTACAGTCAAAATATTCCACTCTGGGCGATTCTCGTAGCGGTGATTCGAATGCGGGCCGGTGTTCGTGCCGGAATTGGTCCGGGACAGTTTCGTGATATTTCGGTGACTGGAACCTACACCATAGGTGATCCCGAAGGTCCCGATTTGGAGTTTACCGGGGAGCTATTTATTCCCGCCTTTGCTGAAGCTTACGTTGCTTTTGGTGCGGGTTTAGGTTTGGACGTAGTGCTCGGTTCGTTAACCGGTGGTATCGAAGGTGTCGCAACGGCGGGCATCTATGGCGCCGTGTCGGTTCGCCCGTTACTGGAATATGATAATGGTGACTGGACCATTTCGGGGACGGCAACACTTGCCGCCGGAGCGCGTTTTAAACTGGGGTTAAATGCCTGGGCAGAAGTCGAAGCTTTATGGGTTACGGTGTGGGAAAATACTTGGAACCTTGCCGAGAAAACCTGGAATATTGGGCCAAATCTGGCAGTGCAGTTTCAACTGGAACGTTATGTGTTGGGCAGCGGTGCCACGCCCGAAATCAGTATGGACAATGGTGATTTGCCCGGTGTTGATGGGATGATTCAAGACGCCATGCCTAAAGACGATCCGGCACCTGCTGGCGGGCGTCAGGCGATGCAACAGCAGCGTGGTGAATGGCGTGGCCGACGGCAAGGTGAAGGACAACCACAATCGCCGCCGGCGGAGCAACAAGATCGTGCGAGCCGGCCACCACAAGCTGATCCGCAAGCTGAGCCGCCCGTTCAAGTTCCACAACGGTCCAGCCGTAGGCGACGTCAACCTCCACCGAATGCTGCGGGAGGGCAAACGCCGACCAATAATAACCGAGCCTCAACACCTTCTGGCGGTGGAGGTCGTGCCCAGGGGAATCCTGCCAATAATCCCAATCGACGCAGCGCGCCTGGCGCACCGTCTGCGGGTGGGGCTTCTCAAACCAGCGGAACCAGTCGAACCACAGGCCAGGGGCAATCTACGGGTGATGCGAATCGTCGAACACCAACCGATCCTACGGTACCGGCTAATGAAGTGCCGAATTCGGATCAACCGCGGCATCCCGCGAATATTACGCTGCGTATGTTAGACGAGCCGCCCGTTACTGTACCTCGAACTGCGGAACAAAAGCGCGCCGATCTGAATGCCGCCAAACGCGTGTTGGAATTAGCGATGGCGCAGTCGGCGGGATACGATCAGCTGGATGATTATTACGCAAGAATTCAGCGACGTTTTCGCTTAACCAGTATTGGGTTAGTGGCACGAGGGCAAGGTTATCAAGCGAATTTAACGATTAATCCATCGATTAATATTACGTTAAGAACGCCTGCATCCGGAACAGGAATCGCAGGGAAAACCACATCGATAGAATACGCAAGTGGCACTTTGTCGGGGGATGATGTTGGGTTGCGAATGACAGCGACATGGCTTGGTCCTGATCATCCGGTCGGATCCGATTCGACCAGTGGAAAGCAACCCACATTGATGGGGAAGTTAGAAACGGATCCGGGCCAAAACAACAATCAAAAGTACATTCGAGGTCATTTACTCAATGCCCAACTGGGAGGGCCAGCGCACGGCCGAAATTTATTTCCCATTACGGCTGAGGCGAATGAGTTGCACAAAAATGTGGTTGAAAATCGAGTGAAAAATTGGGTCAACAGTCGGCGTTTATGGGTGTTTTACGAAGTCAACGTAAAGCCAGGAACGCGAAAATTGAATGCTAATGACAAACGTCAAAACTATGTGAACTCGACGTTTGAATGTCATGCCTATCAGCGATACATGGATGGAGACACCAAAGGAGAAGAAATTAAGGCGAATATTCATTCTCGCTATCGAGTTCCGAATGCACCAGCGAGCACTCCAACGTTTGATCGAGATGATAATTATGATATCACTCGAAATCTTGAAGCAGGAGGCACGCGTGGGTCCAGTACGGTCGTAGCGCCAACGGCTCGGCCAGAAGATTTAGCTGCTACCATTGTCGATGTCGGTGGTTCGGGTCCGGTCTTTTTAGAACCAGGTCTTGCTCGAGGCATTCAGGGTCGGGTGAACGCAGGAGTGAGTTATGCTGCTATTAAAACGAAGCTTCTAGAGTTCTCAGGAATTAGAGACGCGACAGCAAATGCAATTATTGCCGCTGCTCGTGCGGGCCCGGGAGGCTATACAGGAGCTGATAAAGGACTGGTTACCCGTTTCAATACAATTTACTTAAATGATCCCGCTTATTTTAATCGAAGGATTGGAACACTTCGTCCGTGATTATTAAAAGTAAAAATATAAATGATAAACTTTTTCTTATAGCTCGTTTTTCAGTATTATAATCTTGCCTCCCGAATTATACTCTGGAACTTGTTATGAACATTTCTCCATCAAGTCGTTTAAATTTTCGTTTAATGGATCGAAACGATGCTGACTTATTTTATGAGTTGGATCAGGATCCAGAAGTCATGAAGTATATCAACGGCGGTAATCTAACAACACCAGATGAAATAAAAAACATCTTTATTCCCAGGTTAGAAAAATATCGAGATAAAGAGAAAGGCTTTGGTCTATGGCAGGTCAATGAGAAAGACGAAAATAAGTTCATCGGTTGGATACTTGTTCGCCCGATGAAGTTTTTTAGCGATTCCCCTGAAATGAATAATATCGAAATCGGCTGGCGATTTAAGAAAATGGCTTGGGGGAAGGGTTATGCAACGGAAGCGGCGAAACAGGTCATCAATGCACTATCGGTTAACCCCTCATTTGCTAAATTTTCTGCTATCGCCCTTCCCGAAAATAGAGGTTCCATTAGAATCATGGAAAAATTAGGTATGCAGTACGCTCGGACCGAAGTCGAAGATGTTCCTGCTCTGGGAAAAGTCGATGTGGTCTGCTATGAAATGGAGAATAATGGCATAATCGATTCGAAGTGAGTGAATCGGTGTTCGCCGTTCGGATAGCAGTGAACCGGGTAATGGGGAGAAAAACGATTAAACGTCGTCTGACTGTCTAAAAGTTCGTCATTCATTGCGAGCAGTACCTGACAGTTGTTATTTTTGTCTGCCGCAACTTCGTAGTGTTCAAACGCTTTCAGCATGGACTGGGTAACCCTAATCATGTTGTCAGGTTCTCCATAAATTGCAAACTGGCCTTCCGGCAAGGATCTTCCGGGCGATAGTGATGGATTAATTATAAACGCCCGAACGCCAAATTTTGCGCTCATCCAGTGGCTCCAAAATCCGCCAAGCGATGTTCCTATAACGGTTAAATTATTTTTATCGCAGCCTTTTATCTTTGAGACTATTTGCTTTTCAGCTTCTTTTGGATCATGTGGAGAGTAGGCAATAGCTTCCACCTTATACTCTGGAAAGTGTCTTCGCAGAGCAGCAACTTTTGCACTGTTCGTATTGCTGCGAAAACCGTGTAGATACCAAAACGTGTGCATAAAAATTTAAATTCTTTTGAAATTAATTCGCTCTATTATCTCAAATTCAGAATGGTAATCCCAGCGTATTAAACTTAAACTGGTTAAATATTGCACATATTGTGGCGAGTAAAAGGAGAGTTACCATGACCCCGGAATATCTGGTTATCCATACGGCAGCGTTTAAAGGAAGAAATTGTGATGCCGATCGCATTGACCAATGGCACAAAGCGCGAGGTTGGAGTGGTATTGGTTATCATTACGTTATCTTGAACGATCAGCACGATTCAAAGCCCGATGGCAAAGTCGAGAAAGGGCGAAGTGACAATTTGTCTGGAGCACATGCGCTGGGAATCAACAGTAAGTCACTGGGTATTTGTTGTGTTGGCCACGGTGATCACCAGGATTTTACTGATGCGCAATATCGTTCACTTACAAAATTGCTTCAGGAACTGATGCAGAAGCATTCGATCCCGCTTAAAAATGTTATTGGACACCGCGAAATTAACGACTTAGTTCAACAAGGTATTGTGGCCGAAAATTACCGAACTTCAAAAAGTTGTCCTGGTTCAAAAGTCGATATGAATCAACTGCGCGATAGGGTGGGGTCGTGTCGCGATGATCCGGATCTGGTTAACGAGCAGGTTTTGGTAGAATCCATTGCATTACTCAAAAAACATCGTACGCAATTTCATAATGCCCGAGATGAACTTGACCATTTTCTTAATCATCCCGAGGTTATTGAATTGATTCAATCGAATTCGTAATATTGCCGCAGGTTTTAATTTATGGCGGTAAAATGGCAAAACCCAATAAGAAGGGCCCGGTTCGAACGGTTGATATTTATTGCAGCCAGTGTAAAACGAAGCTTTACACTTATCGTAAAGGCGGGAAAGGTGCATTGGTTAAGTGCTTCAAGGAACGCATAACGAAAGACTTTACCAAGCAACCGGCAAGGTGTCCTGAGTGTGATAGTGTGTTCGCTCGTGAAGCGCTGATAAGAGGCGCTCCAGCCTATAAAGTAATAGGTGGAAAAGTCTTTATGAAGTAATTTCGTTGTTGCAAATTCGCAGGAGTTACACGATGGTTGCCGGTCTTAAGTTTATTACCTCTCATAAGTTAACTGAAGATTGCTTGGCTCAACTAGCCCACAAGCATGGTTTGCATGCCGATATAAAACGCGGCATTTTAACTTTAAGTGATTCGAGCGAGAGCGCCAGCCTAAAGTTAACGTTTTATAACGAACAAGATTTCGACAGCCTGGCAAACTTTTCGGAACAGGATAACGCTTCTTTGTATCAGAAAAAACTGGGTAAAAAGCATCAAACCGTTATTGAAGTGACGGTTGCAGACGGATTCGATAAGCAGCAATTGGTTAAAGCGCTTGCAGATGTTTTTACCAAAGAGCTAGGTGAACTTGTGCTGGAAGACGCCGATGGCAAGCTAATTGATAAAGATGTCCTTGCTTAATCTGGAGTGGTTTTTGTTTCACCTTTTACCAGCGCATGCTACCCTCATAACCAGTCCTGAAAGCTGAAAATCGATGCTTTAAAAGCGACTATCATCAATTAAAAACTACCCATTATCAGTCTTTATGTTTTTATGTAAGGATCGAGAGGAGCTGCTTTGAAGAAAGTTATCGTGCTGGTCGATGTGCAAAATATCTATTATACCAGCAAACAAATATTTCGACGTCACTTTGACTACAATGAGTTTTGGGCGCAGATAAGCAATGGAAGAGAAGTGTTCAAAGCCATCGCCTATGCCATTGACCGAGGTGACAAAAAGCAACGAGAATTTCAGAATATTCTTCGAGCCATAGGTTTTGAGGTAAAGCTCAAGCCTTTTATTCAGCGGTCCGACGGCTCAGCAAAAGGTGACTGGGATGTTGGTATTGCGGTTGACGCACTTGAGTTCGCCGACCAGGTTGATACGATTGTTCTGGCGTCTGGTGATGGTGACTTTGATATATTGGTTGAGGCGTTGCGAAAAAAGAAGAAAAAAGTAGAAGTTTATGGTGTCGCAAAGTTAACCGCAGACTCACTTAAGTCATCTGCCGATGTATTTTATCCTATTGAAGGTGAATTGCTTATTCGTTAGAACTGAATTGAAATGACTTTATTATAGTTACTTGAAAGCTCCGCTATTTTACTCCCTTCAGAGAATGTAATTGGAATCGAAAAAAGGTAAATAAATGAAAAAGAATTTGAATTTTATCGCAGTGGGGTTGGTAGTTTTTTCTACTTTTAATGTTGCGGCGGTAGAGCCGAGTAAAAATGACTCTGAGTCTTCAGGATTGGAAGCCGTTAGCATGGAAGCCGCAGTTGATACTTTGCAGTCTACTGTTTTGGCCATATTTAGAGATTTTATAGCGCACACGCCTTACTTAATTGCTGGTTTATTTGTATTGATAATTACTGGCCTATTTGCCTCGGTTTTCGGTCGCATAGTTTTGAATATAACGAGCAAAAGCAAGCTGCGAAATTCATTACGCGATTTATTAGCCAGAATAACGCGAATTTCAGTTTGGATGTTTGGCTTCTTGCTAGCCGCGATGGTGGTGTTCCCAGGGCTTACACCTTCAAAAGCTTTGGGCGGGTTGGGGTTAGCTTCTATTGCCATAGGGTTTGCGTTTAAAGAAATATTTGAAAACTTTTTTGCAGGAATTTTATTACTTTGGAAGTACCCCTTTGAGACTGGCGATTTTATTGAATGTGAAGATATAGTAGGAAAAGTTGAAGACATCAGTGTCAGAATGACACAAATACGGAAAACCAATGGCGAGTTAGTGTTGGTTCCAAATTCATTTCTGTTTAAAAATCCGGTGTACGTTCTTACTGAAAAAGAGATTCGCAGAATCACTATTATGACAGGTGTCGCCTACAGTGAAGACGCCGATGATGCAGTTTCGGTTATCGAAAAGGCAGTACAGAATTGTGAGACAGTCATTTCTGATCAGCCAGTTCAAGTATTCCTGCACGGTTTTGGGGCCAGCAGCATCGATATTGAAGTAACCTGGTGGACTCAGGCCACACCTTTAGGTCAGCGTCGATCTCGAAGTGAAGTAGTGAGTGCGATTAAACGCGCATTGGATAATGCGGGAATTGAAATTCCATTTCCGTACCGCACCTTGACGTTTAAACAACCATTGGAAGTTCTGAAAGTTGATTGAAGATTTAAAGCTTATTCCTGACGTTTTTTCGGAAGACTTGTCAGAATAAATCAGGCCAAGTCGTAGACCTAGCCTGATTTAATCCAATTGACTTATTCGTTGTCTTCGTATGTTCCAACAAGGTCAACGTCGGAATAGCTTTGATAGGCACGAATCATCACATACCAATCACCTGTTTGAGGCCCAGGAATGGTAACGGTTTCATTGTTGCCGCTTAAATAGGGGCGATAATCATATTGTGACCGCGTTGGCTTAGACCCGTAACGCACGTAAATGTCAGCATCACCGGTGCCACCTGAAATTTTAAACTCAAGATTTATCGTATTTTGAGGTACTGAAAGTCGGTAGTGCTTTTCGCTTCCACGCGTTCCGGATAAGCCCTCAACGGGTTGACCACTTTGCAATGGAATTGCTCCGCCGTCGGATACCGCTATCGTTTTGCTGATTAAATCCGTGGCGCCATCATCATCAGTTACTGCGAGGGTGACTGTGTAATTACCCGCTTGTTGATAAACGTAAGTCGGATTTTCACTGGTAGACTCTCCTCCATCACCGAACGTCCAAAGACGAGCGCTGACCGTTCCATCGATGTCGCTGCTTTGGTCGGTAAATGAAACCGACAATCCATTAATTGACGATGTGAAATCAGCGACTGGTGCTTGATTTTTAGCAGGATCAATATAGTTGGCCGTTAAAGTTACACCTGAGAATGCGCTGTATGCCCGAATCATTACGTACCATCGTCCTGACTGGGGTGAATCAATAGACACAACCTCATCATTGCCACTTAAGTACGGGCGATAGTCGTATTGGCTGGTTGTTGGAGCAGCATTAAACCTCACATAAATATCAGCATCTCCGCTGCCGTCAGAAATTGTAAACTCTAGATCGGATGCATTAGTTGGGACATCCATGTAGTAGTGAATGCTTTCTCCGGTGTTCGCTGAAATTTCGCCTTCGACTACTCCATTATAGAGACAACCTTGAACAGGAGTGCAATCGCCCATAGGAGAAATACGTACTTCTTTCATCGTGCTGTCTGTATAACCATCATTGTCGGTAACCGTGAGTTTAACAACGTAAGTTCCGGATAATTCATACTCGTGAACTGGATTGCTTTCAGTGGACGTTTCACCATCACCAAACTCCCAAAGCCACTCAACTATCGTGCCATCGCTGTCAGTGCTGGTATCGGTAAACGAGATGACGTGATCGTGTGATGAGAAAGTAAAATTGGCTGTAGGCGTGCTTGAAGCATCAACCACGGTCACTGCTTTATTGATGGAAGCTATTTGACCCTCATTGTCTGTTACCGTGAGCGAAACGATATAAGTGCCAGCCGCAAGGTAGGTATGGTTGGGATTGGCTTGGCTGGAGCCATTACCATCGCCGAAGTCCCAATGGTAATCAACAATATCACCATCAGGGTCATTACTTGCATCCGAAAACTGAACCGTTAAATCATTGACGCTGAACGTAAAGTCGGCGATGGGTGGAGGCGGTGTATTAATTTCTTTAATCAACTCAGCATCACCGGAGTCGATTAGAGCCTGAAGTTTGCTGCCCCCCGGATAATAGTCTGAATTCATGGTTCCGGCTGTCATATCGATGGTCCAGTTTAGCGCGAAATCCTGCAAGTAGCTTACGTTGTAATCTTTGGGTGAGCCACAGATCCAGGTGATAATCCCTCCGGTTGAATCACCTTCGGCGTCCGTGTGCTTAGAGTTGTTGGTCAACTTAATTCCAACAAAGTTGCTGGAAAGATTTCGCAGTGGTTGCAACGCGTTATTGCTGGAGTTGCATGAACTGGAATTGGCCAGAATCGAATAGACGTTGAGGTTGTTATTCACCATTGCCTGCATGGCACCGCCCATGCCATTATCTTTATCCACCGGGTCGAGTAAAACGGCACCCGTAAGCGCAGAGTAGCCGCGTTCAACAAGTCGTTCACCCAGATAGGTCATGAACAAGCCTCCGGCAGAGTGACCCGAGAGAATTAATTTATTCGGTAAAGGATAGTTGTTAGGCGGCAATGGCATATTGTCGACCAAATCATCGGCGACGTTTCTGGCCAGTGAACGATTGCCTCCTGTGACATTGGCATTCATGGTTAACACCAGAAATCCGTTGTTCATCAATGTTGTTGCAAAGTGGTCCATGTTTCCCCGGTTGCGTTGAAAACCGTGTTGCAGAAAAACCCAGCTTTCTGCCTGACCATCTGGGATGTACCAGGTCGCTTGTTTATTACCGGCAAGGTCTATGGTCTGGTTGATTTTCTCGGCCGCAAACGCCGAAGTGAACAATACAAGTTGTATAAAAAATATGGATATTAAATGGATGAGCTTTTTCATTTTTAGTGTCCCCACAGTTTTTGTGAATTTTTGTTGTCTTTTTGAAAAAGAGATATCGACTGCGCATTCTTCTTTTTAAAATAAGCGCTTAA
Source organism: Pleionea sp. (assembly GCA_052032335.1). Lineage (GTDB taxonomy): Bacteria > Pseudomonadota > Gammaproteobacteria > Enterobacterales > Kangiellaceae > Pleionea. The sequence continues at coordinate 12,695 of JBPEWV010000007.1, read as the reverse complement.
AATCTAGTCAAATGTTGAAAGCAAGGTTTGGTGGTAAATCGCAATTTGTGCCCTGAAAGTCTTACTAACAAAGAAATCATTTGAAGTTATCTGTATTTACAAATGCAATATTTACTTCGTTATTGAGAACAACCAGTTGTTTTATGCGGTGATAAATATCAAATGATACTTTTTAGGCAGTGAATGAGACTTCTAAACAAGTGGGATCGCGGATAATTCATTGAATGTTGACAAGCAACGATTAATAATCGAGATAGCAAAGGAACAAAAGCTGATTAATTAGCGTCATGAACCGTTAATGAATCTCAGATGAAAATAAGAAATAAAGAGAACCACATGTATAGTCAACCCAAGTTGTTTTATATTTTTGTGTCGAGCATTATTTTTTGTTTAATTCCAATGGCCGAAGCGAAATCATTAAATGACCTTTTGTCGGAAGCAACCTTCGAGCGATATCGAGCACCCTATAAAGCCATTAACATGATTCAAGAAAAAGAGTCCGATATCGCGGCGGCCTCGGATACGCATTTCTTTGACGCAAACTTTTTATTATCTCAGCTGTATTTCAAGGTCGGTCAATACGAAGACGCAAGAAAGGTGATTTACCGAATTGAGTTGCGGCTATCGGGGAAAAAAGCTTATTTACCCTGGATTGCCTTATTAAAAGCACAGCTAATGCTGAATAATCAACTGCTGGAAAAATTCGACGCAACCATTGAACCTTATTATACAACTTTAAATGACGATAACCGAACTCTGCTTAATCTCTGGTATCTGTACATGAAAGGTTCGGCCCTAGTTCGAAAAAATCAATTTGCTGAAGCGATGGATATTCTGACGCGAGCATTATCCGCGGCGCAAAAGATGGAGGTTTACCATATAGAACTGGGGGTTCGCAATCAATTGGTTCAACTTTACTATCATACTCAAAAGTATCAGCGAGCTCTCGATATGAGTGATGAAATGCTGGCTGAATCGCGTCGTTTGGAGGACCAATTTACGCAAGTTTCTGCGTTAGCGAATAAAATGAATGTGTATTACATGCTGTCCATTCAGGCTGCTGGTAACAGTGAACTTGTCGATGTCAAAAGCAACGAACAGTATCAAAATTACGCCAAGTTGAGTGCTGAACTTCAACAGCAGGTGATCGCTTTAGCACGCGACATAGGCGCGTTTCGACCTGAAGCCTGGGCACTGATTTTAAAACAAAACCAGTATTTGACTTCGAATGAATTTCGTAAAGCCTTGGAAGTGAGCCAGAGAACCATCGAGTTAACCAATCGGTACGGCCTCGAATACGAAAGAGCGGTTTCCTATAACAACCAGGCTATTGCCTATCGTTATTTGAGTCAGTTCGAAGAAAGTCTGGCTGCCATAGAGAAAGCAGAAGCCTACTATCGAAAAACCGACAATCGACAGTCACTTTTGTGGGCTTTGGAAGACTACGCAATAACCTATGAGTTACAGGGGAATACTGAGAAGGCATTGCAGTACTACAAAAAGTTTCATGAAGCCTCAATTGCATTGGTCAACAAATCCAGTGATAAAAAATTGCTCGAGCTTCAAGAGCAATTTTCTGCGCAAGAAAAGCTTCAGGAAATAGAGCGTCTAAAACAACAAGCGGAACTGAATGCAAAAGTCATGGAGGCCGAACGCATGGGCCGTTGGCTACTGATTGTGATTGTCGCTGCTACTCTATTGATAGCAATTACTTTGTACATAAAACGGAAAAAACTGAAGACATTACTCGATCAACAAGCGGAGCTTACCTCGGAGATAAAAGAAATGGGTGATGCAAAACAGCGATTTTTTGCCAATTTATCGCATGAGTTTCGAACCGCGCTAACGTTATCAATTGCGCCTCTAAAAAAAGTGTTGTCTTCGAGTGATATGTCACTCCAAGCCGCAAAAGGACCTCTCAACTCGGCACTGGAGAACAATCTGCACATTATGAGTTTGTTAAGTGAGGTATTTGATGTCGAACGAATGGACTCAAATTCCTTACCCATTCGCGTGCGCCAGTTTCAGGTGTCGAAAGTCATAAACGCCAGTGTCCAGCGTTTTCAGCACAAATTGATAGAGAAAGACGTCGCATTAACCATTCATGGTATGACCGATCAATTAAGTTTGTATTTTGATCCGAGTCACTTTGAAAAAATTATTTCCAACTTACTTTCTAATGCTATTAAGTACAGCGCGTCCAACCAGGAAATAAAGCTCAGATTGAAACATGGTGACGCAGGGTTGGAAATTTCCGTTAGCGATCAAGGGCAGGGTATTTCTGCGACCGAATTGCCTCATGTCTTTAAGCGATTCTATCAGGGGCGACGCTCTCTGGACAAATCCATGCCCGGTACCGGGATCGGTCTATCTATGGTTAAGGAATTAATGGAGCTGCACGGAGGCAGCGTGCAAATTGAGAGCGAGCCGAATCAAGGAACTCAAGTTCGCTTATATTTCCGCAAAGGTTGTGAGCACTATTCCGATGCTGTAATCAAACGTTCAGCACCGAGTTCGAAGGAATGCGCTGAAAATAAATTGCACGAATACACCCTGTCGACAACAGGCGAAGCATTAGAAAAACCGAAGCTCCATAAAGCAGAAGAGTCGATTAAAACATCAGCAGATATTGAGCAGCGCAAGGTCATTCTGGTGGTTGATGATAACGATGATATACGTCGATTGGTGCGAGAAGCGCTATTAGTGAACTATCATGTGGTCGAGGCTGACAATGGAAAAACAGGTTTGGAAATGGCTTCTGCGATACAACCGGATTTGATCATTGCCGACGTAATGATGCCAGAAATGGACGGTTTTCAATTAACGCGAAATTTGCGCAATAACCCACAGCTGGCGCATATTTCGATTATGTTATTAACCGCACTGGGCGAAACGCCACATAAGGTGAAAGGACTTGAGTTTGGTGCCGACGATTATTTGACTAAACCATTCGACAATGACGAGCTGTGTGCTCGTGTGAAAAGCCATCTTGCGCAAAAGCAGCGTTTGTCCGAAGTTTTATTCGAAAAATACAAAAATTCGGTGGGTCAGCAGGTTTCCACACATCAGTTAAACAGCCACGATTCACAACGCTGTAAGCAGCTGGAAGAAGTCATTTCCAGCAATTTGAGCCGCTGGGAGTTTGATGTTGAACAAATGTATACGGCCTTGAATATGACACGAAGTACGTTATTTCGTTACACTAAAAAAATGTACGGTTGCTCACCGAAAAATCTATTGAAAAAACGTCGTCTCGAAGTGGCCTTTCGCATGCTGCAACAAAACAGTGGCACAATCAGCGAAGTGGCTTACGCGGTGGGCTTTCAAAGTTTATCGACTTTTAGTCGAGCGTTTCGGGAACAATACGATTATCCACCCACCAAAATGCACCGAGTCTAATTGCACGATGCATGAACAAACTCAGTCTTTCTTTTTAAAATTAACACGGTAGAGATCGAGTCGCCGGTCTTTTAGGTTGTTGACCGATCCTTCTGTATTCAGCAGTTTTAGTTTATCCAGATCGACGTCTGCATAAATCATCATTTCGGCATTGGCCGTCGCTTCGGTGATGGTCGCATCATGCGGGAAGTAAACATCCGAAGGTGAGAAAACCGCTGACTGAGCGTACTGTATATTAACGTTATCCACCCGCGGAAGATTTCCAACGCTTCCTGCTATGGCAACGTAGCATTCGTTTTCGATGGCGCGCGCCTGAGAACACAGTCGTACCCTGAGGTAGCCGTTTTTCGTATCAACCCAAAAGGGGACAAAGAGGATCTGTACGTTTTCTTCGGCCAGTTTTCTGGCCAACTCGGGGAATTCTGAGTCGTAACAAATAAGAATACCGACGCGACCTGCATCGGTTTCAAAGACCTGAATACTATCGCCGCCATCGAGCACCCAGTCGCGTTTTTCATGGGGGGTGATGTGTATTTTAAATTGCTCATCTATTTTGCCATCGCGATGACAAAGGTAAGACACGTTATAAAGGCGATTGTCTTCTTCTACCGGCATACTGCCGGCGATTATATTGATGTTGTAAGTTACCGCCATTTGCGACATTCGATTTTTAATTTCTTCGGTAAACTCGGATAAAAATCGAACCGCTTCAACTGGCGTTTTTTCGGGTGCCAGTCCCATTAATGGGGCACTAAAAAACTCGGGAAACAATGCAAAGTCTGATTGGTAATCTGACAGGGACGAGACAAAAAATTCCGTTTGGTTTAACAGATCTTCAAGCGAACGAACGGTCCGCATTTGCCATTGGGCAACGCCTATCCGGACGATCGATTTTTCCGCACTGTGAACCGAGTCGGTATCTTCGTCAAAAAAGATATTGTCCCACTCCAGCAGGGTTGCAAAGCCACGTGACTTTTTGTCCTCGGGTAAATATTTGTGCAATAAGCGTTTGATATCGAAATCATTGGCTAATTGAAACGACAGAATGGGATCGTACAACTCTTTTCGAGTAACCTGATCGATGTATTCTTCGACACTCAACTCCTCAGCGTAGTTGCGGTAACCGGGAATACGTCCGCCTGCCAGTATGGCTTTTAAATTGAGCGCTCGGCATAACTCACGGCGCGCTTCATACAGACGACGACCCAGGCGTAAGCCTCGATATTCAGGATGGACAAATACGTCCAATCCATAAAGCGCGTCACCGCGATCATCGTGTTTGGCAATTTCTTTGTCACTGATGATGTCTTTGTAAGTATGCCTTGAGGAATACCGGTTGTAATTGACTTTGATGGTCAGCGCTGCAGCGACCAGTTTACCGTTGTCTTCAATGCAGATTTGGCCATCGGGAAACGCGTTGATCAGTGCCTGTATGGTGGCTTTAGGCCAGGCACCTCCAATATCGGGATATACGGTATCCATAATTGCTGCAAGAGCAGGATAATCCTCCGGGGTAATCACCCGGAGGTTCAGGCGGGTTTCGGTATTTTCAGTCATAAACGTTTACTTCGTAAAAATTTAACGGCAGTTTACCTGTTTATGACTGATTCAGTAACTTGCGGATGACGAAATGCAGAATGCCGCCATTGGCGAAGTATTGATACTCGTTTTCCGTGTCGATGCGTACTGTCATTTCGATCTGCTTTTCGTTGTTGCCGTCTTGATCGCTGACGGTCACGGTGACCAATCGATCTTTAGCGTTTACCGCAGGAATCGAGAATATTTCGTCACCTTTCAAATCGAAAGTATCGGCACTTTCGCCAGACTTGAACTGTAACGGTAAAATGCCCATGCCGATCAAGTTCGAACGGTGAATGCGCTCGTAGCTCTGCGCCATGACCGCTTTGATCCCGAGTAGGGCAGGCCCTTTGGCTGCCCAGTCACGACTTGAGCCAGTGCCGTACTCTTTACCGGCGATGACCACACTGGGGACATCATCGTTTTGGTACTTCTGCGCAGCGTCATAAATCGACATTTGCTCGCCGGACGGATAGTGGGTTGTGTGGCTGCCTTCGGTGCCCGGCGCAAGTAAATTTTTCAGTCGAACGTTGGCAAAGGTACCGCGCATCATGACTTCGTGATTACCACGGCGCGATCCGTACGAGTTAAAATCTTTTACTTTAATACCCAACGATTTTAAATAGTCACTTGCAGGGCTCGACTCAGCAATGGCGCCGGCCGGAGAAATGTGATCGGTGGTAATACTGTCGCCAACCTTGACCAGACAGCGCGCGTTGTCAATCGCTTTGACATCGGGGGTGGATTTGTCCATTTCTGTGAAAAATGGAGGTTGTTTGATGTAGCTGGAGTCGGGCCAGTCGTAAATGGTTTTATCTGAGACGGAAAGATCATCCCAAACCTTATTGCCCTTGAAAATATCGGCGTATTTCTCGCTGAAAAGATTTTGCGAAACAAATTCGTCAGCGATCTTTTTGATTTCTGAATCTTCTGGCCACAGATCTTTCATATAGACCGGGTTGCCGTCTTTATCGTTGCCTAACGGCTCTTTGGTAATATCGATGTGCATGTTGCCAGCCAAGGCATAGGCGACGACCAGAGGCGGAGAAGCAAGGTAGTTAGCGGCAATATCGGAGTGGATTCGGCCTTCGAAATTTCGATTGCCCGATAAGACCGAGCATACCGGTAATTTCCCCAGTCGGATGCCTTCTTGAATCGGATCGGGCAACGGGCCGGAGTTACCAATACAGGTGGTGCAACCGTAACCGACCAGATTAAAGCCCAGCGCATCGAGATCGTCCATCAACCCGGCGTTTTTCAAGTATTCGGTAACCACTTGCGAGCCAGGAGCCAATGAAGTCTTTACCCATGGTTTGGTGCTCAATCCTTTTTCGCGCGCTTTTTTGGCCATAAGGCCCGCAGCGATTAACACCGAAGGATTGGAGGTGTTGGTGCAACTGGTAATCGCCGCGATAACCACGGCACCCGGTTTTAATTCGAACGTTTGGTTTTTAAATTCAACTTCGACACCTTCACTTTGCGATTGTGATGCTGCCGCGTCGGCAGTGCTGCCACCTTCGTCGGCAAACGTGTTGCTGTCGGGGTCGGCAACGCTGATGCGTTCACTCATCCACTCTTTGAATTTTTCGGCAGCGTTCGACAAAGCAATTCTATCTTGTGGACGTTTGGGACCGGCAATAGACGGTTCCACTTTGGACAAATCGAATTCGATGTTTTCGTGGTAGGTCGCATCGGCCGACTGACCATCGTGCCATATGCCCAATTCGCGGGCGTACTGCTCGACCAACTTGATTTGTGATTCGCTGCGGCCAGTCAGCTCAAGGTAACGGGTGCTTTCTTTATCCAGCGGGAATATACCGCAGGTTGCGCCATACTCGGGTGCCATATTAGCAATGGTCGCTCGATCAGCGGTACTGAGATGCTCCAGGCCCGGACCGTAAAACTCGACAAACTTCCCGACCACTCCGTGTTCACGAAGCCGTTCGGTTATGGTTAGCACCATATCGGTGGCAGTGACCCCAGGATTGAGTTTTCCTTGTAATTTGAAGCCCACAACTTTCGGGATCAGCATGGTCACCGGTTGACCCAGCATGGCCGCTTCGGCTTCGATTCCGCCGACCCCCCAACCTAAAATACCCAATCCATTGATCATGGTGGTGTGCGAATCGGTGCCGACCAACGTGTCTGGATACGCCCATTGTTCGCCGTCGACCTCAGTATTAAACACACATCGCGCCAGGTATTCCAAATTTACCTGATGCACAATGCCACGACCGGGCGGAACGACTTTGAAATTACTGAAGGCCGACTGTCCCCATTTTAAAAACTTATATCGCTCACTGTTGCGTTCCACTTCTATTTGGGTATTTTTTTCAAACGCGTCTGCCGTGGCGAAATGATCCACCATGACCGAATGATCGATGACCAGTTCGACGGGGTTAAACGGGTTGATCTTATTGGCATCACCTTTCAGGCGTTCCATGGCATTACGCATGGCAGCAAGATCAACGATCGCTGGCACACCGGTAAAATCTTGAAGCACGACTCGAGCAGGTACAAAAGCAATTTCGTGCTCGATGTCTTTGTCGGTCTCCCATTTGGCAACTTGTCGGATGTCATCTTCACTGACGAATGTTTCAGATTCGTGTCGTAATAAATTTTCCAGAAGAATTTTTATGGAGAAGGGCAGACGATCGAGATCGTATTCTTTGGCAACTTTGTTAAAACTGACCATCTTAATGGACTCATTACCAATGTTGAGCTTGGTAACTTCCTTTAATTGCTGCGTCATTAGTAGCTCCTACGGTTTGTCAGTAATTCTTTGTTATTGACGATGATACGGTCGTGCTTTGATTTTTCGTTGCTTTACTGTTTGTGCGATTGTGAATATTTGACCCAATCGCTGTTATATATCAGTATCAGGTTAGTTAATTTAGTTCTTTTTCTCAACTGTTCCGGAGCGGCTTGATGACTAAAATGCGCATTGAAAAAGACAGTCTTGGAGAGGTAAAAGTGCCTGCTGATGCCTTGTATGGGGCACAAACGCAGCGCGCCATTGATAATTTCGATTACTCGGACAGATGCCTACCTGACGAGTTTATCGTGGCTTTGGCGCAAGTTAAAAAGGCGGCAGCGCGAGCTAATAGCCAGCTTGACTGTCTTAGTGAAAATCAGGCAGAGAGAATTATTTCGTCGTGCGATAAAGTATTGGCCGATGAGCAGTTGCGACTCGAGGCATTTCCGGTAAGTGTGTTTCAAACCGGGTCGGGCACCAGCAGTAATATGAACATGAATGAGGTGATCGCACATTTATGCAATCAAGAAGGCGAAAACAACGATTTGATTCATCCCAACGATCACGTCAACTATGGCCAGAGCAGTAATGATGTTATCCCAACCAGTTTGCAATTGTCGATTCTGTTGGCGATCGTTGAACAATTGCTCCCGGCGTTTGAAATAACCGATAAACATCTTGGTTTATTGGCCAAAAAGTATGCCGATGTTATTAAAACTGGAAGGACCCACCTGATGGATGCGATGCCTTTGTCGTTGGGCGACGAAATTGAAACTTGGCGTTTTCAGATCAATGAGTGTCGTGAACGTATCATCAATTCGTTGGGACGACTCTCGGAGATTCCGCTGGGAGGCACGGCTATTGGAACCGGCATCAATCGGCATAAAAAGTTTCCCGAGACGGTGGCCAACATGTTAGCCGAGCAAACGCATTTACCGATTAAACCTTGCAACAATCTGGCATCAAGAATCAGTGCTCAAGATCCGACGCTTGAAATTCATGGCCAATTAAAAGTATTGGCGACCTGTTTGATGAAAATTGCCAATGACATTCGATGGATGAATTCAGGACCGAACTCCGGTTTATCCGAAATACAATTGAAAGCTTTACAACCAGGGTCCTCAATCATGCCGGGAAAGGTTAATCCGGTAGTGGCCGAGAGCATGGCCATGATGTGTGCTGAAGTTTTGGGTAACGATACCACCTTAACGGTGGCGAATCAGTCGGGCAATTTTCAACTTAATGTAATGTTGCCTTTGATGGCCGATAAGTCGGTTGGCTCGGTGCGACTCATGAGCAATGCACTTAATGCATTAACCCAAAAAGCCCTTAAAGATTTCACCGTCAATGAAGAGAAGTTGGATCGCCTGCTGGGACAAAACCCTATTTTAGCAACGGCATTAAATACCAGAATAGGCTACGAAAAAGCGGCCGAAATTGCCAAGCAAGCGCAAAAAGAGGGTCGTAGTGTGTTCGAGGTGGCCAAAGAGAAAACGGATTTAAGTGAAGAAGAGCTGGCCAGTTTACTCGATCCGAAAAAACTGGCTCGGCCGTTTGATGATTAAAAGTTTATTTATAACTGGCGTTATCTAATTACGAGTTATTGTTTTGAACTTCTTTTAAGCCCCACGCAAAAAAGAAGGCCAGCAAACACATGATGACAAAAATGATCAGGACCAGTGTCACGCCCCACTGGTCTGCAATTAAACCAAACAGTCCACCCAGCATTAAGAAAACCCCAATAATACTATTCGATACCGCTGTGTAATTAGCGCGCTGTTCTTGATGTGTCATGTCAACAAGGTGTGTTGAACGCCCTAGACGAACTCCCTGATACGCCAGCATCACAACAAATAAAGAAATGGGAAGAAACCAGATTGTTTTAAGCAATTCGGAACAAAAATAGTTGGCTATAACGATACTCGCGAGGCCGCATGCCGCAATCAGCGATGACAATATTAGAACCTTTCTGCTCGACTTATCCGCAAGGCGTCCCCAGAGGTAACTGCTTAACAAACCAGCAAAGGACGATGCCAATATATACAGTCCCAGTTGAGAATCGAGCAGCGAATTATTCCCCAAAAGTGATTCAATCGTTTCGTTGGCTTCCTGCTGCTCAAATGAGCCTCCGGCGAGTAAAATAAATGGTGGCGCCAAAGCGGTGGCAATAAGCAGTGCCCGAACTACGATAAAACGGATTAACTGGCGATCACTTAAAACCGACTGAATTCTTGATAGAAAGTTTCGTGAGGCATTTTCACCACCTTCGGTAGCACCCGATGTTTCCGCGAGCTGGCCGAAAATGCTTGCTGCCGCAATCCAGAAGCCTGCTGCAATGGCCAAGGCGCAGCTGATCCCAAATACCGTCAAAGGAATGATTGAGAAAACCAGGAGCAAGCCGAAAAGTATCACGCCCGAGGCCGCGATGGAGCCGGCAGTGCCCGTTGCCGTACCTCGGGTTGATTTGGAAACGGTCTTGCCTAAAACATCTTTGTAACTGACGGAGCAAAAACTGCGCGCAATCGCGAGAACGGCGAGCAAAACAACTACCACGAATCCCAGTTGTTCTCCGTTTAAGGTGAGTGCTGCAGCTAACATTCCCAACACACTTAACCCTTGCACTAACGAGCCTGCCGCCCACACCCACTTTCTAATCGGACGTCGCCTGACCCACTCAGCAATAAACAGTTGTGGCAACAAGGCGCCTGCTTCTCTTACGGGAACCAGTAAACCAACCCAGAATGAAGACGCACCCAATGTCGTCAATAACCAACTGAGCACCAGTTTTGGGTCAATCAAACCGTCACTGGTTTTTGTCATGCTCAAGGCAATGATGTGCGTGATAAAGTTTTTCGGCTGGTGGTTGCAAGATTCTTCCGGAATATCCCGGCACAGTCGACCATCGTCTTCGCTGGTCAACATTTGATAAGCTTTTTCTGAGACGGAACTTTCTTGAGTCACAGGATTCCTTTTGTTTTTACCCTGTTGGGTTGTACGTTGGCACAACCCGGTTAGATATTGGTGTTGAGTAAAGAATCAGTTTTCCAGTTGCAAAGTTGTTTTAAGCCAGGCAGCAATGTCACCAATTTGCTGAGGGCAAACCGAATGTTCCATCGGGTACGTTTTATAATCGACCGCATAGCCTTTGGACAACAGCAATTGTTGACTGGTTTGGCCCAGTGCGACGGGGACCACCGGATCGTAAACACCATGATGAATGGCAATCGGTGTGTGTTGATTTTCCTGGCTGAACTGAATGCTGTCTTTGGTTGCGAAGTAAGTCGACATTGCAAGCAAGCCACCAAGCTTTCTCGAAGACGATAACACCGTTTCAAAGGCCACCGCGCCGCCTTGTGAAAACCCGGCGATAATGATGCGCTCAGCTGGAATTCCTCGCTCGATTTCATTGTCGATGAATTTTACTATTTCTGCCGATGATCGGCGAAGTTGTTGTTCATCCACTTTGCGATCAATGGTCATATCCAGAATATCGTACCAGGCTGGCATTACGAAGCCATTGTTGATAGTCACTGGCATTGACGGCGCATGAGGAAAAATAAAGCGAACCGCTGCCGACGAAGGTAAACGCAACTCAGGCACGATGGGCTTAAAATCATTGCCATCGGCCCCCAGGCCATGCAGCCAAATTACCGAGGCGTCCGGTGAGGATTGGGTTTCAACTTCTAAATGGGGTAGTAAACTCATAAAGATTCTCTAATTATTGATTTTGAAAGGGTTTATATCAATTTCCACCGCTTTTTACCGCAGCTTCACATTCTAACGCATCTGATAATTGTTCCAAGTTTAATTCGGAGTTTGCATTGGGAACAAAAAATCAATTTTTCGAATAGCTTACTTACTATTCGAGTGAGCGCTACACCTTTGGGGATAAACTTCAGGGGGTTAAACAGTAGTGGAGATTGTGCTTTCGATATTGTACTTGGTTATATTGGCATCTCTATTATTTCCATCCTAATCGTTACAGGGCATTCAATTGGCTGTAATTTATTTTATGTGGTTGATACGGCACGTAATGGCAAATTTGCAGTATGTTCACGGGAATGATTATTTCTTGTACCTTACGAGCGTCAAAGTCAACGCAAGAAACCTAGAAAGTGCGCTAAAAACGTGTCTTTAAAATAAATATTGTAGAAGAATCAAATGGTTATTCTCCTAGCCCAATTACAGCTCTTGACAGGTTGTGAAGTATTAATGGAGTACCGAATTAAGCGGGTAGCTTTTAGAAGTTGGTGAACTGGAAACTATTTTGATTTAGATTTTAGTACATGAAAATCAGAGGGTTAGGTGAATTGGGGTGGCAAGCAGTTATTGCTCATGAGCTGATAAATTCATTCGTTTTGGGATAAAACTTGCTGACCGTAGGGGCAGACTCAGCTTACTGGTAATCTGTCGATGTGAAAATTAACACATAAAAAGAGGCAATATTTAACAGGAAATTCAACCGAAATTAGATATACTCCGAGAATCTCAATTTAAAATAGATGTCTCAATGAAAGTAACGTCACTAGTTTTTGTTGCTGTTTTAGGCTTCAGTATGCTCATTTCAGCCTGTCAATCAATTCAGTCCGAACAAATTTCAGATACCGATGTAAAGCCACCCCAACTTAACTGTTCAGCGCCTCCATATGTTAAGGATATCTGGAAGCTGGAGCCCATCTTAGTTAAGCAAGGAAAAATCACGGAGGAAATGGGTAAAGAAGAGCGAGAAGCGGTCATCAAGCAATATATTCGCAATAAAAACGCACAGTATTCAAAATGTAAAGGTAAGTCGTAATGAATAAATTTGTAGTTAGTAGTTTATTAGCTTCGTTGGCGATGTCGTCAATGGTTGCTCAATCTTCGAGTTTCAAAGCTCCGAAAGCGGATCCTGGCGTTATTAATGAAGACCGTATTGCTTATTGGCTAAAAAAACGCGGTGAATTGGCATTTGATGCAACACCAG
>JBPEWV010000069.1:0-2489 GCA_052032335.1 Pleionea sp. | reverse complement strand
AACCGCAAAGTTTCTGTGATTGGCCTAGGCTACGTTGGCCTGCCCGTTGCCGTCGCCTTCGGCAAAACACAGTCCGTTATTGGGTTCGATATTAACCAGACCCGGATCGCTGAATTAAAGCAGGGCGTTGATAAAACGTTGGAAGTTGAATCCGAAGACTTAACCGCTGCTGACATCGAGTTTACCGATTCCACCGAAGTGTTGAGTAAAGCCGATTTTCATATCGTTGCGGTACCAACGCCAATTAATGAGTCGCGCAAGCCCGATTTACGACCTATGCTGGCCGCATCGAAAACGGTTGGTCAAGCCTTGAAAAAAGGCGATATCGTGGTGTTCGAGTCAACCGTCTATCCGGGTGCAACCGAAGAAGATTGTGTGCCTATTTTAGAAGCCGAGTCAGGATTAAAATGTGGAACCGACTTTACCGTGGGGTATTCTCCCGAGCGCATTAATCCGGGTGATAAAGAACACACCTTCACCAAAATCACCAAAATCGTATCGGGTCAGGACCAGGCAACCCTCGACATTGTTGCTGCCGTTTACGAAAGTGTGGTGACTGCTGGCGTCTACCGGGCGTCGAGCATTAAAGTGGCGGAAGCGGCGAAAGTGATTGAAAACACCCAGCGCGACTTGAATATCGCGTTAATGAACGAGCTGTCACTGATTTTCCAGAAAATGAACATCGACACGCTGGATGTTTTAGAAGCCGCGGGCACTAAATGGAACTTTTTGCCGTTTCGTCCTGGTTTGGTGGGTGGCCACTGCATCGGCGTTGATCCTTATTACCTGACCCACAAAGCGGAACTTATCGGTTATGACCCGCGAGTTATTTTGGCCGGACGTCGCATCAACGACGACATGGGCAAAACCATAGTACAAAGCGCGATTAAAAAATTGGTCAAAAATGGCATAGACGCCAGCAAAGCCAAAGTGGCGGTGCTGGGATTAACCTTCAAAGAAAACTGCCCCGACTTGCGCAACTCCAAAGTCATCGACATCATCGACGAATTGAAGAGCTTTGGTATCGAGCCTCTGGTGCACGACCCGATGGCTGAGCCCGCCGAAGCGAAACACGAATACGATGTGACACTGGCGTCGGAAGACGAATTGACCGAATTGGATTTGGTGTTTGTGGCGGTGGCGCATCAACAATACAAAGACTGGTCGATGAGTGAATTGGGCGAGCGATTAAAGTCGGGCGCCCATGTGGTCGATATCAAAGGCATTCTCGATCGGGAAGCCTTCGCACAGTCCGAGTTTCATCTGTCCCGTATTTAAGCGAGACAACAGGAGTTTTGCATGAGTAAACGCGTATTGGTAACCGGTGCGGCCGGATTTATCGGTTCTCACGTCAGTCATTATTTATTGGACCGCGGCGACACCGTCATCGGTTTGGATAACTTGAACGATTACTACGATGTGAATTTGAAGTTGTCACGGCTGGAGCGCTTAAAAGTGAAAGACGACTTTAGCTTTCACAAGCTCGATGTGGCCGACAAAGAGGGTATTGCCAAATTGTTTGCCGACGAACAATTTGACGCCGTCGTGCATTTAGCCGCTCAGGCGGGAGTTCGTTATTCCATTGAAAATCCACACGCTTACATGGACGCTAACATCATCGGCCATTTGAACATACTGGAAGGCTGTCGGCACCATAAAGTCGACCATCTGGTGTACGCATCGTCGAGCTCGGTGTATGGCGCCAATACCTTGCAACCGTTTTCTGAACATCACAACGTCGACCATCCGGTGTCCTTGTACGCCGCAAGCAAAAAAGCCAACGAACTCATGTCGCACACCTATTCCAATTTGTACGATATGAAAACCACGGGCTTGCGCTTCTTTACCGTTTACGGACCTTGGGGACGCCCCGACATGGCCTTGTTCCTGTTCACTAAGGGCATATTGAACGAAGAACCCATCAACATATTTAACAATGGTGACATGATCCGCGATTTCACCTACATCGATGATATAGTCGAAGGGGTAGTGCGAGTGATGGATAACCCACCAGAGCCCAACGCTGACTGGACAGGCGACGATCCCGATCCGGCGACCAGCTATTGCAAATACCGGGTGTTTAACATTGGCAACAACAATCCGGTGAAGTTGATGGATTTTGTCAAAGCCATTGAAGAGGCGACCGGTAAAGAAGCCATAAAAAACATGATGCCGATCCAACCGGGTGATGTGCCTAGCACCTCCGCCGACGTCTCAGAGCTGGAAAAAGCCGTTGGCTTCAAACCTAACACCCCGGTTAAGAAGGGCATACAGAACTTCGTTGAGTGGTATCGGGAGTACTATAAGCTTTAGTTGTTGGTTGATTAACCAATTGCAAATTTAGTGTTGCAATACGCGAGTGATTGATTATAATTGCCCGCTCTTGAGGAAACTCAAGCTCGGGCCAGGTCGAAAGACGCTACCAGGTGGCTCGCAGTAACACACAATGCCAGAGTGGTGGAATTGGTAGACACAGGGGATTCAAAATC
>JBPEWV010000068.1:0-8209 GCA_052032335.1 Pleionea sp. | reverse complement strand
ACGTTGCATGCAACAAGCGTTGGCAACTACCGACGGTGAGATTGATTACGTTAACACTCATGGTACCAGTACCCCGGTTGGTGATGTTGCTGAATTGAAAGCATTAAAAGAAGTGTTTGGCGATAAAATGCCAAAAATTTCTTCAACTAAGTCACTGGCGGGCCACTCACTCGGTGCAACCGGAGTCCATGAGGCGATTTACAGTCTGTTGATGATGAAACACGGGTTTGTGTCAGGGTCTGCAAATATTGATGAGCTGGATCCGGATGCCGAGGGATTACCCATTGTTCAGAAAACAGAAGAAGGTGTCGAGCTTAATCGTATTTTAAGCAACAGCTTTGGTTTTGGTGGTACTAATGCCTGTTTGGTGTTTGAAAAGTTCAAAGACTAAATGTTGTAATCTAAAAAACTTTAAAAAAGCCGCATTATTTGCGGCTTTTTTTGTACAGGTAAAAGCTTGTCAGTATCAGCACAATATTTAAAAAGGCCAGGGCAGCAATAATTATCGAGTAAAGTTCGATCGTGGTTTGATTGTGTTGAATCAGCTTGTCTTTCTGTACTTGAATGGCGCGAATGGCATCTTTTTGTTCTTTGACTTGCTTTTCTATCGCAAACACTTGACTGTATTGCTGCATTTTAATCGACTGAAGTTCGTCTTCTATCTGTTTTTGTATTCGAAATGCTTTGATGGCATCCTGATAACGACCGAGCTGTTCATTCGCCCGATACAAAATATTGTACGCCTGCGCTACTAACGATTTTCTTTTTGCTTCATTAAAATGCCCGAGTGCTTTCTGAGTTTTTTGAATTGCTTCATCGACTTGCTGAAGTTCCAGCAAAACTTCGGCCTGTTCCAGTAAGCTGCCGTACAAAAGCTCGTCCGACTGATTGTCTGTGGCCAGTTTAATCGCTTTTTGGATTGTTGTGTTGGCTTGTTCTAATTGACCTGAACGACGATATATTTCTGATAACTGGCGGTATAAATAGTTTAAATAATTGGGACTGTCGTTCAATCGATCCATTAAGATGAGGTATTGATGGATCGAGTTTTCGTATTCTTTATTTCGTCCCAGATCGTAGGCGAGGTTTAAACGAAGCCATAAAAACTC
This sequence comes from Pleionea sp., assembly GCA_052032335.1. GTDB lineage: Bacteria > Pseudomonadota > Gammaproteobacteria > Enterobacterales > Kangiellaceae > Pleionea. The sequence goes on along the minus strand of JBPEWV010000068.1, from coordinate 7,100 downwards.
ATCTTCAAACTCGGTGTCGCGAACCAATTCGATTGCACGCATATCGAATTCTATTGCGGTGTCAAAGTCATGCAACTCGCTGTACACACTCGAAATGTTGCTTAATATATGCGCCTGACTGGGAATATCATAGGTCGATTGATAAATTGTGAAAGCTTGTTCGTAGTAGTCCAAAGCGGCCTTTAAATCAGACAGATAATAAAAGCTGATGCCGATAGTCCAAACTGCTTTGGCGAGTTGTTTTTGGTCGTTCTGATAAATCGCTTCTTCCCTAACGTTAAAAGCGCGCTTGTAGGCGTTAACATAGTCGCCTTTATCGAGTAGTGATTCGGCAACTGCGTTTTGCTCCGAAAGACTTTGTTGCTCTCCTTGAGCCAACAGTTGCGAGTTGAATCCGATGAAAAGTAAGCATGCCACGATTGAAAAAATTGCCACACACCTACTTTTCTTTACCATTGATACATCAGCCATACTTACGGAACTTTGATTACCTTTTGAATGGATTGTACACCACTGTCGAGAGACAGTTTGGATTTTATACCATCAGTATCTTCATTTCTAAGCAGCTCTTTCTCGTCATCATTCAAAGCATACTGAGACATTACCGACTCCCGATCCTCTTTGTACTGGCTTTCGAGGTTTGAGTCTCGACCAAGGTCAGTCAGCAGACTTTTCAGTTTTTCGGACATGTTTTTCTCCTTGTTTTTTATTGGTAGGCAAGTTGCCATTTATCGATAAACAATTGATCTAAAATCGGTTCGTGCGCAGGGGGAATATAAAGCGTGGATATATCTTTGATAGTTGCTTGGTTGAGCTGCCCGAGATTAATTTCTTCCGCTCGCGGATCAAACCCAGGTATTTCCGGCGCTTCGTAAATAATAAGTGATTGAGTGTCATCAAAGTATTTGCGCAATTTGTCCATTAGCATATCCAAGCCATTGCTAGCTGGTTGAATGTTCGTATTAAAAGACAAATCGCCGACAACACCGAGTTGCCATAAAATGGTGGGTGACGCGGTGTTCAAATTTATCTTGTTGAGCAAGAAATAGGTCGCCTCATAACTTTGGCAACCCAGTGTGCCCGGATCGATCCCAAGGTCAGAAAATAAACAGTCTTCAGCGGAAATTCCGGGTAGCATTTCAGCTGGAATGTTTTCTGCTTTGGCTCGGGTGATAAGATCGTGTGAGGGCGTTACGAAGACCCCGGGGTGACCGTAAAATATGGCGACGATATTAAGCCCTTCATAGACTCCTTCCATTACTCGTTCAACCATTAATTGATAGGTGTCTTTTCTATTTTTAGTAAGCTGGTAACAGTCGGCGAGCGAAACCAAGTTTGGGTTGAGCGATTTTAGATAATCGGCCGAGAGTAAGTCGGGAGTGATGTAGTATATGCGGTCGGCTGCTTGAATGTGGTTGATAGATTCCTGAGTGATGTGCTTCGGCGTGATTAACCCCGTACCCACTATGACAAGCCGTCCTTTCGACATACTCTCTGAAACCTGCTGTACTTATTTTTTAACGATGCTACCACCTTATAACACGAAAAAGCTAGTGTAAATAACGACTTATACTGTTGAAGATTTGGCATTCATGTTGGGAGCAGGTTGCTTGTGTGTGCGTTTGGCAATTAATTGTTTATCGATGACGTTTTTTAAAGCAATAAGCAATCCCAAACCCACAAAAGCGCCGGGGGGAAGAATCGCGAAGAGAAATGACTGATCCACTTCATAAACTTGAATGGTTAAAACTCTTGCCCATTCTCCAAGTAGTTGATGCGCTCCGTAGAAAAGGGTGCCTTGGCCAAACAGTTCTCTAATTGCGCCCAGTAAAACCAGTACAGTTGAAAAACCGATGCCCTGGGTTAAACCATCGACAAAGGAGGGAACGATTGGATTTTTCGATGCGAATGCTTCTGCACGGCCGATTATTGTACAGTTGGTAACGATGAGCGGAATAAAAATACCAAGAACCAGATAAAGCTCGTAGGTGAACGCGTTCATCAGTAACTGTGTATTGGTAACGAAAGAGGCGATCATCATAACGAATACCGGGATGCGAATTTCTTTTGGGATCCAATGCCGAACCAGTGAAACAGAAATGTTGGAGCCCACCAGAACCATGGTGGTTGCAATGCCGAGGCCAAGTCCATTAATCAAGGTATTACTCACCGCGAGCAGCGGACACAGACCAAGTAGTTGAACCAAAGCAGGGTTGTTGGTCCAAAGACCGTCAATGCTTATGGTTTTGTAATTAACTTGCTGACTCACCGCTTTCTCCACAGTCATTTGGCCGGTTAAAGATGGTTTGTTTGTTTGTCTGATAAAATGTTAATCCGTCAGCGATGGCCTTTAAAGTCGCCCTCGGTGTGATCGTCGCTCCAGTAAAGGCATCAAACTGTCCGCCATCTTTTTTTACTTTCCACTCGTCTTCTGGAATTTGTTTCAGCGATAAACCAGAAAACTGAGTTATCCAGTCTGACTTTTGCAACTCGAGTTTGTCGCCAAGACCAGGAGTCTCGTTATGCTGCACAACTCGAACGCCGGCAATCGAGTCGTCATTGTGATAGATGGCTAAAATTAATTCGATGGTACCATTATAGCCCTGCGTTGTTACTACCGTAAAAACCGTTGCTACGGGGTAGTCGTCCCGAGTCATTCGATAAAACTTTGTTGGTTTTTTCGGATGCAGTGTTCCGCCACTGTCGATAACAATGCAATCATGGTAAACGTCATTGTTGTATTTTTTGGGGGGGACAAGTTGGCTTAATGTTCGAGCTTGTTTTGCTTCCATTTCAGCTTGAATTTTGTCTTTTGTTAACCAGTGAAACACTGCGATAAGTCCAATAGACAGCAAGGCAAAAGCAGCCAGTTCCAAGGCGTTTTTGTAAATCGAGCGTAATAGCATCAAGGCTTCCTCTGAGTACCATACACGGCCGGTTGTGTATAGTAATCAATCAGTGGTGCTGCCATATTGAGTAACAAAACCGCGAAAGCCACAGCATCGGGGTAGCCGCCGTAATTGCGAATCAGCACCACCAACACCCCGATTAAAAAGCCATAAATCACACGACCTTTATTTGTGGTCGATGCAGAAACCGGATCGGTCGCAATAAAGAAAGCGCCAAACATGGTTGCACCACTGAGTAAGTGTACCGCAGGGCTGGGGTTCAGGTTGACATCGTATCCGTAGAGCAATCCGCCCACCATTAAGATACCAGCCAGAAATCCAACCGGAATATGCCACGAAATAACCTTGTTTGCCCATAAATAAAGGCCACCGGCAAGAAATGCCAGGTTTACCCATTGCCAACCAACGTTGGCCCAGGCATCAAAGATAGGCTTTTGCTTAATTTCATCAATGACAAATCCCATGCTCATGCCCGTTTTTATTTCATCGAGAGGCGTCGCCATGGTAAAACCATCAGCATCAAGTAAGTAGTAATTTAACGGGTTGCCCAGAGAATCCTGACTGGTGAAAACCAGCCAAAAACTGTCGAGAAAAGACGGTGTGTGATTAGCTAGCATGTGCGGTGGTAACCAGGCCGTCATTGCCACAGGGAACGATATCAACAATAAAACGTAACCCACCATTGCCGGGTTAAATGGGTTGTAGCCCAATCCGCCGTACAGGTGTTTGGCAAATACGATAGCAAATAAGGTTCCGATAGCAGCGACCCACCAAGGCGCTAAAGGTGGCAGAGCAAGCCCTAGTAGAACAGCGGTTAAAACAGCGCTGTAATCAGCCAGAGCGATCTTTGGCGGGCGACTTCGGAGTTTCATCACAGTCCATTCGCAGCCAATGGCAACTAAACTGCAGATCAATACATTGAACACCACACCCCAGCCAAAAAAGTAAAACAGGGCGAGTGCACCCGGGATGGTGGCGTAAATGACTTTTTGCATCATTTGCGCCACACTGTTGGCCGATGCTTTATGCGGCGAAGAGCTGGGAATCATGATGACTCATTGTCCTTTTTTTCTTGCTTGCGGGCTTTTGCTCGAGCAACTGCATCGGCAATGGTCGCTTTCTTTTCGTTCTCTTGACCTTTTGCTTCGGCGGCTTTCTTTCTGGCTTCGGCGGCTTTTCGATGTTTTTCTGCGCGTTCCGCTTTCTCTCGCTTTAAGCGATACTCTCGGAACTCAAAGCGTTCACGAGCGTGTGCAGCAACTTGTTTTTCTTTCGCGCGTTGAACGATTTCATTTTTAGCAAACCGATAATAGTGCACTAATGGAATTTGACTCGGGCATACATAAGCGCAGGCGCCGCATTCGATGCAATCAAATAACTTGTGTTGTTCCGCTTTTTCGAACTCTTCACTGCGCGCAAACCAATAAAGCTGCTGAGGCAGTAAGGAGGCCGGACAGGCATCGGCGCAGGCTCCGCAGCGAATGCAGGGAAGTGCTAGTGAGTCGTTTCCGAGCTCTCCTTTGGCGGCGGTGATGAGACAATTGGTCGACTTGATCACCGAAGCTGATGTGTCCAGCACTTTAAACCCCATCATTGGGCCGCCCATGATAATTTGTTCCGCTTGTCGCACTTCAACTTGTTCAAATAACCAGTCAAAAGGAGTGCCTATTAACACCTCATAATTTCCCGCTTTTTTGCAAGCCTGTCCGGTCAGGGTGGTAACTCGACTGATCAAAGGTTGGCCTTCAGTGATTGCACGGTAAACCGCGTATGCGGTAGCTACATTGTGCATTACCAGTTCGAGAGATGTGGTTAACTTACCCGAAGGAACCTGTTGTCCCGTAATTAACTCGATGAGTTGTTTTTCACCACCAGACGGATATTTGGTCGGCACGACGCAAATTGAAATGTCGCTTGTTTCTGCCTCTAAAATCGCAGCTTCTAAAGCCTGAATGGCAGCGGTTTTATTGTCCTCAATACCAATAATGCATTGTTTGGCGGACAGAATGTATTGCAATAGCCGGAACGACTCGATCAGCTCTGCTGAGTGGTCCTGCATAAGACGATCGTCACATGTAATATAGGGCTCACATTCGGCGGCATTGATGATTAATGTTTCTACCTGTGCCGCGAGTTTAATGTGGCTGGGGAAAGACGCCCCTCCCATGCCAACGATTCCCGCTTCGTAAATTCTTTCCAGTAATGTTTGCCGGCTGGTTTCGAAGGGAGCCTCTATTGGTGTGTAATACGAAGTCGCAGAGTTTGCTTCTGTTTTAATCACAATGCACAAGTCACTCATGCCTGAGGGGTGAGCGATCGGACGGTCTTCGATATGCGTTACTACGCCACTCGCTGAGGCATGAATGTTAGCCGACAAATTCCCTTGCGCGGCGGCTATGAGGCTGCCTTTTAGAACTTGATCACCAACTTCAACACAGGGCAGCGCCTGAGTTCCACTGTGCTGGTTTAACGGGATGATAAGTTCGGGCGGTAAGGGCAGGTCCTGAATCGGACGTGCATTTGAAATTTGTTTGAACTCTTCCGGGTGGATACCGCCGTGAAAGTCGTATCGAGTGTGATGAATTATTTTATTTGAGTCGATCGTTTGCATTACGACACCTGCTTTACCGGAATGCGTAAGTCTTGGTTAGTCGCCAGATTTTTAGGGTGTGGCCATTGCCATTCTCGAATATCATTTTCCTGCGCAACCATATCGATACAATCGACGGGGCAGGGGGCGACGCATAAATCGCATCCGGTGCATTCGTCGATAATTACCGTATGCATTAATTTGGGTGCGCCGACAATGGCATCAACCGGACAGGCCTGAATACATTTGGTGCAACCGATGCATTCTTCTTCCCGAATATAGGCGACCGTTGGCTGGCTTTCTTCGAGAGTTTCATCAAGGGGTTTTACGTCGCGTCCTAAAAGTTCTGCCAGCGCTTTCACGCCAGCGTCTCCTCCCGGTGGGCATTTGTTAATCTCGTCACCATTGGCAATGGCTTCAGCATAAGGACGGCATCCCGGGTAGCCACATTGGCCGCATTGCGTTTGCGGCAGAATATTGTCAATTTGTTCAACGATAGGATCGGATTCGACTCTAAAACGAATGGCGGCATAGCCGAGCAAGGCGCCAAACACAGCGGCCAGAATCACCAGAATTAAAACAGCGGTTAAGGTACTCATTAAAACTTAACCAATCCCGAAAATCCCATGAAGGCTAACGACATCAGGCCCGCCGTAATCATGGCAATAGCAGGTCCCTGAAAGGGTTCCGGCACATCTGCGACATTGATGCGTTCGCGCATGGATGAAAACAGAACTAGAACCAGAGAAAAGCCCGCTGCGGCACCAAAACCATACACGATGGACTGTACAAAATTATGCTGTTCGTTAACATTTAATAACGCGACACCTAAAACCGCACAGTTGGTGGTGATTAGCGGGAGAAAAATACCCAGCAAACGATACAGAACTGGGCTGGTTTTGTGCACCACCATTTCGGTAAATTGGACCACAACCGCAATCACCAGTATGAAGCACAAAGTGCGTAAATATTGTAGATCCAAAGGCGCCAGTAGAAAGGTATCAACCAGATAACTGCAGGCCGAAGCCAATGTCAGGACGAAAGTTGTCGCAAACGACATACCAATGGCAGTATCAACTTTGCTTGAAACGCCCATAAATGGACAAAGGCCAAGAAATTTGACCAGAACAAAGTTGTTCACCAAAACGGTACTGATTAGTAGTAAAAAGTATTCGGTCACTCGAGTTCTCTCGGCAATAGAACCTAATCATTTGATTATTCGGCAATATTATCCTATTTAAAGGCGCCTCACTCAACCGCTAATCGAAAAGCCGACGTCGAGTGAGATATGGCATTGAGCGCGCCGTCAATAGGGAGGTTGCGGTTCAGACCTCGGGGTCGTGTTTTCCTTTTGACGACGTCGAAGGATTGTCGTTACGCTCGGCGTAGTAGGCTAAAGCAAACCGGGCGGCTATGCCTAGAAAGGTCAAAATTAACCAAACCAGTAACATTAGCGTCAGCATGGCAACTTCGCCTTCGGTGCCTTCGTTTTCCAGTTCCAAAATGAAGGCTATGGCCGCGGGTGCGTAGGTCGTGGCTTCTGGTACTTTGGTGAAACTGAATGCCCCTGCGGCGAGAAAAGATAATAACGTCCACTGGCC
>JBPEWV010000067.1:0-12202 GCA_052032335.1 Pleionea sp. | reverse complement strand
GGTAAAACCATGGTCATTTTCGGTGCTCGTTGATTGAGCACCGAGAACGAACATAATTTTTCGACTTCTTTATTTTTACTAAAATTATCACTCTTTTCCGACCGCTTGCGATATTGTTCAGGCATTTAAAATTAAGTCTTTAACACTTGGTCGAAAGACTTCGCGGGCAACTAAATGCCCACGAAAAGTGCGATCTAGTGAGGTAAAGGCCCACCACCGTTCCAACATTTTGGTACAAAAATATTCATCGTCCTCCAACGACCACTAACCCCATCTTTCGTTGATTTAACGCGAAGATAATGTGTTCGGTCACTTTCCGTTGTGTCATAGCGTCGAATGGGACTCGTTCCCGTATAAATGTTGTACCAATTATTGCCTGTTTTTCGTTGAAGCGTATACGTACTACCCGAGCCGGTACTTTCCCAAGTTAAAAAGCCTTGGCGAGTATAATAGCGACACGCACCATATTCGTAAAAATGGGAACCAATTTCGCGTAACGCCATTTGCAACGCTGACAGCGCATCAACAATTCCAGTACCACAATCATTACAAGCATCTGGGAATGCGCGAGCACTAGCTTTTAAAATACCTTCTACTGCTGAGGTGGATAATCCGGGTTTTACCGATAACATAAGCGCAGCGACACCTGAAACATGAGGAGCAGCCATGGAAGTACCACTATTTGTGCGGTACATTTCATTTCCTTCAGTAGTGATTCCGGCATTAGAGGTCGAATTTACATTGACTCCCGGTGCGGCCAAATCGACTTTGGAGCCATAATTCGAAAAACTGGCTTTGCCACCTGAACGGTTTGTCGCAGCGACAGCAATTACATTTGAGCAATTCGCTGGCCGATAACCACTCACATTCGCGTTGTCATTTCCCGCAGAGACAACCACCGACACGCCTCTAGAACGAGCATAGTTGATGGCATTTTGATAAGTGGAGCCGCAACTGCCTTCACCCCCAAGGCTCATATTAATTATGTCGGCTGGATTCTGATTCGTAGGTGCCCCCGATACATTGCCGCCAGAAGCCCAAATGATTCCATCAGCGATATCCGATGTATAACCACCGCATCGACCTAAAACCCGAACAGGAACAATTTGCGACTCAAAAGCCACACCAGCAACACCAATGCCATTATCCGTTCGCGCAGCGATGGTTCCCGACACGTGCGTGCCGTGCCAAGATGAATTTTGATCGTTTCCAGAACCGCATTCACCGTTCGACGCCCAATCGCCTTGATCCGTTGGATCATTATCTCTACCATTTCCGTCTCTGGCTCGTGCAGCGCTCGAAATCATGTCATAACCCGGTAAGTAATTCGCAGATAAGTCATCATGAGCGACAGTACCTGTATCCAATACCGCAACGACTACACCATTACCGCGAGCAATATCCCATGCGTCTGGTAAATTAATGCCCCATGTATTATCAAAGTAATGTTCTTGCATTGAGTAAAGTGAATCGTTAGGAACGAAGTCCGGGTAATTGATGTAATCAGGTTCCGCATATTCAACATGCGGATGCTTTTTTAGCTCAGTAATAAGTGACTTTAGTTCTGTTTGCTTTCGAAATTTGCTCAGTTTGTAGACTTGAGTATTGAAAGCGCCAGACTTTAAAAATCGAATTTCGGCACCTTTGTTTTTTGCTAATGAAGTTAGCGACTTATTCAAGTCAAGCTTCGACTTACTCGAAACATTCGGCTTCAATTTAACAATAACCTGATCGGTTGCTTGCGTTTTTTTCGGCTGGTAGTACTTTGAACCTTCAACATAAAAGCTCGTTGACATTAATAATATTGCCAACAGTTTTACTTTGATTCTTATCATTAATTTCATCTCCTAGTCCTTGTTGAAATTTTAGCAACTTGAATTAAAATTGCGGTAGGAGATGATAAGCGATGCTGGCTTGAGTTTTATTACTGTTTTGCGTTTTATTGGTATTTGAGAACTTAAAGAGCCTGAAACTTAAACTTCCATCCAAAGAAAACTGTCTAACTAGAAATTAACTTTAACGCAAAGTGGAAGCCAGAGTCTTCAAACTAAAACGCGATCGTATTAGTAAAGCTCTGAACATTGTCAATACTTAAAAAGCTAAGTGACATTGCTATGACAACGACTACCTAATTCGTTAATCAAGGTAGTCGCGTACAACAATGGTTGTGAATGCTCCTCTCCTAAAACAGGGTCTTCCAGAAATTTTCTATGCAATGGTCTAAAATATTGAAAATCTACTACAACATCACTCTCAATCATTATTTTAAATATAGAGAATAATGTTTTTTGCTGAAACTTAGCGTAAACCCGTCCTTTTGAGAAAGAGTGTCTTTTCCCGTTAGCAATAAAAAATGGTTCCTTAAAATCATCTATCAGTACTAACGTTAAATCTGCACCAAAACACCGTCTCTCATTAAAATAATGACCTGACTTCAATTTACCTTTACTCTCTATATTCTCGGATTTGATTTTATTCAAATTCAAGTCGTAAGAACATAAAACCAGCTTATTGAAGTTTTTAAATCGATTATCTTGTAAAAAAAGCATACTAACAATTACATTCAGAGTTGTTATTTGCAATCCTTCCAGCTCCACCGGCTAAAGGTGCATAAAGTAATGGTATATTCCAGCTTTTGTTGTGACCACCTGATCTTTGTAATATTTGTTCATATGACTTTTTGCTTTTTAAAGAATCCCACGTAGGGTCTCGTCGTTCTAACCACTTTCTCCAAGGAGTTCGTCCTCTAAAGTAACTTTTCATTAATTTTCGATACTTATACGCCCGTCTTGCCTGCTTCCATGCACTTCCCCCTAGCTGCGCTGCTCTTCTAGGAATTTGAGAAACTTTTGCGATATATCCAAGCCGGCCCATTGGTCCCCACAAACTACCAATTGCCGTAGCGGTATTATAAGCTGGGCTACATTTATTTACGCCACCATCGATTCCAAGAGCATCGCGAATTAATCCCGCGCCAAATGCATCTCCGAACCCTGCGACTCCGTCAACTAATCCTTGTGGAAGCGGATCCCCCCATGACCATAACCCAAGTGGATCAATTAACATTATCGGATTCTGTTGAGCGTATCCAAAAGTATTCGTCCCATCGAATAGTCCGAGTGGATCACCTTCGATGTACCGGCCAGTTTCCGGATCATAATCACGGAAATAGTTATAGTGCAAACCTGATTCGGAATCGAAATACTGCCCAGGAAATCTAATGTTGTTTTCAACTGCTTCGATAGTTACATTTGCTTTACCAAAGGGTGAGTAATTAGCCTCCCATACAATTGTTTTATTTCGATCAGTTAAAAATTCGGGCGTACCTAAATGTGAGCTATGATAAAAATACGTTTCTCCAGACGAGTATTGAGCAACAGGCAAGCCATTAAAGTAAACATATTGTCTTGTTACACCACTTTCATTTGCTTCAGCGATAAGCTGACCTGCAATATCATATATGAAATACTTTTTGCTTCCATTTACATTTTTTAAAACTCGCTCTCCCTTCGCATTGTATAAATAAGAGGCGGTGATCGTCCCTTGAGATACTGAACTTAACCGATTACCTTCGTTATACCCCAAAAACAAGTCGCCTTTTTGTATCGTATTACCATTGGCATCGTACTTAAGCTCACTCGTTTCAATACCAATCGCAATATCGGATAAAAACGATTTATCTGTGTAGCCATAACTGTGCGTTTCGCTCCCGACTGTTTTCGATAGTCGATTCGAGATTTTATCGTAATCAAAAGATAGTTCACCATAAGAACCGCTTGCCGAAGTAAGTCGATCCAACGCATCATATTCAAATGTCTGATTACGCGCTGTATTCTTAGAGTCTGAAATTGCAGTTATATTATTGATGGCATTGTAAGTTAAGTTACTCGAACGTATTTCGCTCGAAATTGATTGCAATACGTAATCATTACTGTAGTTAAAAGTCTCTACAACACCATTGCCCAACGTCATTTTTTCAGCAGGCCCAAAGGGTAAATAACCTATATTTGAAACAATCGGCTCACTTGTGTCTGCGTCAATCTCACGATCAATACCGATCAAATCACCATCATTAGTGTAACGGTATCTTATTGTTAAGTTACCAGGGTATTCTATTTCGGACATTCGACCATTTGAATAAGAGTAGTTTGTTACAAAGGCTTGTCCCTGTATCACTCGCGTTTCTCTAAGAACTTGCCCAACTCCATTGTAACGAATCGACGTACTACCACTTGGATCTTGAACCGAGGTTAATCGACCAATACCTCTATTGCCGTCTGTCGTATCATCGTAAGTGTAAGTGATATTTTGAGAATCGTCTGGATAATCTTCTTCTGTTAACCGACTAATGGCATCGTAAGAAAAAGTAACTGTAATACCACGATTATCGGTTTGTGAAGTGACATTTCCCGCCTTATCGTAAGTATAGGTCGTTGTCCCGGTGTCAGGACTCACAATTTTTGTCAGCTCTCCAAACGCGTTGTATTCATAAATAGTTTCCCGACCTTCTGCATCTTTAACTTTGCTGACTTCTTGGTGAACGTTATAAGTCAGCTCAGTCTTACCGTCCATCGCATCAACAATCGAAGTCACTTGATTGAAGCTATTATAAGTTTGAACGACTTTTTGATTGAGTTGGTCGGTAATTACCGTAGGGTTACCATTAGCATCATACTCGATACTCGAAGATGACGTATCTTGTCCTTGGACTTGAACGATTCTTCCAAGAGCATCGAATTGATTCGTTTGCTTAAATGTCTCATTACCATCTGCGTCAGTAATGGTAATGGACTTAAGAATTCCATCTTTAGTATAAGCGTAATTAAGCGAGTTACCTTTAGAGTCTGTTATGCGCTGAACTAAATAATTGATACTGGTGTCATATTGAGGCGTAGCAATTCCCATACGTCCGGAACTGCCCCCGCCTGAACCTGAACTCAAAGAAACTCGACCGAGTCCAGCGCTAGCTTGAATCGGTTGAATAGGTTGGTTACCTTCTGCAATGTAGTCGAATGTCAGACGATTTCCGTTGGTAGTTACTGATTTTATACGGTCATATGGGTGCCATTCTATATTCGTGGTGGAGCCCCCTCCCGAAACCTTAGTTAACGCGCCTTTTCTCGTATATTCCAAGTCAAATGTGGTGCCATTAGCATTAACGATCTGGTGCGGAAGTATAGGCCCTCCGTTTCCACCAGAGCCAAGAATAATAAAAGTCGGACGGTATGATTCGAATCGAACGGAATGCCCCAACGCATTGGTAATTTTATGCAGTCGCTTGGGTCGTGCAGTACCATTAGACTCATTGTGTGACATTACTGCCACTCGACCGCTACTAACCCCAGCACCACCACTTGAAGTAGCACCAAGCCTAACGGGATTCACATGATATGAAAACGTTGTAATATCATCGACATCTTCTCGTGGTCCATCCACTGACTTTAGCTGATCCGTGTCTTCATAATAACTGTAGGTAACCGTTCGGGTTTCACCTGTTTCAGGATCGGTACGTGTCTCAGAAGCAATTTTATTAGTGTCGGTATAGGTTTTTGATACACGAGCTATAACCGAGTTATTCACTGAATAAGTAGTTTCTGAAATAACATTGCCTTTACTGTCGTACTCATACTCTACGGCTTGATCCGTTGATTCTTGTCCGTCTTGCGTAGGGCTAGTACGCCACGATTTAACAATCTCATTATTATCATTGTATTCATGATGGATTGATTGGCCTGAGTCTAAGGTTTTCTTAACAAGATAACCGGCCTCATTGTATTCAAAAATATTCGTGGCTGTATGAATAACTTGGTTATTGTCATCGACAATGGTTTGGACAAGTTTTGTTTTTTGAAATGGTACTTCATAAGAAATATCAAGTGTTAAATTACCATACTGCTGTTTTATAACACGGTCATTCTGATCGTACGTATTGACGAAAGGTTGACTATCATCTCCAGGTTTAAAGGACGTTACGTTATGACGATCAAACGAATCATTGTAGCCGTATTGATGTTTCTTATTGTCAGGCGCTATTACTTCAACCAGATTGCCCTGCGTTAAACTTACTCCATCCACATCTAACGTATCGTGTTTATAAACAACCTCTCGCCCATCACTGGTGGTGGCTTTAGTCAGCCTGCCTGTCGTATCGCTGTACTCAAACTCAACCAGGTTACCCGTAAAATCACCGTAAGGATTAAATTCAGCAATACTCAACAGTTGATAATGCCAGGCAACGGTCATCGGCTTGGTGGGATCAACACTGTACTTCGATGTCCCCGTTAAAGGCTTCTTATCTTCCGTATAAGCAAACTCCAAAAAATGACCATCTGGAGCCACTTTGGCTACTAGCCGACCTTCACTGTCAAAAAAATCTTTGTATCCACTTAAGTAAGTAAAAATATGACCATTGCTACCATCTTTTTCGAGTTCACCATTAATACCGCCAGGAGTAACATAAGCATCAGCAGTATAGACAAACTTGTACTGTTCACCGCATGCTTTACGCATGACAACTGAGTTATCAGGGTATTCGAATAATCGACGATCAAAATCAAACGCCCAACCATGACCGAGAGGGCTGTCGTAATCGGTTTTACTGTCGTATCGCCGTTCCAGCTGAATGGGGATATTGCCAGCCACTGATAAATCGGTAATGGAGTAACGTTCAACACCGGAAAACAGGCGAACCGGTTTACCGGCGCCATCCCCTTCACATGGATCGTCAGGATCATCGTCTGGGTTCTGGTCGCCTTGCGAAGATCCACTCATTCCATGAGCACTCGCCTGCTCTACAAGACCAAAGCTCAGACAGCTACTCAGTAATACAACAGGCAGCCAGCTTGTTTTTTTCTTCACTGTTGCAAATACGTCTTTGATCTTCAAAACCGATTCAGTTGGCATGTTCAGTAACCTTTTATTATCCGTGTTATTGTATTTATTAAAAAATACTATTGCTGTTGATTTTCCTGTAAAAGTTTCCAATATTGGTCGAGTGCTTTATCGCCCTTATCTGTTTCGCCCCATTCATAATGTATATTGGCCGCACCAATCCAGGCAGCCGATTCCTTTGGAGAGGATTCTATGATCGAGTAATACTGCTCAAGGGCTTTCTGGGATTGTTTTTCCAATACCAGCAAGCGCGCATTTTGTAACAGCAGGTCGTTGCTTACGTTTTTCGTTTTCAAACTCTTATCCAAAACTTTTCTCGCTTCCGATAATTGATTGATATTGATGTAGCTTTCCACTAGGTTAACCTGCACCTTTTGGTTATCCGGCTCTAATGACGCCAGTCGGCTGAGCTTTCTCGAAGCTTTTCCAAACTTCTGATTGTTTAAGGCGTTCTCTGACTCTTTCGCCAATGTCTGAATTTTCTTTTTGACTTGCTCGTCGTTAACCGCTTGCTGTGCTTTATCATCGGAATTGGACTGTTTCGCCTCGCTCATCATGACCGATGCCAACGCAACCATCACAACCATTATTTTTATTCGATGTAACATTACTCACCTCTTGTCTGGTGTTGTTGAGCATGCCGTTCTTTCTCGACAAACACTTTTAACGTCGCCATACCAATATTGCCTTCGTAACCGAGTACATTGACCGTGACAAAATGATACCCTTCGTTTAAGTCTTTCGTATCCCATTGAAATGTAAGCGGCACATACCCCACTTCATTTTCAAACGTGTAAATACCATCCACGTAAATGACCTGTTCAAAGCGTCGGGACAATACCAGTTCACGCATGTGCTCGGGCACATCCAGTTCCAACGAGACGTTACCACTTACAATGGGCGCGCCGTCTTTTCTAGTTTGGGTATCGCCCACCACCGCTAACGTCGTTTGATAATCACCGCGGGTTTCCATACTTTGTTGTACGTGAGCATACATGCGTTTTTTGAATTGCTTTTTCACAACACGTTGCGTTTTCCCCCACGGCAATTCATCAATCACCGTGGTTTTTCCTGAGTAAGGCAATACCAAAACCGTATTGTCGGGTAATGTGTACCCCCGCGTATTAAACATGCGTCCGGCATGCTCGCCCAGGTTCATCATTTTGTTTTCATCAAAACCATCCCACGGCTCTTCATGAGTTCCTGCATCTCGAGGCACCCAGTCCAATAAAGTGCGGATCAAAGGGCCGCCGTCTTTAAAGCCAACGCGAATGTTCACGCGCGACGGTTTGTTCAGATAATATTTCAACTGTT
The DNA here is from genome assembly GCA_052032335.1 of Pleionea sp. Taxonomy (GTDB): domain Bacteria; phylum Pseudomonadota; class Gammaproteobacteria; order Enterobacterales; family Kangiellaceae; genus Pleionea. The sequence continues at coordinate 3,997 of JBPEWV010000067.1, read as the reverse complement.
GGGTTTTCGGATTGTACTCAACGTTGGTGATATGAAAGTCGTCACCGCCGGTGAGATCCGTCAAATCGTATTCGACGGTTTCTCCCGTTTTTGGAATGTGCGCAATAATCGTGTAATGATAAGCTTCAGCAGGAACCAACTTACCTGCATTATCTTTTCCATCCCAGGCTATACGATGGTCACCTTTTTTTAATCGACCTAACACCTGTTTTCGAATTAACAGGTCTCGCCCATCGAACCAACGCACTTCGACTTCCGCGGCTTCATCGAGATGGAAAAGCAGGTCAACGGAATCGCCTTGATGCGGATTGAATTCGTTGTTGCTTAAACTCACATGCGACAGGCTCAGTGCAAAAGCACTGCTACCGATTAAAGCAAGCCAGCTAAATAAAAAGAAACGACTTAGAGACTTCATAACGCAGGCTTCCAAACAGGTTTTCTCGCACCCACTGGATGCGACGTCAGTCGAGAGACAGACTTATCTTTTAACGAATACAACCAGAGGTTTTGTTTTCCTTCACGGGTTGACTCAAACACGATGTGACTTGCATCCGGTGACCAACTGGGGCTTGCATCAAAACCTGGGTGGTTCGTCAATTGTTTAAACCGTTTGTCGCCTTGTTGTTTCGGGTCCATCCACCAAAGCTCATAATTGCCCGAGCGGTTACTGGAGAAAACCAGTTCATTGTGTTTATTCACCGACACATCAAAGTTATACAGCTGACCGACCGTCAATTGTTGCTGCGAATTATTGTTCATATCGATTTGCCATATGTCATGAACCTGTCCGCCGTTACCAGATAGAAAATACAGAAACTGACCATCTGGAGACCACGCCGGCTCATGTTGCAACCATTTCATGGGGGTCAGGCGCTGCGTCTTTCGAGTGTTTAAATCAACCGTCCAGATATCGTTACCATCGGTTGCACCTCGCGTGGTGTAGGAATAGGCAATGCGTTTTCCGTCAGGCGATAATCGGGCATCGTAAAAACCCATATCGGGTAATTCAAAGGCTGTTTCTTTACCTGTATCAATGGCCACTTTGACCAGCTCACCCTGGTTACCATTAACCAGTAAGTGCTTGCCATCGGGATACCAGGACACCGTATTTTTATCGTAAGTCGAACGCGTCAGTTGACGCTTTTTTTGAGTGTCGCTATCGATCAGCCACACTTGCCAATAGTGATCCGTACGCGCGAGGTAAGCCACATCTTCTTCAGCAGAAAGAAAACAACTGAAGAAGAGGCTTAATAACAGCGCTATAAACGTTACTAATTTAATCATGATCCTGCTTAGTCTCGTTGCTCTATTGTTTCAGCGTTAGTGCACCACGATAGGTGGTCGTTTTACCGGTTAATTCTGACTCGGCAATTATCACGTAGGTGTACACACCATCGTCACTGACCAGGATCTGATTGGTGTCGGCAGCGTTGTAACCTTTCCAGTTCACCTGATGCGTGTTGAAATCATTACTTCCATCTTTTGCGGCCAATAAAGAACGCGAGGTTAATTCAATGGCACTCGAGTCGTTCGGGTCGTAAATGCCTGGCGGTAACAACTTCACTGTCACGTAGCTGTCCATGTTGAGCTGATAATCGATGATGGAGACCTGCTCAAAGCTGTGGATTACTTTATACGGATCCGATTTAATTTCAATGGTTGGCGCATCACCCAACTGGCCTTGCAACGCGGTGCTCGCCCCTTTGATAATAATCGAGTTCTCTTTCAGTTTCGCCGGCGCTTTAAATAGAAAGTTCACACCACCGTACACAGGTTCGCCATCCGGCGTTCTACCATTCCAGTGAATACGATGCGTTCCACCTTCAAAGGGAACCTGGTCGTAAACTGGGTACGACTCGCTGCCTACGTTGACCCAAATATTAACGCGACTTGCCGTAGTAACATTCAAATCCATTTTCCAGAAATCGTTTTGATCAACATTAAAAGAACGATCAACTGCTCCATTATTCCCGCCATTTCCCGGCAGAAACTCAGGTTCAAACGTACCTTGCCCACCACTCGCAGATAAGCCTTTAATGATATACTCGTAAGCTTCATCATCCAGATACTGTCCATTATTATCGGTACCGTTCCAATTGAAAATATGAGTTCCAGCAGCAGTGACTTCTTTTTCTTCTCGATACAACAAGTCACCACCTTGTTCTGGATAAACTTCAAGCGCTACTGTTGCAGGTTGAGCAATATCAAATTGAATGTCGGTTGATTCACCATTCCCAATATTAATGGTTCTTTGGCTTACAGACACATTAGCAATACCGACGATCTCAAGTGTAAACGTATTAATCACCGAGCTCGAATTTCCAGCCAGGTCAACAACGTTTAACCGAATGTCGTAATTTCCACTCGCTAATAAGGTCTCGGTATTGTTCACCTGCCATATTGCTAGCGGTCCACCAGTTACAGTATTTAACAAAGGTTCCGTAATCGTTAACCATTCCGAATTACCTTGCGGTCGATAAAAAAGCTGATAGCTCGCAAAATTTTCATCTAAGCTTGTACCACCGATCGTCAACGTATTCCCAGGGTACTCGGTAGCACCAGAGGCCGGACTCGTTATTAAAGCGATTGGCACCTGTGTATCGATAGTTAACGGGTATCGCCCTAGGCGGAAACCCTGCGCATTAAACACTTCAAACCAATACGTACCCTCCGGTAAAATTGAGTCATTGTTGTCGTCTCCGTTCCAGTTAATCGATACTTGACTACCATTACCGCTAAAGGAACGTGCTAAGCCCGAAGCGCCTACAATATTCGCTGTCCAAGTTTCACTTGACGTCAAAGTTGCTGTGATAGATGTGGAATCTTTAATGTTATCCGAGTTGGGTGATAGATACTCATTGGATACCGTTAACGCTTGAATCGTTGTGCGAATGGATTCATTCAATGCATTACTCGCGTTGACCACAGACTCTGGAGAGCTATGCAGTCGAATATCTTGGCCAATTACAGGATTGTCGGTTCCCCACCAATTGCCCGTGACATCAAGAATCGTGGTTGAATTCGATCCGAAACTTTCGACGCTTAACTGCGTTCCATTGTTAAAAACTTCATTGCCTGTAATTGCAGGTGTCGGATTAAGTGAATCATTATTTCGACCACGAATTCGGATCCCCGTCGAATTGTCGTAAATAGAACTTGTAGTGATAATGGGCGAAGCAATGATCGTACTGGAGCTTTCAATATAAACACCGGTAGCATTATTTCGAATAATATTATTCTCAAGCTTCGGAGAAGCCCCTGTAATATAAACACCCGTTCCTGAATCGGCGCCACTATCGATAATGGAATTTAACAACTGTGCTTCGCTGCCATCCGAAAAACGAACACCTATTTGCTTAAATTCGGTAATGACAGTGTTATCGATAATAACGTCACTGGCACCTTTGACATTGATTCCGATATCAGCAAAACGAATAGACGCCTCTGTTATTCGAACTTGACTGGCCGCGCTGGAAATTTCGATCCCTGTCCAATCGCCAGGTTCAGGATAGTTTTCATTACTTGTAAGCGCTACCGGCATTGCACTGGTTCCCTCGATCGAAAGCGCTGCTTCAACAATAATTCCACTATTTTTGCTAAACCGCACGTCTGATCCAGCTGCTATTCTTAAATGGCCATCCCTCATAATATAAAGCGGCCCTAATACTTCGTAATTTCCAGAGGACAAATTCGTAGGCGTAGTGATAGGCAGAAGTAGCTGAGTTGATATATCCGTAAAGTTTCCCGAATCAAATTCTGCATACCCTCTAAAATCGACAAAAGGTGCATAGGTTCTTTGATTTTTGTAATCATAAATCGTTGCACCTATCGTAGAAGCATCCGAGCTACCCCACCAGTTGTTCTGAGCATTCAAGATGACGTTTTCTGAGTTACCAAAGTAATAGGCGTAATAATTGTACGAACTGTTGTCGTAAATTGCGTTACCCGTGACAACCGGTGCCGGGTTGTTGATTTCGTTGCGATTACCGTAAACGTA
>JBPEWV010000066.1:0-13773 GCA_052032335.1 Pleionea sp. | reverse complement strand
CAAGCAAAAAACGCGGCACTTTTCAATCCATCGCTGCTGAGCAAACAGTCACCTCAACGTTCGAAGTCAAAGTTCACCTCTATCTTTTTTGGCGCTCGTTTAATTGATCGAGATAACTTTCTTGGCAACCTTGAGCAATATCAGTCGAATGATAATGAAACCAAGCTTTCCAATGCCCTCGCCAACTTTAATTCACGTGTGGAATCACAAAATCTCAGAGTAATAGACGATCGCAATGTCTTAAATGCAAGCAGTGATTGGCTCACAGACATTCAAACTTTATCAGATAAGCCTTTGCGGGTTTCAGCCAGTGGCGGTTTCAGTGCCGGTTACCAATCAAACAACCTCGCTTTTAGTTTTCATTTTCGTAAAACGCTGGTGCTAGGATCGCTCCTTGAAGTATCCAATGTAGACATTCAGTCACTACAAAGCGTGTTACAGTTTCTAGACTATTTTGTTGATCTTGCGGAAAATCAAGAAGTCCCTGATGAGTTCAACGTTCCTCTCCCCTATTTAGTTGAAGAATCAACATCAAGAGTGGACGTTCGGGGTGCCAGCTACGACGAGAAAGGCTTCACTATAGCAAGACACTCGGTTCTGCTAAAGCCAACAATATTGGGGTCACGGTTAAACAAATAACCTTGGAGAACTTCCACTTTAATGACCGTATTCAATCGATTGATCTTGAGGACTTCGCTATTGAACGTTACCAAAAACACTATCGCGACATTAACCTCGACCTCGGCTTTTCAGGCAAGCTGACCGATCACTTATATTGGGGTTTGGTAGCAAGAAATTTAATTGACAAAACCTATTTAACAGCTCAAGGGCACCAACAAAAATTTAAGCCACAATTTCGCGCAGGCTTATCCCTGCAAACCGATCAGCTGAAGGTTTCTGCTGATATTGATTTATCACGCAACGATCCTCTGGGTTATGATCCCGATAAGAAGTTTTTTGCACTCGGCTTAGAACATAAACTTGGAAGAATTGCAGCATTACGCATGGGTTATCGCCATAACCTGATCGACCACACACAATTAATATCACTCGGAGCTGGTATTGATATGAAATATGGTCAGGTCGATTTCGCCGTAGCCGGCCACGGAGACGAAGTCGGCGTATCGTTACAAGCCTCTCTCAGCTTTTAAACGAGCAGCCAAAATTAACCCTAAAAAGTGAAGTAGCTTGCTAACGGATGAGGCCCAGTCGCGAGCCAATTTTTTAACTTCGCGACGGGCTTTGGATCGTTGAGAGGATTTGGAAGGCCCATGAACGCCCCCTTTTCGCATCAGCGGATGCTGTGCCAGAGGATTTCTGGGTGCCCTGTTTGGTTTTACTGTGGAACTCACATTTTTTCTTCGTTTCGATTTTGCCATATCAGGCTCCTGTTACAGTTGTAATATATTCCAGTTAATGGGAATACCTTTCTTTTTGCCATGCTTGATACGTTTTGCGGCGTGTTTATCATTAAGGATAAATTCAGGTCCGCGATCAATCGGGCTAAAGCAAAATTTTTTTGGTAAAGCCGTGTACAAACTTTTCGGTGGTCCTGTACCTTCTATACGCTTCATCCAACAGCCGGTCTCAAACGTGTGATAATAAATACGGCGTATCCCTATCTCATCAACGAGTAGTCGAATTGTAGAGTGCAACATAACTTCGGACCAGAGTTTAGCGTATTGTTTTACCACCAGTTGAGAATACAGACCCATTGAAGACACTGAGTAAGTTCGCCCCCAAAGTTTGTATTCAGAGTCACCGCGGGCTTTGGCATGCTTCGCTTTTTTAAAGTGTTGGTTGGCTTCGCTCAACCAATCACTTTGAACTTCTTCGATGAGCGCTTCGCCCGTCGAGAGATCAAAGTCCACTCGAGCCCAGGCCACGGTATTTCTTTTTCTATGGCAAGGATGAAAATAGGATTTAAACGAATCACCGTTCACCTGATACCGATTCAGCACCTGCTGATGTTCACCATTAAAATTCAGCTGCAATACCAGGTTACCGCCGGGACGAGACAGTTGATCCCACAGGTACTCATCGCGACTTCCCCAACTTGATAGAGTTAATACAAAGGTCTCATACTCGTCTGCAAAATACTCTTCGAGATGTCTTCGATTCAAATATCCACTTCCGGCACTGGACAAAATGTCGCGAACTGACGAAACCTTTAGCAACTTGGCAAATGGCGACTGTTTTACTTCAGATACCGCCACAGATTCATTGTTGCCCATTAACGACAGTAATAATGCGACGCCGTATTTATCCGGATAATAATATTCCAATCTTCGATGCTTTCCTAAGCACTCAATAACGTCTTTTAAATCGACAATGTTCATAGTAATAGTTCCAAAATAATTTGTTCTTAACACACCTTTCTGTTTTAAAACCTGGAATGGTTTTCATTGTTTTCTCCTATTCTATTAATTTAGGTTTATTAACTATCCTTTGACGCAGAGTACCTGTTTTAAGGTATGCACTACGTCAATCAGATCGCTTTGATTTTTCATCACTTGATCAATGTCTTTGTAGGCTGCCGGAATTTCATCGATAACACCGGAATCTTTTCGACATTCGACACCCTGTGTTTGCGCTTCTAGATCACGTCGCTTGAACCGCTTTCTTGCGGCCATTCGGCTCATTGAACGACCGGCACCATGGGCGCAAGAACAAAAAGAATCAGCATTACCTTTACCACGCACAATATAAGAGCGGGCCCCCATACTACCGGGGATAATACCGAGTTCATCTTTGCCAGCTCTAATCGCGCCTTTTCGCGTAACGTAAACATTTTTACCAAAGTGCGATTCGCGCTGTACGTAATTGTGATGGCAGTTAATCGCCTCAGCCGTTGCCTCAAATCGCGGTAGCAGTGGTGCAATGGCTCTCACCACCAAGCGCATCATTTCTTGACGATTCACAAAGGCGTAATGTTGCGCCCAGTCTATCGCTTCCATATAGTCATTAAAGTTTTGACTACCTTCACGAAAATACGATAAGTCACGATCCGGTAAATTGTGCATATGACCGCGCATATCGTTCTTGGCTCGCTGAATAAAATAGCGTCCCAAAGCATTGCCTATCCCCCGACTACCCGAATGCAACATAATCCAAACATCAGCGTTTTCATCAATGCACAATTCGATAAAATGATTGCCGCCGCCGAGTGTGCCCAATTGTTGCAGCCAGGTTTGACGCGGTTTCTTCAGCATTTTTAACAAGGTTGGATGTTTATCAAATAAAACATCTACGCCAGTTTGCAACTGTTTTGCGCTGGCCTGCCGCGCGGAAACAAGTTTGTGCGCTGCCTGACCCACAGGTACAGCTCGCTCAATGGCGTCTCGCACAGCCTTCAAATTATCCGGTAGCTGATATGACTTTAACGACAGTCGGACTGCATTCATGCCGCAGCCAATGTCGACGCCGACTGCGGCCGGTATGATCGCTGAATCGGTTGGAATAACCGAGCCAACGGTTGCTCCGATACCGCGATGCACATCGGGCATGGCCGCTATATGCGAATGGATGAATGGCAACTGCGACAAATTCTTTAACTGCGTCAACGCGCCATGATCAATATCGCTGGTGTAAATTTTCACGGGTTTTGCTCCCGTTCTAGTATTTTTATTCAATTCAATTTGAATAGGCATAAGTATCCTTATTGCGCATTTGCAATATTAAATTAATTTGAGAATATCTTATGGTCTGAAATGAAAAAGCCCCGACACATTCATGTCAGGGCTTTGGGGATTTCCTGACTCAAAAGATATTGTTTAACCTTTCGAGTCATAAGCATTCGAAAGGCTAGTTTTGGTTGAGTAATTTGTTTAACTGAATTGGCACTTTCGAAGCTCCTTTGTTCGTCGTTGAAAATTATTGGAACGAGATTCTACTTTCGATTTCGTAAATGTCAAGCGTCAGAGTAACTTTGCCGATTTTTTTAAGCGGTAATTACTCTAAATTTTGGACTCCCAATGAAATACACGTCTTTTGTTCTCTAATATAAATAAACTTTCTCGCCCAACGAGCACAACAAACTTCTCCCACCGGCTTTTTAAATAAGAATAATTTTGCAAGCTTTAGTAAACTCGCTGTCTACGATTCAAACTCGATCAATACTTGACCCACCCCCAACATTAAGTATAACGTTCAAGACATCTCTGTTGAGCAGGTCATTATCAATGAAGGACGATATCGCGAAATTGCGCTCGGAAGTAGCGACACTTAAAAGGCTTTTTCTTAGTAAAGTCGACACACTTGAAAATAAACTGAATGCCCTGGAAAAAGAAAATGCCCTTAGAAAAGAATTAGAGGGTGAACCAGAATTCACCATCGATGACGACTGGGAAAGTCAGGTTCGAGCAGCGACAACGGTCGTCAACAAACCCGAATCGCCGCAACAACAACAGAATAGTCAATCGAACAAAGCCGTATTCACCGCATCCGAACCTCGTGTTGCCGCGCAAGAAGAAGACGCTCCGAGTTCAAAAACTCAGGGGCACCCCCAACGCTCGAGGCAGCTACAGAAGAAGCCCTCCAGTATTCGTCTTGTTATTCTCTGGTTCATCAACTTGGTAATGGAACAATGGCAGCTGGGCACCATTGTTGAAAGAGGTATCGACACTTATCGAGATTATCAACGACAAGGTAAAGCCCCGCTTTTTCTGCTAACGGCGTCGGGTATTGTCATTCTGCTCATCGGCCTGGGCTTTTTACTTCAGTTCACTTTTAATCAGTTTACACCACTGATGAAGGTGGGCAGCGGTTATCTACTCGCTTTCGTCGTTTTAACTACTGGTCTTTACCTGCGTCGCAGCAATGAACAATGGGGCAGTTTTTCCAGCGCCATAATCGGTCTCGGTTTGTTGATTGGGTACTTAACCAGCTATTTCATCGGGCCGTACTTCGGGCTGGTGTCATCAGGGGTTGCTTTTATTATTTTTAGCGCCTTCACACTGCTGGGTTATTTGCTTTGCCATTTTTTCGAAGCTCGTGTACTGGCGCACTTGTCATTGATTGGTGGTATCTTTTTGCCCTGGATCGCCGGTGCGCCTCAGGCGCTGTCTCTCACTTTCACGGCTTATCTGTTCGTTCTCAATGTGGCCAGTTTAATCATCGCAAGGCGTCAACACCTGCGCTCGCTGACGTATTTAACCATCGTCCTAACCTCCGCCTCGCTGGAATACCAGCTGGTCACCAGCGCCGCGAATCACATAGGATTCGTCGCACTGCTCCACGGCTTTTTCTTTTTATACGCTGGCTTTATCTATTCATCTGTGAAGCGCCAGTTGTCGGCGAAAGTACTAACGCTTTTTAGCACCAATCTTTTGTTCTACGCATTTGTTTCCTGGCAGTGGTTCGACAGCTTCGCCGGACATTCTCCCAGCAACATTTATTTTATGATGACAGGCATTGCTTCTATCCTCGCCATTGCCACCCTACTTAAAAAACGCACATTCGAATTCACACTGAGTGTTTTGCACGCTGGTGTGTTCTGTGCATTCGGAGCGATTGCCTGGTTGGGTGTCAGCGGCGCGGGTATCATTTGGGCGATTGAAGCTGTAATGCTGTTTGCACTCGGCTTAGTGTTTCATCAAAAAGTGTTACGAGCTGAAGCCTACGTGGTATTAATCGTTTCGATTCTGATAAATTTATGGGCCATTGTCGAGTGGTTTGCAGCAACAAGCTCAAGTCATTCCTATTTCGCACTGATTTATCTATTTACGTTAGGTTTGAGTGCGCAATGCATCATTAGTTTTCCTGCTTTGCTGAAAAAGCCCTGGCCAGAAAGTGAATCGCTAGCCGTTTATATTATGAGAGAATGGGTCTCCTTTTGGCTAACCGCGTCGGTTATAGCAATCTGTTATTTGTACTTGCCCATTGCCTTTATGATCTCCCCTTTGGCACCAATGTTTTTACTGATTTGGCGACATGGAAAACATCAGCTGCCAATCACTCAGATAATCGCTGTGTTATCCCTCATCTTTTCGTACGTATTGATACTTCAGAACATTATTGATCTCGGCAGCTTTCACTTTAGCGACTGGCCATTGATCACTAAACTCAGTGCCGCCGCTGCCTTTGCCTGTCTGTTTCTTTTACCCAAGTATTATGAAACTCGACTCCCTCAGGGAAATCTACTGTCTTTCATGGGTGTATTGAAATTGGTATTCTGGCTGCTACTGCCCATTGTCTATTTACCCAGCGCGTTGCGCCGCGTACCTGACTGGTTCCCACTTGTTTGTTGGTTTTCAGTATCACTTTCCAGTGTGATCTACTGGCGAGTCAAACAAACCATTGTCGGAATTGAGCTGATAGCGTTAACCTGGATCGCAACTATCGCGACATTGATTGGTTGGCTTGTGCAACAGTCAAATGAAGGATTTAATACGGCACAGGTGGCGTTACTTTTTGCAATCATTTACTTTGGCATCATTCTTTACTGGCGCAAAAGCTATAAAAACACGGGCCGCACAAGAGCAAAGGTTTTGCCATTATTTGACTGGCAAGCATCCGGTAGCTACTACTTTGCACCATTAGCGATTGCGTTAACCCTCTTTTGGCTTTCAGATAACGTCGCAACCGCATTGTTGGCGGCACTTGCACTGCACCTGAGCGTTGTTATTTTCTGGCCCTTACTCAAAGCAATGCGTTATCGTAAAATCAAACATCTTGCTCATCACTTACGACTGGGTTGGGTGCTGGTTGCTACTTTATTGCTGTTCAGTCAGTTTCAACATTCATCCATTAATTTATCTCTGGCATTATTCGCCGTTATTCTTTTAGGATTGGTTTTGCATGGGAACCGTCATTACCAGAATCTTATTACAAAGCTGGGAAAGAGCAACGATATAACCTACTGGAGTTATCAAGCAACGCTGATAGTGACTTACAGTTTCGCACTGGAGTACGTGACTGGTAGCTATTTTGGTCCCGCTTTGAGTGTCGCACTCATCTTACATTCGATTGCCTTATTTTTTCTGGCACAAAAACCTCAATATAATTCATTTGATAAGTTGGCGCTTGGTATATTCGGTGTGAGCCTACTGAAAATATTCTTACACGATATGAGTGACTTTTCATTAATCGAAAAAGTCATCAGTTTCATTGTAATCGGAATACTATTGTTAATTGCCGCATTTCAATATCAGCGACTGAAAACCAAAAATGCCTAAAACTGAGCATTCAATCAATCCGTCAATTAACATGAGTCGAGGGACGAAAAGTCCCTTGCTACTAGGAGTGGTTTATTGCGCCTTTTGACAAATCAACAACCATTCAGCTTCGGTCACGGGCTGTACCGACAGGCGACTTTGTTTAAACAGTGCCATATTGGCCAACGACGGCTGTTTCTTTAGTTCGCTTAACGTAATAACCCGGTTAAACTTTTTTTCAAAGGTAACATCAACACAAAACCAACGCGGGTTGTCTAGCGTCGCTTTAGGGTCAAAGTACCTGCTTTCAGGGTTAAATTGGTCCGGCTCAGGATAGGCCGAACGCGACACAACACCGATACCTGCTATTCCGACTTGCTTACAGCTGCTGTGGTATATAAATACTTTATCTTTTATGGCAACTTGATCGCGCAATAAATTACGCGCCTGAAAATTTCGAATGCCATTCCAGGGTTCTGCCCGCCCTGCCAAACCGGCAAGGTCATCAATACTGAACTCATCGGGTTCGGTTTTAAACAGCCAATAAGCCACACAATATCTCCAGTCATTAACGCAAAGAACATCATAAACCACCGACCATAAAATTAGAAATTATCCACTGAAAGTAAAACATTGGTGGCTATTAATTATAGGTAAGTCGGGTTAATACCCTGATGTTTCAGCACTTAACCTATTGACCCGATGTTCCCGACGTAACACTATTAGTCAGTGATACAATTCGGACAATAGAGATATGAGTCAACCAACTTCCACTTTAAAACAATTGTTAAAAACACTTCCACAACAGGGAACGCTCGAATGGATAGGCGTAAGACCGGCTCGCGGGGAAGCCATGCAATCGGTTGATTGCGCAGAAGTGTCCCCTGGCAATGGAATAACTGGCGATCGATTCAAGGGGCGAGCTCATAGTAAACGGCAGGTAACTTTAATACAGAGTGAACATTTGCCCGTTATAGCATCGTTACTTCATAACAATGGTGTAGAGCCACACAGCTTACGCCGAAACCTCCTGGTACAAGGCATCAATCTATTAGCACTAAAAGATCAGTTATTTAAAATTGGCGATCTAATATTGGAAGGAACGGGTTTATGTCATCCCTGCTCAAAAATGGAGAAAACGCTGGGGCCCGGCGGTTACAACGCGATGCGGGGACATGGTGGCATTACTGCCAAAGTGATTCAGCCGGGCGTCCTGCGCGTCGGTGACCCGGTAGTTTTTCTACAACAATAAAAGCAATTTTAAACAACCGACCGAGTCACCCGTAGATTATGAATGCACGGGTTAATTTCTTGGTTAATTTTCCTGGTTCCATTGCTCGTACACAATTTTTCCGGCCACTATTGTCATCCTCGGTTGGTTCTTGATTAATTCCGAAGCCTGCTGGGTAAATGGATCGTTGTTTAATACGGTCAAATCAGCCCATTTTCCTGCTGAAATGTCACCGCTTTCGTCTTCTCGAAACGCTGCGTAAGCGGCGACTTGCGTATAAGACCGAATACTTTCTTCGATCGTTAACGCCTGATCCCGATACCAACCTTCGGCGGGATTAAATTGTTTATCCTGTCGATTCACTGCGGCATGAAGCCCGTAACCAATGCGGTGATCAGATCCGGGCAGATCCGAGTTGAAGGTTATCGGCACGCCAAGTTGGCGCAGTCGACGCCAGGCGTAAGCGCCTTTAATTCGCTCGGTTCCTATCCGGGTTTCGGCCCAATCTTTATCTTCGACCGCGTGCGGTGGCTCCATCGATGCCACCAGTTCAAGCTGTTTGAATCGCTCGAAATCATTTGGATGAATCACTTGCGCGTGCTCAATTCGATGACGCAGACTCGCAGCATTGGGATTTGACTTGTACACCTTTTCGATAAAATTTAACACTTCGCGATTTCCGGCATCGCCAATGGCATGAATACCCACCTGAAAACCCGCATGCATCAACTGCGTCACACGTTCATAATCGAAGCCATAGCCAGAGCCGCTCACGCCTTGATGCCCGGGTTTGTCCGAGTAATCGGAAAGAAGTCGTGCCCCACGAGATCCCAACGCACCGTCGTAGTAAGCTTTAACCGAACGGACATCCAACCAGCCATCGTTATCAACAAGCGGTCCTTGTTTCATCCAATGATCGGCAAGTGCCGGCTCACGAGCCGACAACATGGCATAAACCCGGATGGGTAGTTGACCTTTTGCTTGTAACGATTGAAACGCCCGAATGTGGCGTTCGGTGGCGCCTGCCTGATGAATGGCAACGAAACCGTCTTTCGACATTTGTTGCAATCCTTTTAAAATCCAGTTTTCCCATTCCTGCTCGCTGGGCTCGGGGATCGCCTCAAGAATTAAGGGTGTCGCGCGGTTCAGAAAAATCCCGGTTGGCTTTCCAGTATTATCTTTTAAAATTTTTCCGCCAGACGGCTCTGCTGTTGAACGGTCAATTCCGATAACTTCTAATGCTTTCGAATTGGTCCAAACTGCAAAGCCATGTAAACTTTTTAGCACCACCGGGTTATCGGGAAAATGTTTGTCCAGCAATTGGCGACTGGGATAATTATCGGCCCAGGCGCCTTCGTCCCAACCTTGACCAATGATCCACTGTCCGGCCTGCATCGCAGGTTTGGTTTGCTTTATCCGTCCGATTGCTTCTTGTGGCGTTGTCACATCCATCAAATTTATCCTTGATAAGATTTCACCCAGCTCGGCAATGTGAACGTGAGAATCCACCAAACCCGGAATAACGGTTGCACCGTTCAGATCTCTAACGTCAGTCAGCTTACCGCGCCATTGTTCGACCAACCGTTCAGAACCCACAGCGATGATCCGCTGATTTCGAATAACCACCGTAGATGCATCCGGTCGCCATTGCCCTTTTTGATAAGGAGCATCTGAATGAGGATGTCCCGACCCGTCGGGCTCCGGCCAGGACAAGGTATACACTTTGGCATTGGTTAATATGAGATCCGCACTTGACGAGTCGTTGGCATTGACTGCGCCCGCCATCACAAAGGTCATCGCAAGTAATACATTAACTAATTTTCGAAGCATCTGAGAGTCGCCTGATTATTGTTTTTAACGGAACAAGACACCGACAAGTTACTTGGATTAACCGTAAAGTTCAATTGTCCGGCTTACGGTTACAAGCCAGAACCCACACAAGTCAGCATGCAATAGGAGCATCGCGGCTGAGCGTTTTAACAGGTCGAAGCGACGTTGTATTCGATGCTGTATAAAACCCGAATGCAGCATGAATAAATTGCTCGCGTCAATAAACCGGCTCGTATATATTAGCGCCTTTCTGCTTGGTGCTAAACCGTGCTTTGTTACCAGAGGATCGAACCGGATGCTTTTAGGCTTTGTCATTGTCTACTTAATATTGTCGTTAGCGTTAGGTATTTTCGCTGCAACGAAAGTGAAAAATTCCGGTGATTACGTTAATGCCGGTCGGCACCTGCCCATCTCAGTCGTCATTGCTCTGGTTTTTGCCACCTGGTTTGGCGCCGAAACGGTGCTTGGTATTCCGGGAACCTTTGTCGATGAAAACTTGGGAGGCACCATTTCCGATCCCTTCGGAGCCGCCTTCTGTTTGTTATTCTTTGCGTTACTCTTTGCCCGTCCTTTGTACCGAAAAAAGCTGCTGACCATTGGTGATTTTTATCGCAATCGATATGGAAAATCGGTTGAAGTTGCGGTCGCATTGGCCATTGCCGTGAGCTATCTGGGATGGGTTTCGGCTCAAGTTACGGCGCTGGGTTTGGTGTTCAATGTATTAACCAATGACGGGATGAGCTTACAGTGGGGTATTGTTGTCGGCGCGACCATTGTGATGATTTACACTTTATTTGGCGGCATGTGGTCGGTTGCGGTCACCACTTTTGTGCAAATGCTGGTTATCGTTACCGGGCTACTTTGGATTTCGGTTCTGGTGGCGGATTTAACCGGCGGTGTTGCGCCGGTTTACGAGCATGCAAAGTTGGCGGGCAAGCTGCAGTTTTGGCCCGAGGCGAACTGGACTGCGGTGATCACTTTTATTGCCGGGTTTTTAACCTTAGCCATCGGCTCTTTGCCTCAACAAGATACCTTTCAGCGCGCTAACGCTGCGAAGAGCGAAGGCATTGCGGTTTGGGGTCTGGTACTGGGCGGTCTCGCTTACTTATTATTTGCTGCGGTCCCGATATTTTTGGCCTACTCGGCCTTTATTGTTGATCCTCAGGTCAGCGCTGCAATCAGCGAAAAAGATCCGCAACTCGTTTTGCCGACCTTTATCAGTGGCCATATGCCGATTTACGCACAGGTAATCTTTTTTGGTGCCTTACTCTCGGTCATTATGAGCACCGCCAGTGGCGCATTACTGGCGCCTTCCGTGACCTTATCCGAAAACGTGATTCGACCGTTGTTAAAACACAAGTTTACCGATCAACAATTATTGTGGTTGATGCGTGCGACGGTACTGGGTTTTGGCAGTCTGGTGATCGGTTATTCTCTTTGGTCGGTAGCGCGTGAAACCACGATCCACCAAATGGTGGAAAGCGCTTATAAGGTCACGCTGGTTATGGCATTGGTCCCATTGTTTGCCGGGATCTACTGGAAAAGAGCAACCAACAGTGGCGCGGTTATGTCAATTCTGTTCGGTGTACTGATCTGGATTCCGCTGGAGTTTCTGTTACCCAACTCGGTTGTTCCAGCGCATTTTTATGGCTTCTTTGCTGCCATCGTCGGAATGATTGTTGGCTCACTTTTCTGTAAGCCCATGTTAGTCACCTCGGGACCATTAAAAGCTCGAACACGAAAAACCATCGACCCGTATTGAGCTTTACAAACTTGCGAGCACTGCATAATATCGAGTGACATCAAACATAGCAACCACAGGAAAACGACATGTCACTCACGCCTTTTCATGTTGCTCTTCAGGTTCGAGACATCGATGAAGCCCGCGACTTCTATGGCAAAAAGATGGGACTTGAAGAAGGCAGAAGCAGTGATCACTGGATTGATTTTAATATGTTTGGTCACCAATTCGTTACACATTTGAATCCGGCAATCGGAAAATCAGGAAAACTGGATGCGATCGCTAACCCTGTTGATGGTCACGGCGTTCCGGTTCCTCATTTTGGCGTGATACTTGAGTTTGATGACTGGCTGGCCTTTGCCGAGCGGGCGCGCAACTTTGTCGATTATTTTATTATTGAACCTTATGTACGCTTTAAAGGACAACCGGGTGAGCAAGGCACATTATTTTTCGCCGACCCATCTGGCAATGCGCTGGAATTTAAGGGATTCAGAGATATTGAAGGCCAATTGTTCGCCCGATAGAGATTTGACGTTATTTCTTTTTTCTATCGCCTTTACCTGGCATCAATGATTGATATAGATGCGTCAGTTCGTCACTGGTCAGCGGTGCGTGAAATAAGTAACCCTGTACATAATCACAATTCAGTTGGCGTAGATAATCGAGCTGCTTGCGATGCTCAATACCTTCGGCCACAACTTCGATCGATAGTTGGTGCGACATTGATATCACCGACTCAACAATGGTTCTTGAGTGCAGGTTGTCCGGCAGCTCTTTGATAAAACTTCGGTCAATTTTAAGAACATCAATCGGCAGACGTTTTAGATAATTCAGCGATGAGAACCCGGTCCCAAAATCATCCAGTGCAATAGAGACTCCCAAGCTTTTAATTTGGCTCAGTTGGCTGTTGATATCTTCAAGGTTGTGCAGAAATAAACTCTCTGTCACTTCCAGCTCGAGCTGTTCGGGCAGTACCTCATGGTTCGATAATGCCTCGGAAATATCAGCAAACAACCTTCCGCTTTGAAACTGCTTCGGTGACACATTAATCGAGACCTTAGCGTTCAAACCCAGTCGGTTTAATCGCGCCGCTTCGGAACAGGCCGTCGTCAGTACCCAACGACCAATATCGACAATCAAACCTGACTCTTCAGCAATGGATATAAAATCTCCCGGTGTTACCATACCATGATCAGGATGATGCCAACGGATTAAGGCTTCCATTCGATGTTCTCCCTCACGAAGCAAACTCATTTGAGGTTGATACAACATGCAGAACTCTTCGCGTTTTATGGCATTTTTCAAACCTTGCTCAATTTGTATTTTTCGTTTTATGCGCCGCTGGCTGTAAGGGTTCGAAAATTGAAACTGATTACGCCCCATTTGTTTGGCATGAAACATGGCGTAGTCAGCATTCTTGACCAGAACATGTGGCTTTAGACCATGAGCAGGGTAACTCGCAATACCAATGCTCATCGAAATATTCAAAGCCAGTCCATCAAACACCACATCTCTTTTGATATTAGTTTGAATTCGGTTGGCGATGGCCGACAAGCTAACTTCATCGGTGATGTGATTGATAATTACGGCAAACTCATCACCGCCCAAATGGGCAATAAAATCATTCTTTTTGACGCATTGTTTTAAACGGTTGGCAACGGTCTTCAGTAACACGTCGCCTTGCTCAGGACCAAGCTCATCGTTAACCTGTTTAAAATGGTCAAGGTCGATGTACATAACCGACAAGGTATCGCCCGTTTGCTCATTCGATGTGATGAGTTCGGTAAGGTGACTCCAGAAATATCGACGATTGGGTA
>JBPEWV010000065.1:0-3466 GCA_052032335.1 Pleionea sp. | reverse complement strand
GTTCGGGATAAATCCGGGCTTGTCGACTCTGATGACCCGTCCCGTCGTTTCAACAAGGTCAATGTAATCGTCGCTGCTAATTTGAAAACTATGTTTATGATTCGAATGTTTACCTTGTGCGAGTTTGAGTAATTTAACCGGTTTCTTAAGTGGTTTGTTTTTACTTTGTTTGATGCGTTGCTGGATAGAGGTGTAATCAGAACGCTCGGGAGACTTCGCTTTATTCGCGCGGATGGGATTTAAGTCAACGTAAGCCATTGCGGTAAGTACAGCTGCTTCGTCCAGAAGGGCTTGTGACTTGAATCGCCCTTCCCAGAATCGACCGGTACAGTCGTCTTCTTTATTGGCTCTTCGGGCAATATGTTCGTTTAAAAGGCGCATAAACCAGGATATATCAGTCAGGCGCTGCCGCCATGTTGCGATTAAATCTTGCGCCATGGTTGCCATTGTACGCGTTGCATCACCCTTCAGGTATTTCTGAACAATCGCAGGAACTTTGCAAACGCGCTTCCATCGGCGCACAACATTTGCATCATTCCAACGCTTGGCCTTGTCAACATCAACTCGTAAAACCACATGGTAGTGATTCGACATAATGGCGTAGCTGGTAATGTCAATAGCGAATGTCTTTGCCAGATAATCAAGTCGTTCTGCAACCCATGCTTTTCGATGCTCAAAATTTTTGCCTGTTACGTGATCTTCGCCGCATAGGAAAGCGCGTCGGACACATCGGGCAATGCAGTGATAATAAGTGGTTTGCTCTAAGTCAATTAGCGATTTACGTGCTGTCGTCATGATTGATAATCCTTATCAATTATTTGATCCACGGCTCAAGGCTAATAAAAGTTGTCTTCAATTTCAAGGGGGGGTATTAGGAAGTCGAGATAATTTTATCGGTGTCCAGAAATTCTGCAATACAGCAATCTAACGAAATCGTCGGAAAAAATAATCGGTTTGCCTCTGCTTTTCTTTACGTTTATGGAGTCGCAAAGCTCGAGAAAGTAAGTAGATTCCGACACCGATTTGTTAAAAATCCGACATTCTTTACTCTTTTCGGTATTTAAGGGTTTTCGGAATATATTCTTCATCAACCATTAAAGCATTTTAGCGATCGCAGCGTTGAAACATTAATGGACGTTGTCACTTTATTGTCATATAAAGTTCGCACACTTAAATCACACGCTAACGATTCACTTAGAAGTCGACGCGATTCTGCGTTCAACCTTCACAAACATCCTTATCTTTAAACAACAACGCAAAAGTATATTGGGGACTACATCATGAAACATCATGTTATGAGTAAGGGCCTGGTGCATGGGCTATTGACTATGCTTTTGGGGGTGAGCTCTCTCTTAATGGCTGCACCGCCCGCAGGCTATTACGACAGTGTTGACACCACATCACCTCAGTCTCTTCATTCATCGCTTCACTCAATTATCGACGATCATCAGCGCTTTCCTTACACTTCGAGCGCGACCGACACCTGGGACATTCTTGAATCGGCCGATGAAGATCCTGCCAATTCGTCTTACGTCTTGGATATCTATAAAAATGCATCTTATGCCAAACAGGGTGGAGGAAATTCATTTTATAATCGGGAGCACAGTTGGCCTAAATCTTATGGTTTCCCGAACGATGGCAGTAGCAACTATGCCTACACGGACACCCATCACTTATTCATTTCAGACAGCAGCTATAACTCGAGTCGTAGCAATAAGCCTTATGACTATTGCAATAGCGGTTGCAGCGAAAAAGTTACTGATTTCAATAATAATCGAGGTGGGACATCCACACAGTCTAACTGGACAACCGGTTCTTTCACTCAAGGTAAATGGGAAACCTGGTCGGGGCGCCGTGGAGAAGTTGCCCGTGCTTTAATGTACATGGCTGTCCGCTATGATGGAGGGACGCATGGTATTACTGGGCACTCAGAGCCAGATTTGCGGTTAACCGACGACAGGACACTCATTGAACAGTCCAACACCGGCTCCAATATTTCAGTCGCTTATATGGGATTGAAGAGTGTCCTTTTACAATGGCATGAGGAAGATCCCGTCGACGATATGGAGCGTCGGCGTAACGACATAATTTACAGTCATCAAGGCAATCGAAATCCATTCATTGATCATCCTGAATACGTCATTTGTGTTTTTGCCAATGATTGTTCCGCTCTAGGTGGCGGATCGGGAGGTGATACAACGCCTCCTTCAGCGCCAATTGGTTTAATCGCTAACGGTGGGAACGGACAAATCTCGCTGGACTGGACTGCCAACAGTGAATCCGATATCGCCGGTTACCATGTTTATCGAAGTGATTCGGGCGCTAGCAATTTCGTTCGGATAACTTCTTCTGCTGTTTCAACCAACAGTTTCGTTGATTCGAATTTGCCAGCAAATACCAGTTATGATTATTACGTCACCGCGACCGATAGCAGCTTAAATGAATCAGCCGCCAGTGCTTTGGCTACTGCAACGACCGATCTTGATAATGGATCGGACGACAACCAAGTCTGGATTAACGAATTTCATTACGACAATGATGGAACTGATACTGGTGAAATGGTCGAAATTGCAGGCAACGCTGGAGTCGACTTAAGTGGGTGGCAAGTGATTGGCTATAACGGTAACGGAGGTAGTAGCTACAAGTCAGTGACTCTTTCTGGTGTAATCCCTGACCAGTCTAATGGTTTTGGTACCTTACAGTTTTCTTTTACAAGCATGCAAAACGGTGCACCGGATGGCTTGGCCCTGGTCAATGCTTCTGGAGCGGTTGTGCTTTTCATTAGCTACGAGGGAACCTTTACGGCAACTGACGGCGTGGCTTCGGGCATGACTTCACAAGATGTTGGTGTTGCGGAAACCTCATCGACCCCGGTCGGACACTCGATTCAATTATCAGGATCAGGAAACAAGTATTCTGACTTTATCTGGCAAGGTCCGATGTCGAACACTGCCGGAGCGATCAATGCTGCTCAAAGCTTTACAGGAGGTGGCAGCACGCCAACGGAACCGGTTGCCGATTTCACTTACACGTGCACGAATTTGTCTTGTAGTTTCGATGCCTCAGGAAGTTCCGCCCCGGGTTCTACCATCACGAACTATGATTGGGATTTCGGCGACTCATCGATTGCTTCAGGTCAAACGTTGACTTACAGCTACTCTGTCGCTGCGACTTATACGGTTCACTTGCAAGTTACCAGCGCCGAAGGTGGCGTTGCTTCCAAGTCTCAAGTGATCACAGTCAGTGAAGCTCCAGCGCAACCGTCCTTTTATGAAGATACAACGACCCAGGCGCTACCCGATAGAACGACGCTTTATACCGATCTTGACGTGTTAATCAGTTCAACTCAGTCAACAGCCACCGTGTCGGTTAACATAAGTCATACCTATCGAGGCGATATCAGTTTGCGTTTATACGCGCCGAGTGGAACTGTGTATGATTTAAAGTCGAAAAATGGCCGCGATGG
>JBPEWV010000064.1:0-42561 GCA_052032335.1 Pleionea sp. | reverse complement strand
TGGTGGAGCCGGCGGGAATTGAACCCGCGTCCGCGAATCCTCTGCTTAAGGATCTACATGCTTAGTCACGTCTTTAATTTAACCTATCAGTTTCCGACGGACAGGAGCTGATAGGTGAGCTTGTTTAAGTTTAACGGTTGGGCTACAAGCAAGCTTACCCGCGAGTCTCCGTGTATGTCTGTCGAGTTCCTACCGGTGACGCTCAGAGTCGACAGTTAGCCTTAAGCGGCTAAAGCGTAGTTATCGTCGTTTGCGACTATAATTTTCAGCTAGTGGGTACGAGGTTCGCTGACACCTCGGCATGCACCGTAAGTTTTGTAATCCACGTCGAAGCCAAGTCGGCCCCAGAGGGTAAAACATACGATTTTGTGTTTTGTTACCCATAACACTGGGGGCAATTATCACATATTCAAGAGAATCAAGCTATCCTTAAGATAATAAACCGTTGGTAATTCAATTAAGAAGTGAGATTTTGCGGCCTTTGTCTCAAAATGAGATGCAGTGTGTTTGATTAGTTACATAAAATACGTACACTAAGATGAATAATTACAATAACTTAGATTATAGGGCTCTACTGAGTGGCAGACAGTGATGACCATAAATGGCAGTACGAATGGCGTTCTGATCCGGGAAGAATTCGGGAACTGAACGAAGATTCCTGTTTGTGCGTACCCGAGCTGGCCCTTTG
The DNA here is from genome assembly GCA_052032335.1 of Pleionea sp. Lineage (GTDB taxonomy): Bacteria > Pseudomonadota > Gammaproteobacteria > Enterobacterales > Kangiellaceae > Pleionea. The sequence goes on along the minus strand of JBPEWV010000064.1, from coordinate 41,873 downwards.
GGTTGTTGCCGATGGCATGGGTGGTCACTCCTGCGGCGAAGTGGCAAGTCATAAGGCCATTTCATCGATAAAATCTTCTTGTGCCAATGGAGAGTCGCTGTCGACTGCCATTCAGCAAGCTCATAACGATATTTTGCAGGCGGCTTCCGATGGCGAAGGTGCAGACGGAATGGGCACAACCGTAGTGGCTTTACAAAGCGAAGGGCCGGAATATCATTTGGCCTGGGTCGGTGACAGTCGCGCTTATTTGTGGGAACCCCAGCTGGGTAAACTGTCGTTGCTTACCAGTGACCATTCTTTGGTTGAGCGGTTGTTGTCGGCGGGACTTATCTCGAATGATGAAGCGAAAAACCATCCGCAGCGTCATTTAATCACCCAATGCCTTGGCTCAAGAGAGTTAAAAACGGTAAAGGTTGATGAACTGAAGCAAAGTTGGGAGCCTGAGCAAGTGATTTTATTGTGCAGTGACGGTTTGAATGAAGAACTCACCGAAGCCGATATGAAGACTGTATTTTCGGCACAACCGGAGTTGGATAAAACGGCCGATCGTCTCTTGCGAATGGCGCTGAATAAAGGTGGTCAAGATAATATCTCTGTTATTTTGATTCGCTCTCCGATTTCGGTTCCTGTTGGGCTTGCGGGTCTGTTCTTTCGTTTCAAAATGAAGTTACGAAAGATTTTTACAAAACATTAGTGAAAGCTTTTATTTTACTGAGTATCTTTAACGATGGTATTTGGTGAAAGTTTATATGGTTTAATCGTGGGGTAATTATGGTCGATAAAAAAAATAAAGTAGGGCCTCAAGGAACTCAGGTTTTTGATCTGAATGAAGTCGAGAGTTTACTGGCTGAGCAATTAAAGCAGCAGGCCAGTGAGGGGAAAGGTCAGCCCGCGTTAATCGGTATCAGTAAGCCTTTTTCAGGTAAGCGATTTCTATTAACCGAAAAAGCTTACAAAGTGGGTCGTAAAGAAGATTGCGATATTCGACTGGACGAACCCAGCGTATCGTCAACCCATGCGAAAGTTGTATACAGTGAAGAGCAGTGGAAAGTCATTAACTTATTATCGTCTAATGGAACGTTTGTTAATGGCGACAAAGTGTCAGAAAGTGATGTTTTTCCGGGCGACAGAATTCGCTTTGGTGGCGTAGAGCTTATGTATACTTTGGTTGACGAAGCCGGTAATGCTTCAAGTGTGAACAAAGGAATGGGATTAGGTGCAAAGGTTGCAATTATTGGTTTGGTTGTAATCGCAGCGCTGGCGGGTGCGGCGTATTATTTAATTTGATTAACAAAAGAGACTTAAAGTCTTTTTTTGTTTGACCGAGTAGAGGCACCTTGTGCAGTCACGATTTAAAACTTCACTGGGAAATGCATCGAATGGTGCGTCGTCATCGGAAGACCAAAACTCGCACCATAACGCCGTTGATAAAGATGCGGCGAATACTTCATCGAGCACTGAAAAGAGCCAAGGCAACTTAAATGAGTTGCCGAAACAGCGAGTGGTTGTTCGACCTAAAAATATCGGGCGTTATAAAATTATTGATGAGCTTGGTCGAGGGGCCATGGCTTATGTCTATAAAGCCTATGACCCCGAGATTGATCGCTTTTTAGCAGTCAAAGTATTGCGCGAAGAGTTAGCTAACGACGACGATTATCGCGCCGGCTTTATTCATGAGGCGAAACTTGCGGGACAGCTGGCCCATCCGGGTATTGTCACAGTCTATGATGTTGGCGTTGCCGATGATAAACCCTACATCGCCATGGAATTACTCGATGGCGTGCCTTTGGATGAACTGTTGAAAAAACGGCAGCAGTTATCGATTAACTTTACCGTCTCTGTTCTGGTTCAACTGACGCGCGCACTTTATTATGCGCATAAGCAGGGCGTTACACATCGAGATATCAAACCTGGCAATATTATTTGTCTTGCCGATAACAAAACGGTGAAAGTCACCGACTTTGGAATTGCGCAACTGGACGACTCTTTAGCTTCGAGCGGCAAAAATCAGGAAAAAGTATTAGGTACGCCAGAGTTTATGTCGCCCGAACAAGTACTTGGACAAAGCCTTGATGCGCGCTCCGATCTTTACTCTCTAGGCACTCTCATTTATACCATGATAACCGGAGTCACCCCGTTTCAGGCAGACGATTATGGAGAGTTGTTCCGGCAAATAATTAAAGATAAACCTGAGCCGATGAAAGCAGAAGGCAAAACCATACCCGACGAACTGCAAGATATCGTTCGCAAACTTTTACAGAAACGCCCGGAGCGACGTTATCAGAACGCGGCATTGTTAATGCGCGATATCAAAGAGTTGCTCGAAGTGATGGAGAGCCGTGCTAAGGAGCAATCTAAACCCGGATTCGTTTCGTTGCGTTTGCGCTGGACTTTGACCATGGCCGGATTAGTGACCATCACCATGTTGCTTGGGTTGTTTGTGGTTTATTATCAGCAATACACCGCGATGCGAGGCTTGGCGATGGATTATGCGTACTCCACTTCTCGCCTGATTGCTTTTGAAGTAGCAGAGCCTGTTTTGTTGAACGATAAAGTTGCACTCGAAGCCATCGTAGGCGATTTGAAGCAAAATCAGGATATCGAATACATAAGCATTCAAGATCGAAAAGGGATCGTCATTGCCAGTACCCGTGGGGGTGAGGTGGGCAAGGCTCGGGTACAACCCGACAATGCAAAATTAATCGATAGCAACAACACCGCCGCTATTTATAGTCGGCAAGTGACTGAAGAGCACCAGGTGTTTGATGTCGACTCGGCGATAAACTTTCAAAATAAAGAGGTGGGTCGAGTCGCCATTTCAGTTTCGACGGATAATCTGGTGCAGTCAGCGAAAGTCACGCTGGTTATTATGATTGCCCTGATGATCGTGACGTTGATTGCCGTGTTTACTATGACTCTGGCTTTTGCCCGTCAAATATCGTCTCAGGCAAAACGGTTGGCATTAGCGTTAGAGCGAATTCGTCGTGGCCAATTTAACCGGCGGTTGTCCGTTGATCGCAACGATGAATTCGGACAAATCAACTTTACCTTTAACCAAATGGCTGAAGCCTTAGAAAAGCGTTTTCACAAGAAAGACAAACGAATCTCCGGCGATACAGAGCGCTTACTGGTTTCCAAGCCGGGGGGCGAAGTAATGGAATCCACCGCCGATAGCGATACCACGGTTGTGTTGGAGCGTTTAAACGAAAGAACGCACGAATAATACGCTCTTTCGTTGGTTAGATACCTAAACTCAGATTGCCTCTAAGAGTTAAAATAATCGCGTGTACCGTGCGCTTCGATGGCTTCGCCAATGCGTCGCATGGCACAGGTGTAAGCGGCATCACGCATCCCGCGATTTTCCGATTCAGATAACTCCCAGACATCAGCAAACGCTTTACGCATGATTGCAGAAAGTCGCTCGTGTACTTGCTCCAATGTCCAGGCGTAGCCTTGCCGATTTTGTGCCCATTCAAAATAACTTACGGTAACACCTCCAGCGTTGGCGAGTACATCCGGTATAACAACAATGCCTTTGTCTTCGATAATCTTATCGGCATCGGTATCGATCGGGCCGTTGGCCACTTCGACAATGTATTTGGCCTTGATATTAGGAGCGTTTTTTTCTGTGATCACGCTTTCGAGCGCAGCTGGAATTAAAATATCAACGTCCAGCTCGAGTAGTTCTTCGTTGCTGATCGATTGGTGCTCTACCAGTTCACAAACCGAGTGCTCGCAATAAACTGCCCGAACGCGGCGGGACGTTTGTTTCTCTTTGTAAATACTCTCGACATCAAAACCTTTGGGCGAGTAGATTCCACCCTGCGAATCACTTATGGCAACGACTTTATAGCCAGCTTCGTGTAACAATCGGACTGCATGATAGCCACCGTTACCAAACCCCTGAACGGCAACCGTGGTTTCCTCGGGTTTGAGGTTTTGTTTTTTCGCCAACTCCAGAATACACAGGTAAGCACCGCGGCCAGTTGCATCGTCACGTCCCAGACTGCCACCGAGTCGCACTGGTTTTCCGGTAATCACACCGGGCGCTTTTAGGCGCTTGATCGCTTCGTACTCGTCAGCCATCCAGCCCATAATACGTGCATTGGTGTAGACATCGGGGGCGGGAATATCAGTTTGCGGACCGATAAAGTCAGCCATGGCTCGCACGTAAGCACGAGACAGTCGTTCTAGCTCCATGGGAGAAAGATTTTTCGGATCGACTATCACACCGCCTTTACCGCCTCCGTAGGGTAATCCGACGACCGCACATTTTATCGTCATCCAAAGCGCAAGTGCCTGTACTTCTTCAATGGTCACACTCGGATGATAACGAATACCCCCTTTGGTGGGGCCAAGAACATTGTTGTATTGACAACGGTAACCGGTAAAACGCTGAGTTGAACCATCGTCCATTCTGACGGGCAAAGAGGCAGTTAACGTGGCTTTGGGAAACATCAAACTGTCGATTATCTCAGGCGATACGCCAGCGCTTTTTCCGATGGCTTTGACGCGACTGAGCGCGTTTTCAAAAACATTGTGTGACATTGCGTCTTTCCTTTGTGTTTGGTGCAGTGTTGTTGAGTGTGTTCTCTATTGTGCGTGGACTGCAAGACATTACAAGTTGCAGCGCACAAACTTTTTATCAAAAAAGGGTCGCTGGTTTGTCAATTAGGTCAAATGCGTATAATTCAAGCCCCTCTGCCGTGTTAACAGCCCGGTGGTTCAGATTGTGTAATAATTACTCTAATAGAACGTCATGTGAAACGCATGCAGCGACTGGGAGAGATTATGAATTTACAAACCGTTAGGAAAAACTGGCTTTCTTTATTGAGTTTGATCGTTGCTTTGACGGCGTTGTTTTATAATACATGGCGAAACGAACAAACCGAGTTGAACCGAAATTTTCGGGCATCGGGTTTTGAGATCATTCATCAGGTGGCCAGCTTACAGTTATTGGTTGATCAGGCCTTTTACTCCGATAACAGTCTTAAAGAAGCGCCCATCACTGGATGGACTAAAGTAAATTTTATCATCTCGTTAAGTCGAATTATGCCGCCCAATGTCGCGGAGAAAGCGGACGAACTTAAATCTGTCTGGCAGCAAAATTGGCAAGCGATTGATAAAGCCGAAAGTGCCAACCAGGCGATCACGAAAGCGAATCGAAATCTGGAAGACGCCGTTTTAGATGTATTAACCCAGTTGAAGTAAAGGAGGCACCGGGTTGAGCCGTTGTATTTGTCAACAGTGTGGTTACCCTGTTGCTACCTGTCTTTGTGCTGAGGTTGAGCCGATGTCAGCGCCTTTGAGCATTCATGTGTTGCAACATCCTACCGAACAAAAGATCGCTAAAAATACCGCGCGATTAATAAATCTGGTAATCCCTCAAACGCAACTTCATGTCGGTGAGTCCGAGTCTGACTTTGAGTCATTGAGAGATCAACTTGATGTCACGGCAAGTTTGTTGATTTTTCCCAGCGAGATTAATCAAGTCGTAATCGAGGAAGGTTATCGAACAAACATTTCTCTGCCACGTAATTTGGTCTTGATTGATGCAACCTGGCGTAAAGCAAAAAAAATATACGCATTGAATCCCTGGTTGCAACAGTTGCCCAGTGCACGAATCGAGTCAGCGCATAAAACTCAATACGCCATCAGGCACTCCAGACTCGAGGGCGGTTTATCAACAATAGAAGCCGTTATACTTGCGTTGGATGGTCTTACTAATGTCGATACCCAGCCTTTAAGAAAGATTTTTCAGGCAATGATTCAACAGCAAATGAAGTTCATGCCAAAAAAGGTTCGTGAGCGCTACTTAAAGCAAGACTGACTTTGTTTTTAGCCAGCTCCCGACTATTTTAACAATTGTTTAAGTTCGTTATACGCTTGTCGAATATCAGCAAACTTTTTCGGACACCCGCCTTTATCCGGATGATGCTTTTGCGCAAGTTTTTGAAATTGTTTTTTTACCACTGGCCAGTGCAGTGGATTAACATCGGTAAGCTGTAAAATTTTTATGGATTCTGCTTTTTTCTCAATCGCTAAATACTTTTGCCAAAAAGCCTGTTGCATTTTTTGCACTTCATCTTCTGATAGAAAAAGGTTGGTTCTGTCGAGATAAAACTCAGTTAAAGGATCATGTTGATCGATGTTCTGGCCGGAATCCGATTCAGAAGTTAACTCGATGGACACTGCCGATATGGACAGGTGTTTGCCGTGACGGCACCACTTATCTCTCAGTTTGTACAGATGGTGAAAAAGCAAGAAGTGCTTTTGATACAATCGCTGAGGAGAGTCTAGCTCGGAAAAGAAATCGGGTTGCTCGGCGTCGATCACTTTCAGCAGTTCATACTCAGATATTTGGTTGTTATGGCGTTGTAAAACAGACTTTATAAAAGTGTCAAACGACGTCATAAATCATCCGGAGAATAATGGCTTAATGGTGGTCGTGAGAACCAATGCGAATGACTTTTTCACTGTTTCGAATGGCTTTGAAAATGCCGCGTACCGAAGGTACTGCCGTCAGGTCAATTTCAATCGCGTGAAATTCCAGCTTGGGATCTTTAATCAACTTTTTCATTTTCGATGACTTAAATAAGCTGATTAACATAAATTTAACCAGTTTTCGATCGCCTGCTTCTTCAATCAGGGCCTCTTGGTCGGTAATCGAAATGTCGCGTAAATGCTTGAAGCGCGGTATTAACTTTGGAGCAACGCCGATCTCTACCTGCACCTCTTCAACTTCGAAGCCCGCTTTTTCAAATATTGAAAACGACGAAGTGACTTCATCAATAACAGCCTTCAGTTTTTCCATACCCAGATCGGCAAACATTTTTGGTTGTTCTTGCGACTCTGAGTGTGAAGGCTCTTCTTGTTTGGACTTGCGGGAAAAATGTTTGAAAATATTTCGAAATGGCACGTTCAGTTACTCAAATTACTATCAGTTCTACAGTATTCAGCATCTGCTGCTCGATTACAAGAGCGCCCGTCAGGGACGCCCGTGAAAATTGTTTTCTAAATGAAATGATCTAACCAATGTCGTTTTTAAAGCGCTTTTATCTGAATCGGCGCGGCGGCATCTGCCAGATCATCAGGGTCGGGTTGTGGATTCTGAAACACTTCGGTATCGAATGCCGTGTCACCTTGTGCAAACGGTGTGGATTGCCGCTCAAACCCCTGAAAGTCGTAAAGAGTCGGGTCAAGTAAATGAGATGGTGCCACGTTGCGCGTTGCGTTAAATATCGACTCGATGCGTCCAGGGTGTTTACGATCCCAGTCTTTTAGCATCTCTTTAATAACTTTTCGCTGTAAGTTTTCTTGTGAGCCACAAAGGTTACAGGGAATAATCGGAAATTCTTTCAATTGCGCGTATTTGGCGATGTCTTTTTCTCTACAATAGGCTAATGGACGTATAACGATATGTTGGCCATCGTCACTCAGCAGTTTTGGAGGCATCGATTTCATTTTTCCACCGAAGAACATATTGAGAAACAAGGTTTCGACAATGTCATCGCGATGATGCCCCAGGGCGATTTTGCTGATGCCATTTTGTGCAGCCCAGCTGTATATGATGCCGCGTCTCAGGCGCGAGCAGAGGGCGCAGGTGGTTTTGCCTTCGGGCACTTTCTCTTTGACAATGGAATAGGTGTCTTCTTCGATAACATGGTAAGGAACGCCCTGGGCTTCCAGAAAGTTAGGAAGCACGTGCTCGGGAAAACCAGGTTGTTTCTGGTCCAGGTTCACCGCGATTAAATCGAACGAGATCGGCGCGTGTTTTTTCAGGTTTAAAAGAATGTCCAGCATGGTGTAGGAGTCTTTTCCACCGGACAGACAAACCATCACCTTATCGCCGTCTTCGATCATGGAGAAGTCGGCAATGGCTTGGCCAGTGTGTCGGCGAAGCTTTTTTTGCAACTTATTGAGGTTGGTTTTGTCTTTTTTAGAAAGCGCTAACATTACGAAACTCGAGTTGATTGAACAAATTTTGGGCGGCACATTATACTGTTGTCGGTGGCAACAGGGAACCAAGGCGAGACGTTTTTATAGGATGAATTAATAAATGAATAAAAAAGACATAAAAAACAATGGGATAGCTCGGTATTTTACCCTTCGGCGCGGATTGTTGGTGCTTGGTGCAGTGCTGTTTCTACAGGGCTGTGGCATAAAGTTCTGGTATAACCGGCTGGATTGGGTCGTGCCCTGGTACGTTGATGACTATGTTGAATTAACCAGTTCTCAGGAAACACGACTCGAAGAGCTTATGGTAACAAAAACCCGATGGCACCGGTCACAGGAATTGCCAAGGTACATCGAGTGGCTCGAGCATTTGAGTCGAGATATCGAGCAAGGGAGTGTCGCTGCCAATTATGAAGCCCACAATGAGCAAATGAGAGATTTCTTTCGTACATTGTTGGAAGAGGTCGGGCTTGAAGTGGTCGCTATAATGACAGAGCTTTCTGACCAACAGGTTGAGGAATTACTTGAGACATTAGCCGACAATGACGCAGAGTATTTAGAGGATTATCGGGAAGAGTCTGAACAGGAGCGAATTGAGGATCGAACTGAGAATATTGAAGACAGCCTCAAAGAATGGATCGGACGCTTAACTCAGGAGCAAAAGGGAATGGTGGCCCAATGGGCGAAGTCGTTGAAGTCGACAACAGAAGAAAGAATGGCTTACCGAGCTCGTTGGCAGAATGCTTTGGCAACCACTCTGGAAAATCGTGCAGACGAAAGTGGTGAAGCGGCGGTAAAGCAGCTGTTCAGGGGTTTTGAGCAATACCAAAGTGAGCAATTAAAGGCGGCTTATGCGCACAATCGAGAGGTCAACAAAGCGTACCTTTTGGAACTGTATGAAACGTTGACGGATAAGCAAAAGAAACGAATGTTAAATCGGTTAAATAGTTACAAGGAAGACTTTGTGGAATTACTCGATGATGATTAAATGTTTTTGTTTTTGAGATATTAATTAAGACGAAAGTACCGTTTACAAATTTTGAAATTTTTTTACTCAGATAGTGAACTTGCACCAAAAAGGACGGTGCAAGTTCGAAAATAGAGATACGGAATCGTTCGTTTAGTGCATGTTTTAAAGGTGTTTTTCGATTTTTGTCATAACTCTGTAACAGAGAAAAATTATCTTTACTTCATCTTCCAGTTGATTATACTGAAGAGGCTGTGAAACGACAGCGAGTATTTATGTATTTGCAAGATCGATGACCTTTCTGTTGTACCTCGTTTTGTCTAATCGTAAGTAATTCCTGGACTTTCACTCACTGTTGGAATGCACTGGTGCAATCAACGGACGTTAATTTTAATTAAGTAACATCTCAGGAGTAATACAATGTCAGTAACTACTGGTCAGGTAAAGTGGTTTAACGAAACAAAAGGTTTTGGTTTCTTGGAGCAAGAAAATGGTCCGGACGTTTTCGTTCACTTCAGTTCAATCAAAGCCGACGGTTTTAAAACTTTAGCTGAAGGTCAAAGGGTACAGTTTGAAATCCAAGACGGACAGAAAGGTCCTCAAGCGGCAAACGTTGAACTGATCTCTTAAGATCAATTTTCGAAAGCTGCAAACCGCGACTCGTTCGCGGTTTTTTTATGCCCGAAATTTTGTTTCAGGCTGGCGGTGGTTTTGCTTAATCCCGTGACAGATATTACACTTTAAAGAAGCCTACCTTAATGAATATGAATCGATGTTTTGTCATCTTTGTTTTTCTGCCAACTATATTGAAGCCAATACCATTAAAGGCATGTTGGAAAATGCAGGTATTCCGGTTCATTTAGTAGGAGAAGCCCTATCGGGTGCGATGGGAGAATTGCCAGCAAACGTCACCCAGGTAGAAGTTTTGGTCGACGCGCAGAAGCTCGATAAAGCTGAAGTGTTGCTCGATGAATATCAATACGCCAGTCGTTCAACGCAGCCGCACTGGCTATGTAAGCAGTGTGGTGAAGGTAATGCACCGCAGTTTGAGATTTGTTGGCAATGTGGGGGCGAATCTGAGCTTTAATGAGCACTCAAACCCTTATATGGATCCAATGGCTAATCATCCTTGTTCTGCTGATTCGTTGGGCATTGCAAAGACGAACGAACTCGGAACGATTGTCGCAAATTATCGCCAAAGACAAGTTGACTGGTGACATGACCCGTGAGGCTATGATTCAGTTTGGTAATGGGTTACTAAATGAAACGCGGTGGCGGAACGGGTCTTTCAGTGTCGCTGCGATAGATCTTGATGACTTTTCCAGAATCAATGAGCAGTTTGGTGCTGATACCGGCGATCAAGTATTGAAAGAAGTGGCTCGAGTGATGCAGAAGCAGAAGCGCCGAGGTGATTACTTATGTCGCTGGCGAGGAGAAGGGTGGATTCTACTTTTAATGGAGTGCCTAACTGAGGATGCTGATTTGATCTTTCAGCGGTTACAAAAAGCGTTTGAGAAGAATAACTTTTCCGAAGCCGGAGATTACCCCATTACCATCAGTATGGGCGTTGCGAAGTTATCCGAAACGGACGACACTTTTGAAAGTCTGGTGTATCGCTCTGAAACGGCGTTGATCAACGCAAAGCAACAAGGAAAGAATCAACTTAATATCTATTCCAAACAATAAAACGCCCATTCAGGCAGTTAAAAGTTCTAAACGTTAAGAATTGTCGTACAACTGTCTATAACCTGCCTATTTCGGAGTTCTTACTAATGGCCAAACATAAGTGCACTTGTAATCAGGCGCTGAATTTTGAGATTCAGATGGCGTTTCATCCCATTGTTGATGTTCGCGAAAAGACTGTTTATTCCTACGAAGCTTTGGTTAGAGGTATGAAAGGCGAAGGGGCTGGAGAAATTTTGGCGAAGGTCAATGACGAGAATATCTACACTTTTGATCAACAATGCAGAACCACTGCGATTCGGCAAATTGCCGAGCTTGATCCTTCCGCCCATGTAAACATTAATTTTATGCCTGGGGCGATCTATGACCCAGCGACTTGCTTAAGTCGTACTTTGAAAGCCGCAGAGAAATTCAATTACCCCAGAGCAAACATTATGTTCGAACTCACCGAACATGAAAAAATTGAGAATCAGCAATTGTTGCGCGATATCTTTTCTGTTTATAAGTCGAAAGGTTTCCGAACCGCAATCGATGACTTCGGAGAAGGTTTCGCAGGACTCAATCTTTTAGCTGATTTTCAACCTGATTTTATTAAAATTGATATGAAACTGGTGATTGGCATTGCTGAAGATCCGGTTAAGCAAGCCATATTACAAGGCGTTTTGAAAACGGCGGAAGCTCTAAAAATCGAAATAATCGCAGAAGGCATCGAAAATAGACAAGACTTTGATTATTTGGCTCAGGCAGGAGTCCGATATATGCAGGGATTTTATTTTGCTCGCCCGGAGATTAACGTGTTGCCACCGGTCGACTGGTCTTTGTTGCCCGAATAGATCGACGCGACTCGAATTGTCGAAACAATAAAAAAATCCTAAAAAAATTCTGACTCACCAGACCATTAATGTCCAATTGACTCAGTGTCTCTCGGATTTATTTTTGCCAATAAGTCATCCCAATGGTGAAAGACGAAGTCGGCTTCGTTTGCGTAGGCCGGTATTGAACCCGGGCAATAAAGCAATGCCCGCATAGCGGCCCGTTTCGCGGCGGTAACATCGTAGTGATAATCACCAACGTAGGCGATAGTGTTGGTGACCATTTGCCAGCGCTTTGAAATTCGGTTGAGGGCTTCGGGATGAGGCTTGGGCTTTGCGTCGTAACGTGTCAGTATCTCCTGAATCGGCAGGTCGTGTTGCGCTACTTTTATGTGAGCGGCTTCTGGTGAGTTGCGCGTCACAATGGCCATCGGTATGTTGCGTGCTGCCAGTGTTTGAATAAAGGTTTCGACGCCCGGAAGTAAACGCGCTGTTTTGGCATCTTCTAACTCATAAGCTTCGACCTGCTGTGTCAATGCTCGTTGTTTAGCGGGCGCTTGCTCGTTAATGAAGGCGAGAAGGTCGTAGTCACCGGGGCATCCGACCTGTCGTTTGATCATGGCGAAATCGAGGTTTGACTCAACCAGTGTGCCATCTAGGTCAAAAATAAATCCGGTAATAGCGTTTAACAATGGAATACCTCTAAGGGTGGTGTTGAGGATGTTGTTTCTACGATTGAACTGTCGGTGCAGAGCATCGTTGATCGCCCTGCGTGTTAGCTGTTCAACAGGCCGGTGTCTGAAAAAATACTCACACACCCTGCTTGCCAGCACTGCTCAGCCAAGGTTTTGTCATTGACCGTAAAGCACATTAAATCGAAGGGTGCGTAATGACACTTCGCAATAAAGTCGCTGTAAATCATACGATGATTGATGTGCAGCGATGAGCACCCCAGTGATTCGGTGAGTGATATGACTTCCTGAGCCTGTAATAGCTCAAGATCATCAATGACCAGGGCTCGCGGAATTCGTGGCATTAATTCCTGACACAGTCTGATACTGTCAACACAGTAGCTGGAAAAAAGAACCGGTGGATTGGTTTGTCGCTGTTGTAATAAGTAATTGATTTGTTCGACTGTCTCTCGCTCTTCGCCTAAATTGGGTTTAATTTCCAGATTCACCCCCAGGCTGCGTTTAATACCGAGCTCCAGCAATTCGTTTAAGCTGGGTATCTGTTCGCCCATAAATTCATCAGAAAACCATTTTCCAGCATCGAGTAGCTTTAATTGCTCGTAGGTAAAGTCGTTGAAGTGGCCACTACCATTGGTGGTGCGTTCCAGTTCTGCATCATGAAAGAGCATGGGAACATGATCTTTCGATAGTCGTACATCGGTTTCGATCCAGCTAAACTGGTGGTCGGCTGCCAGATTAAACGCCCCTAAAGTGTTTTCAGGAGCCCGTGCGCTCAGACCACGGTGCGCAATAATTGGAGGAAAGTCAGTAAAGTGTAGGTTTAGCGCCATTCGGATTTCTATTTGTTGGCTGATATTGCAATCCTAGACGTCTGGCTGTCGATCCGCAAACTGGTTCAGTCGTTGAATCTTTGGGGATCGAGTTGTTGCCGTTAGTAAAATGCGCCATAGTATTCCGCGTTTAAGCAGCAGAGAGACAATAATAATGAACAGGCTCTGGGGTAGTTTTGTCATCGCCTCATTCATCGCATGCCTTTGGCAGTGGTTCGGACTGGGCAATGTCGATATATTCAGTCAGATGATGAACGCCATTTTTGACATGGCGACATTAAGCATCGAAATCGCACTCGGACTGGTTGGGTTATTGTGTTTCTGGATGGGCATGTTGAAGCTAGCAGAAAGTTCCGGAGTTTTGGCTTTTCTGGCGCGTGCTTTTCTACCCTTATTTCATCGTTTAATGCCGGGCTTACCGAGAAACCATGCTGCGTTTGGCCACATCACCATGAACATGGCAGCGAATGTGTTTGGTCTGGATAATGCCGCCACCCCAGCAGGCATCAAAGCCATGGAAAGCATGCAGCAAGTTAACTCGACCAAAGACACAGCTTCTAACGCTCAAATCTTGTTTCTGGTATTGAACACCTCGTCGGTGACCTTGTTTCCAGTCACCATCATGATGTATCGGGCACAACAAGGTGCGGCGATGCCCGCCGATGTGTTTATTCCGATCCTGTTGGCCACATCGGCTTCGACCCTTGTGGGTTTGCTCATAGTGTCATTAGTTCAGGGGATTCGTCTCTGGGACAAAGTGATAGGTCTGTATCTGGTTGCAGGGTTGTCTCTGCTATCGCTGATTTTCTGGGGCTTTCATTCGATGTCGCCCGATCAAATGACTCAGGTATCGTCCGCGATTGGCAATGGAGTGTTGTTAACGGCGATCGTCTCTTTTGTCGTGCTGGCCATGATCCGACGGGTACCGGTTTATGAAGAGTTTATCGCCGGGGCAAAAGAAGGCTTTCAACTGGCAGTAACCATTATGCCTTATTTAGTTGCCATGTTGGTTGCCATTGCCATGTTGCGAACCAGTGGAATAATGGATCTGGTTTTGGATCTCGTGCGTCAGTTGACAGCAATATTTGGAGCAGACAACCGTTTTGTCGATGCGTTACCCACGGGTTTAATGAACCCTTTTTCTGGCAGTGGTGCACGGGCCATGATGTTAGAAACCATGAACAACCACGGTGCTGATTCTTTTGCCGCACGATTGGCCGCGGTTTTTCAGGGAAGCACCGAGACTACGTTTTATGTTTTGGCGGTGTATTTTGGAGCCGTGAATATTCGAAAGCTTCGCCATGCAATCGCGTGTGGTTTAGCGGCGGACCTGGCCGGAATTCTGGCAGCGATCGGCGTAGCCTATTGGTTTTTTGGTTAGTCTGTCTGGGTTAAGACATAAAGAAACATCAAGCGATGCAATTTGGAACATAAACTTGCGCATTTTGTCATGCATTGAACTTGAGATATTTTACCAAATACTGCTGCTATTTTTACCGCAGTTAGTAGTTACTTTGCCTAAATGGTTTGGGTTTAAAGTGCTGTTTAAAAAATAATCACGTTGCAGTTAGATGAAACATGAACAACCTCAACTTTGAATTCGAAAGTCAATAGTAATCCACAATATTTTTTAACTTTTTTTTGGCGCTGTGCACAACAGTTGAACAATGTGTTTAATTCTTAAACTTAACTGCATTGCTCCTTAAGTTATTGAATTTTAAAGAAAAAACAAATGAGGTTAAAAAATAGTCAATTTAAGGGGTGGCTTGATTTTATCAGGGCTAAGAGGCCTTTTAAAAAACTTTTCCCCATAGTTATCCACAGCTTCTGTGGAAACATTATTACAGCGCAGTGACACCGCCAATTTGTGGGTTTATGACACTTTTTGGGCACTGGCCACGGTGTAATTTTTGCCCTGCTTGTGCTTTTTGTAGTTACCAAAAACGTCGTTGAAATTCCGCTTCATAAATTGGCGCAATCCATTGATAGTGACAACATAAAATCGCCCACCGGGTTTCAGGTGCTCCAGTGCATCGTGAAGAAACAGGGACAACATTTCATTGCCGACCTTGGCTGGAATATTGGAAACAATGACATCAAACTTTTGATCCGTTAGCTGCTCCAGTCCATTGCTCAATATCGCTTTGGCGTTGGTTAATCGGTTCGCCTTGATATTCTGATTGGCGTAATCCACCGCGACAAAGTCTTTATCGGCCAACAGTGTGTGTCCGTTGGGTGCCATTTTGGCGAGCGTAATGCCCAGTACGCCATAGCCGCAACCCAGGTCAAAACAGTCAGCGTCGTCTGTCAGCTCGATATAATCGAGCAATAAGCGACTGCCTTCATCCACTTCTCGAGGGGAGAATACACCCCAGGTGGATTCAAAACGAAGCGGGTGACCTTTGAGTTCGGTAGTGAACGACAGAGGCGTTCTTAATTTTTCGGTGATCGTGTTGTTTGCTGGCATGGTTCGGTCTTAGCGGTGTCAGATGGCGGCATTATAGCGGATGCCAGAGTAGAGTCACACTGCCGAGCGCTGTTTTCGCCTTCAAACAATTAACCGGTATAGGCTGCACGACAGAATCGGCTCAGGTAAAATAGCGCTCAGTTGAAACTTAAGAGGAAGCCGGTAACGATGAGTCAGTCTCCGATTTACAAGGTGATGTTTGTAAATCAAAATCAAACCTATCAAATATTTGCGCGAAACGTCGAGTCTAGTGATTTGTATGGCTTTGTCGAAGTCGAGCAGCTGTTGTTTGGCGAACACTCTCAGGTGGTGGTTGATCCCTCAGAAGAGAAGCTGAAAGCCGAATTTGATGGTGTAAAGCGGTGTTTTATTCCGATGCAGGCGATTATTCGAATTGATGAGGTTGAAAAGCAGGGCACTGCCAAAATTTCAGAGACATCATCGTCGAACGTGGTCAAGCCGTTTCCAATGCCTTCCGGGAAACCCGGAAATCCGGACCTATGAACCGAGCGATAAACCGAAAATCCATCACAAGAAGTGATGAACAATTGAATGATTATTTGGCAACCGATATTGTCGCCTTATGTCGAAGTGGGTTCGAGTCGGAAACTGGGCAGGAACTATTACACTTTGCCCAGCAGCAGGGTATTTTCGGATTTGTGAAGGCCAACCACGGCGATGCCTACATTGTCTATCGTTGTTATGACGCTGAATCGGCGCAACGGCTATTGCTTTCGTTAGACGTGAACCAGTTGGTATTTGCTCGCGATCTGATGCTGGCGAAACCGCTAAATGACAGCCTTGATCCAACCGATAGAGTTAACGGCATACTTGAGTCGTTCGAAGGCGCTCCTGTGGTGAGCCGGATCATTCCCTGGGTGGCTGACTCCAATGACGGCAAATCGCTGTCCCGGCTGAGCCGAAAAATAGTCGCACCATTAAAACAGGGATTAGAAAAACTAAATCGTTATGATAAACACGCCGGTTGGTGTCTGAACTTGATGTTTGTCGAAGGTACATCGGTCATTGTCGGAATTTCTCGAGTCGAACATCAGCCGGTGTGGCCTTGTGGTATCGCACATCTGAAAATGCCTGCCGAAGCGCCGAGTCGATCAACCTTAAAACTGGATGAAGCGATACTGTTTTTTCTGACACCGGAAGAGCAAAGCGAATGCTTCGGACTGGGTAAAACCGCCGTCGATTTAGGCGCTTGTCCCGGAGGATGGACTTATCAGCTGGTAAAGCGCGACCTGCAGGTGTTCGCTATTGATAACGGTGAAATGGCGCCGAGCTTAATGGCAACCGGTCAGGTTGAGCACGTGAAAGCCGATGGCTTTCGCTACCGTCCACCGCATCCGGTAAACTGGTTGGTCTGCGATATGGTCGAAAAGCCTGCGCGAATTGCGGCATTAATGGCCGACTGGATCGTCTCGGGCGACAGTGAACGAGCGATGTTTAACTTGAAGTTGCCGATGAAAAAACGATTTGCGATGGTTCAGGAATGTGTTGAGATCATTCGTGAGACGATGGATGGCCGACCGTTCGAGCTGTACATAAAACAGCTGTATCACGATCGCGAAGAAGTGACCGCCTATTTAAAAGCCGGATGATACAATGAGGGCCAGAGAAGCCATGATCACAAGAAGGCTGATAGCAGGCTGTTGTTAACACTTAGGTAATGAAATGACGCAACAAATTCCTTTAGGACAATCGACCGAGTACCCAACCCGATACGATCCCGGATTATTATTTCCGGTAGCACGTGCTGAAAAAAGGGCGGAAATAGGCTTAAGTGATTCGTTACCGTTTCATGGGCAGGATATCTGGACGGCCTTTGAAGTTTCCTGGCTGGAACCGAGCGGCAAACCGCAGGTCGCGATTGCAGAGTTTACCTTTGACTGCCAGTCCAGCCATATCGTTGAGTCCAAATCGTTCAAGCTTTATTTAAATTCGTTTAATCAGGAAAAGCTCTCGTCACGAGAGCAACTTGTGCAACGTCTGACGCAAGACTTGTCGCAGGCAGTACAGTCTGAAGTAAAAGTAGATTTGTACTCGCTGAATGACTATCAACAACGAGGCTTTGGCAAATTGGAAGGCCAACTGATTGATGATTTATCGGTGGACCAATTTCAATATCAGTATCAGCCAAAATTGTTACGCAATCAGTCGGGTAAAAGTCCGGTATCCGAGACGCTTTATACGCACTTGTTGAAAAGTAATTGTTTGATCACCTCGCAGCCCGACTGGGCCACTTTGGTGGTGCGTTATCAGGGCAACCCAATCGATGCCAGAAGTTTACTGCAATACGTGGTGTCGTTTCGCAACCATAACGAATTCCACGAACAATGTGTCGAGCGAATCTATCAAGATTTAATGAACTACTGCGCCCCTGAACGACTGACGGTGTACGCTCGTTATACTCGTCGCGGAGGTCTCGATATTAACCCCTGGCGCAGTAATTTCGAGTCGACGCAACCGTTTCTTCGTTTGGCGCGCCAATAGTACCAGCGGGTCGAAACCGCAACCGCGTGTTTGGAATGTGATGTGGCACTCGAAAAGGGGCCGTTTTTCTGTGACGGAACGCAACGATCCTGATTAAATATCGGTCTATTCTGACGTCTATCAACATTGTCAGATTTAAGAGGAACTTAAAATGGCTTATCTGGTGCTGATTTCTGAAGGCGAGACAGGACCTCGTTTTTCACTTGATAAAGCGTCGCTGTCCATTGGGCGCTCATCCGAGTGTGATATTCACCTTGAGGATCCTTCAGTGAGTTTTGAGCACGCACAATTGAACATTCATGATGAAGCCGGCGAAGTCTGGATCCAGGATGCCGACAGCACCAACGGTACCTTTGTGAACAATCAGAAGGTTACCTCTCGTCCTCTGAAACACAATGACAATATTAATATCGGCCTGTCCAACTTTCGCTTTGTGAGCGATGAAGCCGGCGAGTTGGAGTCGACCCAGGAAATTAAAAAATCCTGGATTCCCGGTATTTTTTACCTGAAAAACAAATCTGAGTGAGCCATCCTCTATCAATAAAAACTGGGCAAGAGAGTGCTATACTGTGACTTGTCCGATTTCTTATTGATTGAATATATTGGCAAAGTCGTTAGAATAGCCTTCCCAAACCATCTCTGGTTAATTATTCGAGAAGTCCATAGAGTATGAGCATGCATTTTTTAGATTTTGAGCAGCCCATTGCTGAGTTAGAAGCGCAAATAGAAGAGTTGCGTCTGGTGGGCAGCGACGCAGAAATCAATATTTCTGAAGAAATAGCCCGTTTGCAGAAGAAAAGTCGCGAGTTAACGGAGCAAATCTTTAAAGATCTGGACGCCTGGCAAATTGCCCAGCTGGCGCGACATCCACAGCGACCTTACACCCAAGATTATCTCGATGCGATCTTTACCGACTTTGAAGAGTTATGCGGTGATCGTGCGTTTGCCAACGACTGGGCCATTGTCGGTGGTATTGCTCGCATCGATGATGAACCTGTGATGGTCATTGGGCATCAGAAAGGGCGAGATACCAAAGAAAAAATCAAACGCAATTTCGGCATGCCTCGTCCTGAAGGATATCGTAAAGCGTTGCGCCTAATGCAGATGGCGGAAAAGTTTAAGTTACCGATTGTGACATTCATCGATACGCCCGGGGCTTATCCCGGAGTTGGCGCAGAAGAGCGCGGTCAAAGTGAAGCGATTGCGCGGAACCTAAGAGAAATGGCGCGCTTGAAAACGCCGATCGTTTGTACTGTGATTGGTGAAGGTGGCTCCGGTGGTGCGTTGGCCATTGGTGTTGGCGATCGGGTGAACATGCTGCAAAATGCGACCTACTCTGTTATCTCTCCGGAAGGTTGCGCATCCATTCTCTGGAAAAGCGCCGACAAGGCAAAAGAGGCGGCGCAAGCGATGGGTATCACAGCTCGGCGTTTAAAAGGTCTTGAGCTGATCGATGCCATTGTTGATGAACCGCTGGGCGGTGCTCATCGCGATCCTTCTCTGGTTGCGACCAATTTGAAGAAACGCATTCTTGACGATTTAAATGAGTTAAAACAAATGTCGACTGAAGAATTGCTCGACAGCCGCTACGATCGACTCATGTCGTTTGGTGTTTACGACGAAAATTAATTTCTCTGCGTGTACACAGGGTCCGGCTCTGTGTACACTGAGTATTATTTATCGAACAATTCTTCAATGCCGGACTCTCTAAGCTCGCAACTTTCTCAATTCGCAAAAAGTCAGTCCGCCACGTTTCACTGGTGGGCCGGTTTGAGCGGTGGCGTTGATTCGGTGGTACTGCTCCATTTATTGGCTTCAATACGTTCCCAGTTTCCAGAAGTTACTTTAAAAGCCATACACATCAATCACGGTTTGCAATCGGAAGCCGATGACTGGGCGATGAAGTGCGAGCAGTTGTGTCATGCGTTAGATATTGAGTTGATTTCGAAAAAGGTTCAAGTTGAAACCTTGACGCGAAAAGGCATTGAACGCCAGGCCCGAGAAGCTCGTTGGAAAGAATTTGATCAGATAGTCGAGCCCGGTGGCGCACTCTGGCTGGCCCATCACAAAGACGATCAAGTGGAAACCTTAATGCTCAACTTATTGCGCGGCTGTGGCGTTCAGGGGGCTGGAGCGATGCGTGCCTGTCGTCAACGGACGCGTTATCAGGTTTTACGACCCTTGTTAAATATTAGTAAGCATGAGTTGGTTGAGTACGCGGAGCAACAAGGGCTTGACTGGGTTGAAGACCCGTCCAATCTGCAGCTCGATTTGCGGCGTAATTTTCTGCGCCAACAAATTTTACCTCAGGTGGAATCGCAATGGCCCGGTTACAAGGAGCCCTTGTTCCGATTTACGGAAATCATGCAGCAGTCGTCGGAATTATTGAGTGAAATCGCAGAGCAAGATTTAACATCGGTGGAAGATGATGTAAAGCATTCACTGAATATCGACGCACTGGCAACCTTTTCTAAATCAAGGATCTGCAATCTGTTAATGCATTGGTTGTCAACACAATCTGTCTACGCACCGCCTCAGGCACGATTGGAGGAATTTGTTCGACAGCTGTTATTGAGTCACTCATCGTCGAACACCGAATTGCTACTGGGAGATTATTGCCTTAAACAATCATCAAGGCGTCTGCATCTGGTTCCGGTTGAAGAGCTTCAACCCGTATCCTATTCGTTGCAGTGGCAAGACATGTCGAGGCCGTTATTGATTGAGTCATTAGATAAAGCGGTGCATTGTCGTAGAAATGCAGAACGAGGGGTAAGACTGCCCACCCGATCCGAGAAGGTATCCGTTCGCTCGCGCCAAGGTGGTGAGCACTGTTGGCCACATTACCGAAATCGTTCGTCCAGCTTAAAAAAAATATTGAATGAGTTAGCTGTGCCCGAGTGGCAGCGCGATAAAATCCCTTTGATTTTTTACAATGAGACTCTGGTGTGCGCCGCCGGATATTTTTACGATAAAGATCATTTTGCTCAACCGGGTTTTGCGGTCGAGTATTTACTCAGTGATCTCAGCTTGACGCACCCGGATTCTGATTAAATTCGACAATCAACTTTTCGGCCTCTGAAGCAGGAACCGGTTTGCTGAAGTGATAACCTTGACTGTGCCTGATATTCAATTGTTTGAGCATGTCGATGTGCTTGACCGATTCAACGCCCTCTGCAATTAACCCAAGATTCAGTTCTTTGCACATGAAGGCGATGGCTTTAACGATGGTCAAGTGCTCTTCGCTCGAATCCATCTGGTCGATGAAAGAGCGATCAATTTTAATGGTGTGCAGGGTAAACTTATGCAAATAACTCAGTGACGAATAGCCGGTTCCAAAATCGTCGAGCAACACTTCAATATTGCTTGCCGATAACGACGCTAAAAGCTTTTGTGCTAACTCGGCGCTTTCGATAAGCAAGCTTTCGGTAATTTCTACTTTTAAACAGTTTGGCGCTAAATTATTTTCTGCCAAGGCAGCCTGAATGTCTTTTAATAGATCATGATGTTCAATTTGTTTGGAAGAAAAGTTGACGCTCATCGCGACGTCTTTTGCACACGGATACCGGGTTTGCCACAGTTTCAGGGTGCCTAATGAATCGCGCATAATGAATTGACCGATTTGATGAATCATGCCAGTTTCTTCAGCAATGGGAATAAATTCATCGGGCGGAATAAAACCAAGTTCATCGTGGATCCAACGCGCTAATGCTTCGAAGGAAACGATTTTCCCTGTGGTTAAATCAATGATGGGCTGATAATAAACTTTAATTTGTTGCTTAGTAAGGGCGTGTCGTAGATCGTTTTCAATGCGCAAACGCTTCATGGCTTTGTCGTGCATGTCGACATCAAACATTGAATAGCGCGCCTTGCCCGTGGCTTTGGCGTGGTACATGGCGGCGTCTGCATCGCGCAGTACATCTTCCGGAACTTTATAATCGTCTTTACTGATGGCAATACCGATGCTGGCCGAAGTAAACACCGTGTGTTCTTCCAATTGAAACGGTTTTGAAATGGCTTCGATCACCCGGTTAGCAATAATGACAGCGTCCCGCGGATTGTCGATGTCACGTAACAGAATACAAAATTCATCGCCGCCAAGACGGGCGACGGTGTCATTGGGGCGAATGCATTCTTCGAGACGCTCCGCTACTTTTTGCAACAAGGCATCGCCCAATAAGTGCCCCAAGCTGTCGTTGATGACTTTGAAGCGATCCAGATCCAGAAACAGAACTGAAAAGGCGGTTGAAGAACTTCGTTGTCTTTGTTGAATGATTTGATCTAATCGATCGGTAAATAGAGCGCGGTTTGGCAAGCCGGTTAAACTATCATGAAAGGCTTCAAACGCCAGTTTCTTCTGCATCTTATTGCGTTCGTCGAGCATCGCCTTGAGGGTATCGTTGGTTACCGACAGCTCTCGAGTGCGCTCCGAAACTCTTTTCTCGAGTTGATCATTAATCGATTTGAGCTCTTCGTGCGCCTGTTTCAATGAATCGGCACTTTGTTTTCGATAAATAGCCGTCGATACCTGTTGCGCAACGAACATTAAAATTTCTTTATCCAGCGGCGAGTAAGACTTACCTTTCAAATAACTTTGAACAGTCAAAACACCAGTAACTCTTCCTTTGTGGATCAAAGGGACGCCAAGCCAGGTAACCGGCGGTGTGCCAACAAAAACATTTTTATCCAGCCAACTGTCGATGTTAGCTCGATTGATCAATAAGGGTTCCCCTTGACGTAAAACCCACTCGGTGGGAGAACAGGTTTCCAGTGGTTTTTGATCATCCAGGCTTCGCGATTCGGTGTATTCGTCAAACTCATCCATTATGTAGGGGAAGGTAACCTGTTTCTGTTTTCTGTCATAGATGCAAATATAGAAATTTTTTGATGGCATTATATCGTTGATGGTGGCGTGCAATGCCTTGTAAAATGCGTCCAAATCGCGCGACGTATTCGACAACTCTGAAATTTTAAACAGCGCGGCCTGCAATGATTCACTGCGCTCTCGCTCTTTGATTTGTTTTTCCAAATCATCATTAATTTTTTGCAACATCGCAGTTCGCTGCGCCACTTTAAGCTCCAGGCTTTCGTTGTAATTGCGCAGTTGCTCTTCGTACTGTTTCTGCTTTAACACGCTGGCGATTTGTTGCGAGACAAAGGTTAAAAGTTCTTTGTCATTATTGGAGTAGCGAATATTGTCGTCGTAGGTTTGAATCACCATGACGCCGATGGTTTCATTATTGACTTTGAGTGGAATGCCCATCCAGTGCGACGTGGGAGTGCCACGCATCTGGATCTCGCCTTTTTCGACCAGTTTCTCCAGTTTCTTCAAATCGGCAAGCAACACTTCGCCGGTTCGAATGGTGTAACCCGTGAGGGTGTTTTTGAACGATTCGAGGGGCTCCGGATCCCACTGGGTGGGGTCAAAACTTTGCTCTTCGGCTTCATCGTGAAAATAAACGAATTTAACGTGCTGTTTGTCGTCGGTTAACAGCGCAATGTAAAAGTTGTTGGCGTACATCAACCCGCTGACAATTCGGTGCAGGTCCTGATAAAAATCAGAAAGATCTTTTACTTGGCTCGATAAAGATGCAATTTGCAACAAGGCATGCTGGACTTTCTCGGCCTCTTGCTGCTTGCCGGTTGGAGAGCTGCCTTTATTTTTGACATTGGTATTGGTTTCCAATTCTTCGCCATGGGTCCGTTTATGTTGCAAGTTGTTGATTTACCTTATTAATAAACCCCAAGAAAAGCATAGTCAAAATCACTGGGAATGCCAATAATATCAGGGCTGAATGCGGTAAAACTGTAAAATTTCGTCGCGCTTGTCCATGGCGTCCTGGTGGCCCAGCGCAATGAGTGCACGAGTGAAGGGTTTTTCAAACAACAGATAACTTAAAATAGCATCGCCACTGTCACCGTCGACACCAATTCGTTTGAGAAAAAAGCGCAACGTTCTGGGCATGGCTTTGAAGTGCTCGCGGGCAATCAGGTTAAGGTCGAGACTGGGGTTGATCACCAAGGTATCAATGGATTTGAGTTCGAACTCACGCTTACGAATTTTTTGCGGAATTTTGGACAAGGTAGCGTTGATTCGATTTAAGCGTTCTAGATCACTGTCGAGACTGTCGATAAACACGCTGTCGAGAACATGCCCACCAATTTCGGCCAGCGTAGGGTAACCCTCAGGGTGGCTCAAATCTTCCGCAGGCGCCTGCACCGGGTCGACCCCGACAACCAATATTTTCTCCGCCCCCAGATGTACTGCCGGACTGAGTGGTGACAAAAATCGCATGCTGCCGTCACCAAAAAACTGCTTTCCGACCTTGACCGCCGGAAACACGATGGGGATCGCCGCAGACGCCAACAAGTGTTCGCTGGTAATCACCGCCGGATGGCCGCGGCGGCGATGACGGCGCCAGATATCGGTGTTGGGTTCAGCCTGGAAAAAACTGATGGATTCACCAGTTGTGTAGCTGGAGGCAGTAACGCACAACGCCTTCAGCGCGCCTTGAGAAATGGCTTTGTGGATCAGCGGGAACGGAATGACTTTGTCCAGTAAAGCGTTCAAAGGGTCGTTATTCAACAGGCCAATTCCGCGATGCTGTTTTCCACCAAGCAGCAAGCGCAACCAACGCAGTGAGTTTTTCGAAAGCTGTCGAAAGCTGGTATGGAACACCTGTTCGCAGTGAAAGTTGGCCCAAACGTTTTCCAGTCGCTTCATACCCAATTTGAAATGTTGGGCGTAAGCCGCGACGACGGCGGCGTTGATACCACCAGCCGAGGTGCCGGTGATGATGGGAAAAGGGTTGGTATGGGTTGTAAAGGGTAGAATTTCGGAGATTGCTTTAAGTACGCCGACTTGATACGCGGCTCTCGCCCCACCGCCAGAGAGTACCAGTCCTATTGTACTGTCTGGGGTGTCACTCATGCTTTCCAGCGTTTGCGTAACGCTTTGTAGACTTTCATCGGGTATTTCATTCGTCCGTAACTGCCATTGTACCGTGCCAAGGCGTTGGTGATGTTTTTCTTTTCACGCTTAATGTAAATGCTCAATATGGCGCAGCCGTAACGAATATTGGTTTCAATATCCATCAGGTTATCTTCCGGTTTACCGATAACGTCTTTCCAGAAGGGCATGATTTGCATTAGCCCCCTGGCGCCAACGCTGGAAATGGCGAAGCGCTCGAAGTTGGATTCCACCTCGATAACCGCCAATACCAATTGAGGATCGAGCCCATAGGACTTGGCGTATTTGTGCGCTAATTTCAGCAGTTCGAAGCGCTCTTCTTCGGGAATGTGTGGTGCACGTTTCGACAGTCGCTTGGACATGTCTTTTAACCAGACTTCGGCTTCAAACCGATCGGCAAAAAAATGTTCTTCGGCGAGTAACGATTTAAGTTCCTGACGAAAAGACTGGTCAGGAACTTTCTGGTTGGCGAACAAACACGTTGCTGAGAAGGCAACAACTATCGCCGATAACTTAAAAGCACGAGCTACCATAGATTTTATTGTTTAATCTTGTCTAAAAGAAAGTTTAGAACATTTTCTTGCGCGATATCGAGTTTTTCATTGTCGCGTCGGTGTTTGTACTCGAAAGTGCCATTATCGATGCCCTTATCAGAAATCACGATGCGGTGCGGAACACCGATTAATTCGATGTCGGCGAACATCACGCCGGGACGCTCTTTGCGATCGTCGAATAATACTTCCACACCTTGTTCCTGAAGTTGCTGATACAGACTTTCGGCGGCTTCTTTGACGCGGTGTGAGCGCTTCATGTTCATGGGCACAATGGCGACCGTAAATGGCGCAATGTTTTGTGGCCAGATGATGCCGTAGTCGTCGTGATTTTGTTCGATGGCCGCTGCGACGATTCGGCTGACGCCGATGCCATAACACCCCATTTCTAGCGTTGTAGCTTTGCCCTGCTCATTCAGTACCGTGGCGTTCATGGCTTCGCTGTATTTATTGCCGAGCTGGAAGATATGACCCACTTCTATGCCACGTTTTATGGTAAGCGTACCTTTGCCATCTGGGGCTTTGTCACCCTCGACCACATTGCGTAAATCGGCAACGTCAGTGACGCTCGCGTCCCGTTCCCAGTTCACACCAGTGAGATGTTTGCCATTGTCGTTTGCGCCACAAACAAAGTCGGACATTACATTGGCATCACGATCGACGATAACCGGTATTTCCAGTTTGACCGGGCCAACATACCCTGCGTCACAACCGGCAATGGCTTTGACCTGCTCATCGCTGACTAGCGTTAAAGGACTGGCCACTAAAGGGTGCTTCTCGGCTTTTAACTCATTTAGATTGTGATCGCCACGTAAGCAAAGGGCAATTACTGGGTGCTCTTCGGTATCGCCTTTGACCAGCAAAGTTTTGAGCAGACTATCGGCCGGCAGGGATAACATCGAAGCCAATTGTTCGATGGTTTTACAATCGGGCGTATCGATCGCCTGCATCGTTTCTTCCGGCGCATTGCGGTTGGCGTCCGGCGCGAGGGCTTCGGCTTTTTCAACATTCGCCGCATAGTCGCTGCCACTGCTGAATGCGATGGCATCTTCTCCGGAGTCGGCAAGGACATGGAACTCGTGGGAGGCACTGCCGCCAATGGCACCGGTATCAGCGATCACCGCGCGGTAATCCAGGCCCAGCCGATCAAAAATATTGCAGTAGGCCTGAAACATTTTTTGATAGGTTTGATCGAGACTGTCTGCCGTATCGTGGAATGAATAGGCATCTTTCATTAAAAATTCACGCGCCCGCATTACCCCAAAACGTGGTCGTCGCTCATCGCGAAATTTGGTCTGGATTTGATAAAAGCTCGAGGGCAACTGTTTATAGGAGCGAATTTCGTCGCGAATAATTGCCGTGATCACTTCTTCATGCGTTGGACCCAGGCAAAACTCTCGATTGTGTCGATCGTTTAATCGAAGCAGTTCAGGGCCGAACTGGCTCCAACGGCCCGACTCTTCCCAAAGGTCCGCCGGTTGCACCATGGGCATCAGGATTTCCTGGGCGCCGACTTTGTTCATTTCTTCACGAACGATGCGTTCGACTTTGCGCAACACCCGCAAACCGGTGGGAAGCCAGCTGTACAAACCGGCGGAAGACGCCAGTTTACGGATCATTCCGGCTCTTAACATCAGCTGGTGGCTGACGAGCTCTGCGTCAGAAGGGGTTTCTCGTTGTGTTGCAACTAAATATTCGGTTGTGCGCATGGCGTTTCCAGTCGTCCAGATAATCAGGGTTGATAAGCAAAGGACTTATTTTAACAGTGTTACGAACGCTGCTAAATGGTTGATTTTCGGTAATGTGGCGCAAATTTTGAACATTAACGCTTTATTTTTCTGAAAATGCCCTTATATTAGCGCTACCTTGCCGCCCAAACGGCTTCCCATGTGTGTATTTGAGGAAAGAGACATGCCTATATACGAGTATCAGTGTGGCGCCTGTGAGCATCAATTTGAAAAACTTCAGAAAATGAGTGAAGACCCTTTGGTTGATTGTCCGGAATGTGAAAAACCGGAATTGAAGAAACTGGTGTCGGCTGCCGGTTTTCAATTAAAAGGTTCGGGTTGGTACGTGACCGATTTCAAGAACTCGAATAAAAAATCCGAATCCAAGAGCAGTTCGAGCAAATCCACCAGTGATTCGGGTTCGACCAAAACCGAAACAGCATCCTGACGTATCTCTCGGATTCGCTTGACACTTTGTGAAGTGAATCCTTTTTGATCTTTCCCGATATTTATTTGCCCGTAATTTGTCGCTCCGATTTTTTAGCGGCATACTGTTGTCACGAAAAAGACAGTAGCTAGCGGGAGCCTATGCAAGCCGATTACACTCACCTCAATGCTGCCGGCGCAAGTTTATGCTCCGATGCGGTGGTGCAAGCGCAAGTCGACTATTTAAAACAGGAGCAGCACCTGGGTGGGTATTTGTGTGCCGCCCAGCATCAAGCACAATGGGATGCCCTGTATCAGGCGGTTGCTCGACTGGTCGGTGCTGACAGTCGTAATATTGCATTACAGGAAAGCGCAACCCGGGCGATGGTGTCGGCCTTATCGTCGATTGATTGGTCCACAGGCGACGAAATTATCATTACCGAATTCGAATACGGAGCCAACTACGTTGCCCTGAAACAGTTGGCTAAAACGCATCAGCTGAAGCTGAAGGTGGTGCCGTTAAGCGATGGTAATGTTAAGCCAGAAGACGTGGTCGCACGCCTTACTCCAAACACCAAAGCGGTGGTTGTGACCTGGGTTCCATCACACATCGGAACCATCAGCCCTGCCGCAGTCATCGGGAAAGCGTTGGCCGATCACCCATGCTATTACTTGGTCGATGCCTGTCAGGCGGTGGGACAATTACCGGTCGATGTGAAGCAGTTACACTGCGATTTTCTTTGTGCAACCGGGCGAAAATTTTTGCGCGCACCACGTGGAACCGGATTTCTATTTGTTTCTGATCGCGCTCTTGAAAGCGATTTGTGCCCACCATTGACCGATCACTATGCGGTCGAAATGAATGCCGAACTGCAATTAGCCGCTCGACCCGATGCAAAACGCTTTGAACTTTGGGAAGCCAACTGGTCCGCTCGGTTGGGGTTAAAAGTTGCGTTGGAACAACTGCTGGATGATCAGGCGCATATTTATGCAGCGTTAAACCAGAAGTCGCAGCGCCTGCGATCAATGTTACAGGACATTCCAGGTATTCGGGTGCAAGACGCCAATCGTGACGGTTCGGCGATCATTACGTTTGTCAGTGACAAGATGTCGGCATCGTCGTTAAATCAGCGGTTATTGGATGACAAAATCATCGCCAGTGTGAGTCATTTTGATTCTGGCCCTTTGCAACTGAAGCAGCAGGATATTCAATCGGTCAATCGCGTTTCGCTGCATATTTATAATACGGAACGAGATTTCACGCATCTGTGCCAGCGACTGAGCGATTACTAATGCGAAAAAATTATGGCGTTATGGTTTTTACCAATGGTGTTGATAGGATAAAAAGGTTTATTAAATTTCGCTTAAGCTTATAATTGAAAACGTTCTTGCAAGCCCGGCAATGAAAACTTTTTAAGGGCTGCTGTTTCAGACTCAACAGCTGGAATACTTACACAGCGAACTGAGCAAATAAGTAAAGTAATTAAATAGATTCGATCAACCGATCATATGTCAGACGATCAGATAGATCATATAAAGAGAGCGAGAAAACGTCACTATGCCAACAGACAAGCCAACGGAAGAAAAGCGTCCTTTATACATCCCATACGCCGGTCCCATTTTATTAGAAACACCGTTGCTTAATAAAGGCAGTGCCTTTACCGAATACGAACGTCAAATGTTCAATCTTGAAGGTTTATTGCCGCATAATATTGAAACCATTGAAGAACAATCGGCGCGCTGTTACCAACAATTGCAGGGGTTCGAAGACGACCTGGATAAACACGTTTACTTGAGAAACATTCAGGACACCAACGAAACCTCGTTTTATAAATTGATTGTCGATCACATCGATGAAGTCATGCCGCTGATTTATACGCCCACCGTTGGTAAAGCGTGTCAGAAGTTTTCTAATATTTATCGACGTAAACGCGGCCTGTTTATTTCTTACCCGGATCGCGATCGCATCGATGACATGCTGCAAAATGCCACGAAGCACAATGTTAAAGTCATCGTTGTGACCGACGGTGAACGAATTTTAGGACTGGGCGACCAGGGCATTGGTGGTATGGGCATTCCGATAGGAAAACTGTCGTTGTACACCGCTTGCGGTGGTATTAGTCCTGCCTACACACAGCCAATTGTGCTGGACGTCGGTTGTAATAACGAAGAGTTGCTTAATGATCCCATGTATATGGGGTGGCGGCACAAACGTATTTCTGGTGACGAGTATTACGAATTCGTCGATCTTTTTATTCAGGCCGTCAAACGACGTTGGCCAGAAGCTTTGTTGCAATTTGAAGATTTCGCAGCGACCAACGCAACGCCTTTGTTAGAAAAATACCGTGACGACCTGTGTTGTTTTAACGATGATATTCAAGGCACCGCTGCGGTGACTGTTGGGACTTTGCTGGCCGGTTGTAAACAAATAGGTCAACAACTCAAAGATCAGCGCATCGTGTTTTTAGGAGCGGGCTCAGCCGGTTGTGGTATCGCCGAACAAATAATCGCTCAGATGCAGCGCGAAGGTTTGTCCGAAGCTGAAGCGCGCGAGCGTATCTATTTGATCGACAGTCGAGGATTGTTAACCGACGATCTCGACTACCTGAAAACGTTTCAGAAACCCGTGGCACAAAAAGCCGCTATCGCGCAGGGCTGGACTAAAAATGACACAGGACGGGTTGATTTCTTCCATACCGTCAAACACGCAAAACCAACTGTATTAGTGGGTGTATCGGGACAGCCCGATGTGTTTACTCAAGACATCGTTGAAATGATGTTGGAATCAACCCAACACCCGATCATTTTGCCTCTGTCGAATCCGACTTCAAAATGCGAAGCCAAACCCGACGACCTTATTCGTTGGTCAAAAGGTCGGGCCATTGTTGCAACGGGCAGCCCATTCGAGCCGGTGAAATTTGAGGGCAAAGAATATCCGATCGCGCAATGCAATAACGCGTATATATTTCCGGGTATTGGACTTGGCGTGTTAGCGGCAAAAGCGCGCCGTGTGACTGATAATATGTTAATGGCTTCCAGTGAAGCGCTGGCGCAATACTCTCTGGAGCATTCGAAAGGTGCGTTATTACCGCCACTGAAAGATATTCGAAAAGTCAGTTATGCGATTGCGCGAGCGGTGGCACGTCAGTCGATGGACGATGATGTCGCTATTACCATTTCGGATGAAGCCCTTACCGAAAAACTGGAAAAGAATTTCTGGACGCCGCAATACCGTCATTATCGTCGAACCTCCTTTTAAAGATTTTTTCGTTTTTTTTAAAAGGCATTGTTGAAAGCAATGCCTTTTTTATAGCTAAAGCGAATGTTAAAAGCTTGCCAATACCGCCGTTATTTTTTTTATGGGACCGTCACAAGAATCTGAGCATTATTAACTTTAGAGATGGATTTCTCTCTAGAATTGCACTAATTTGACCTCAAAGTATAATTATACTAGGATGAATTCTTTGGGTTTTTGAGACTTTTCATTCAATGAGAGCCATCAAACTTATCGGTCTTTTTTTGACGCTTGGTTGTTTCAGTGTTGCCGATGTCTGGGCGAAAATCACCCTGAAGTCGGAGCTCGACGGTGTCAGTAAAGAAGGGTATTTCTCATTGAGTTGGGAGGGCGAAGTTTCCGAAAATGTGATTTTGGAAATGTCGCCAACTTCCGATTTTAATTCCATCGAGCGCGATTACCCGATTACCCGTGATGGGAAAATTTCTCTCAGCGGTTATGGCGATGGTGAATTTTATTTTCGTCTGCACAACCAATCGAATGGCGAAAAGAGCAACGCCGTGGTGGTTAACGTTGAGCATTGGCCGTTAGAAAGAGCGGTCGATTTTTTCTTTACCGGTCTGGCTCTTTTCATTCTATTAATCGCCACTCTTATCATTTCTTCTCGAATAAAAAAGACAATTTAACGGGATCTCCTTATGAATTCTGTCGTGATATCTACGGGATGGGCTCTCACTATTGTATTGTTGTTCGGCATTGTCTGGGTTTTATTTGGCTGGTGGCTCGGTCGAAACAGTAAAACTTTGGACGACTTTATGTTGGCCGGCCGAAACGTTGGTTTTGCGTTTGCTTCTGCGACGGCCATGGCGACCTGGATCACCAGTAATACAACTTTGGTGGCTCCTGAATTAACCTATAACTTAGGTGTCTGGGGAATGATTGGCTATTCCTTCGCTGCTCTGGGTTTATTTCTGTTTGCACCCATGGCAAAACGCATAAAAGCGTTGATGCCGCACGGTTACACTTGCGGTGATTTTATTCGCCGACGCTATGGGCACACTGCCTGGGTTGTGTTTCTTGTTGTCTCTTTGGTCTACGCTTTTGGCTGGCTGGTCAGTTTGGGTATGGCCGGTGGTGTTTTGTTGTCGGCCTTAAGCGGTCTCAATTACCACATTGGCATGACCGCCATTTTAATTATCTGTGTCAGCTACACCATGTTGGGAGGTCTAAAAGCGGTTATCGCTACCGATTTTGTGCAAACCATTATCATCATTTCGGGTGTGGTTTTGATTGCTTACATCGGCATTAATGAGCTGGGGCTCGAAGAGATTTATCAATCAGTCGAACAAGACAGTCCGCAACTGTTAAATTTATTGTTTCCCGCGGCTTTAATGTTTTTGTTTAATAATATCTTTTTTGGGATTGGCGAAATTTTTCACTCCAACGTCTGGTGGTCGCGCGCTTTTGCGTTTAAAGAAAAAGTCGGTAAGAAAGCGTTTTTATTGGCGGGAATGCTCTGGCTTCCGATTCCTATCGTAACCGGTTTTGCTGCATTGGCATCGCCTGCGTTGGGTGTTTATCCTCCGAGCGCTGATATGATCGGTCCCATGATCGCTGCCAAGCTGTTGGGCAGCTTTGGCGCTATTTTTGTTTTTATTGTGGTTTTTTCGGCGTTAGCATCGAGTCTCGACTCTCTGTTGGCAGCGACGGGCGATCTGATCACCAAAGATATTTATGGTGGCATGATCAATCGACAGGCGGACAAAGAAAAATTATTCAAAATTAGCAAACTGTCTATTTTGGTTTTGGGCGTTTTAACCTGGCTGATATGCGCGTTTCAGGACAATACTTTGGGCGCTATTTTGAACATCACCGGTGCGTTCGTCGCGAGTACTATTTGG
Organism: Pleionea sp.; assembly: GCA_052032335.1. Taxonomy (GTDB): domain Bacteria; phylum Pseudomonadota; class Gammaproteobacteria; order Enterobacterales; family Kangiellaceae; genus Pleionea. The sequence continues at coordinate 9,157 of JBPEWV010000064.1, read as the reverse complement.
CCCATTGTCTTTGGCTTGTACTATCGTCGTTTAAACGGACTGTTTGCGGCTGCAGCAATGGCGTTGGGTTCGATTCTAGGTTTAACACTTTACTATGTGATCGGGTTTTATGTGGCTGCTTTGAGTTCTTGTTTGATCTCTCTGGCTGTTTGTTTACTGGGCTTGTTAATGAAAGACGAACAGTACCAATGGGAGCGTCTCCAAAAGTAGGAGGGCATGTATGTTTTTGAGTTACGAATGGTTTGAGATGTTAATTTGGGCTGCAGTGATACTCGCGACAGCTGCACCCGTTGTTTTAATTGTATTAGCCTTAATTGACTGGAAAAAGGAACAGTTATGGTAGATCAAGTAACCAGCGATCAGGTGCATTTTTCGCGCGAAAAGCTGGACGTTTATGGTGACGCTCATCCAAAGGCGTTACTCAAAGCCATCGTTGAAGACGGTGACTATTTAAAAAACTTGCCTGAGCATCACATAATTTCTTCAGACCAGTTTGGTCGCAGTGAGTTGTTACAGCTGTTTCGACTTTCGGCAAAATTTGAAGGTAACCCGGAGCGATTTCATTCACCGTTAAAAGGCAAAATATTGATCAGTGCGTTTTACGAGCCGAGTACTCGTACTCGATTGTCGTTTGAGAGTGCGTGGCATCGGCTGGGTGGCGACATTATGTCGATAACCGATCGTTCAACAACCGGTATCGCCAAAGGAGAGTCGCTCGAAGACGTTGGTGAAATGTTTAACAATTATGGCGACTGCGTGGTACTTCGTGACAGTAACGAAGAGTCTGTTCACCAAATGATGAAAAGCTTACGCATTCCAATCATTAATGCGGGTAATGGCGTCGACGAACATCCGACGCAAGCATTAGCCGATTTGTATACGATTTTGAAATGGCGTCCGGGATTGATTTCTGATCTCGAAAATACACCAAAAATTAAAATGGGTATTGTTGGTATCCCCAACAAAATGCGTACGGTTCGCAGTTTGTTAAAATTATTGGCGATATTCCCGGAAATATTTGACGAAGTCGTTATTTTTCACGATGGCTCGAACACCGATATATTCGATGAGGGGCAGTTAGAACAGTTGCAAGAAAAACAACTGAACGTAAAGGTTCGAACCGACCTGAAATCGTATTTGCCCGAGCTCGATGTGATCTACATCAACGCGATTGCCTGGGTTGGTAATACGTTCGAGTCGTTCGGTGACAAGTTTGTTTTAGATAAGAATTCTCCGTTGAAAGACGACGCCATTGTGATGCATCCGTTAGCCCGTGGCGAAGAGTTAGATGTCAGTCTCGATGCCACTAGCCATAACTGGTATTTCTCTCAAGCAAGGGGGGCCGTGTTTGTACGTATGGCACTGCTTACCTGCATGTGTGAACGTACCGAACGTGTTATGGACATAGTGTAAAGATAATGCCGATAGGCAACTAGATTAGGAGCAAACTATATGTGTGGAATTGCGGGAGTTTTTCATCGCGATCCGAGCCGACCGGTTGACCCTCAGTTACTTGTCAATATGGCGGCGATTCAACATCATCGAGGCCCTGACGGGTTTGGATATAAAACAGTGGCCGACAAAGGTGTCGGGTTCAGTCATGCACGTCTTTCAATTATCGATTTGAATGAGTCACGTGCTCGACAGCCGTTTATAACCGACGACAATCGGTTGATGTTAACCAAGAACGGTGAGCTGTACGACTACCAAAGAATTCGTGCGCAATTGACTGCGGATGGCGCGTTCTTTCAATCGAAGTCTGACTCAGAAATTATTTTGCATTTATTTCCGCGTTGCGGCCTTGAAAAAACCTTAGAACAGTTGCGCGGTGAATTTGCTTTTGCGCTCTACGACAATCAGGAAGATTGCCTGTATCTGGTCCGTGATCGATTTGGCATCAAACCGCTTTACTGGACGCAAACCGAAAATGGCATTGTTTTTGGTTCCGAGTTGAAAGTACTGTTTGCGCATCCCGAAGTGAAACGAGAGATCGATGAAGAAGGATTGTTTCATCAACTGATCCAGGTAATGGTGCCAGGCACCACAGCCTTTAAAGGGATCCATCAGGTAAAGCCAGGGCATGTGGTGAAGGTGAAACGGTCGCGCAACGGCTTAAAGATAGAAGAACACAAATATTGGGACATCAGCTTTCCGCAAGCCGACGATCACGACATTAATCCCAACGAAGATTACTACATTGAAGCGGTGCGCGAAAAATTACTCGAAGCGGTTCAGCATCGGCTCGAAGCCGACGTTCCTGTGGGCGCGTATTTGTCGGGCGGCATCGATTCCTGTTCAATCCTGGGATTATCACAAGCGGTCAGTCAAGATCCGGTTAAAGCTTTTACCATTGGCTTCGACGATAAAGAGTACGACGAAACACCCATCGCTCGTGAAATGGCCGACCGGTGCGGTGCCGACCAACACGTTTTGAGTTTGTCTGCTGAGCATCTTTATAATAATTTTGAACGAACCATCTGGCACACCGAACGCACCATTTATAACACTTTGGGTGTGGCAAAAATGTTGATGAGCCAGGAGGTCAATCGTGTCAATTACAAGGTTGTGTTGACCGGAGAAGGCTCGGACGAGTTATTCGCCGGTTACCCCTCGTTCCGTAACGATATGTTCTTGTACGGTTTGTCCGATCTCGATTCGCAACAGCGTAAAATTTGGAAATCGTCGTTAGAACAAAACAACGCTTTGTTCCGTGGCGCTATGTTGCCGAAAGAAGAATACAACTCAAAGGCGATATCGAGTTTTGTCGGATTTACCCCGACTTGTCTGCAACCCTGGTTGCACTGTGATGCCATCGCGATGAGTTTATTGACCAAAGATCGTCAGGAGGCGTTAAGCGATTACGATCCGGGGGCGGCAATTGCCGATACCTTTGACCTGTCGATGTTACAAGGTCGTCATCCGCTCGATAAAGCACAATACGTATGGATCAAAACAATGCTAGAAGGTCAGATTTTGACCTGGGGCGGTGATCGGGTCGATATGGCCAATTCGATGGAAGCTCGTCCGGCGTTTCTCGATCATCACCTCGCTGAATTTGCGACCCGGGTGCCTCCACAGTTGCGCATTAAGGGCCCGGTTGAAAAATACGTGCTGAAAGAAGCGATGAAGGGTCTGTTACCAGAAACTTTGTACAAGCGTCAGAAATTTGCCTTTATGGCGCCGCCGGCGCATCGCGATGAGAGTAAATGGAAAGCTCTGATGACCTTGGTAAACGAATACGCTTCCGAAGATCAGATCAAGCAGGCAGGCTTACTCGACGCCACTGCCGTGTCGAAAATGTTGAAACAACAAGGCGAAGGCGCACACCACGACCGGGTACAGATGGACGCCGTTATTAATCATGTGATTGGTGTACAAATTATGCATCAAAAATTTGTCGCGACCGACGTGCCCAAACAAGCCGAACAAAAGGCCGCCGAATTAGGTTGGGCTGCTTAATAGGCTTTGAATCGCGAGTGAGTAGAAACTTACTCGCTTAAGAGTACTTCGCCCCGAAAAAATGCGCTACAATAAAGGGGCGGTACTGCAAAGCTGAAAGGTGTGCACAGTGCCCGCTATTAAGGAGCATTGGTTGCTCCTTAATCGTATAAAAAAACGGCGATCATCGGAAATTGAATAACGATTGAGGAAGCCCTGTGAGTACTGAACAGCGTGAAGATAATCGAGAAAGTGAATTACTGTCACAACCCCAAGAGTGGCAGTGGATCAGTTTTCAGTTAGATGGCACCCATTATTGCCATCCCATTCGAGATATTGAAGAAATTTTTCACTACACCGAACCAACACCTGTTCCCGGCGCACCTGCCGGCATTCTGGGGATACTCAATATTCGAGGAAGTATCGCGACCATTTACTCCGGCCGACAACTGTTTAATTTACCAGCTGCCGAGCCCAATCCTGATTGGCGAATAATTACCTTGTCCATCGAAGACAATTTAATCGGAGTCAACGTCGATAGTGTTGAAGAGATCATTCATTTTGATCCTGAAAAAATCGACCGAAACACTGAAGTTTCCGATAGCGACTCGCTGATTAAGGGCACAATTTATGCGAATGATAAATTGTATTCGGTGTTGGATTTTTATCGGCTAATTGAAGATTTGTAGGAATTATCTATGTACTTAGCATTAGCTCGTTTTTTGAAGTTAAAACTCAACGGAAAAGTTGAGTGGTTTAATCGTAAAAAAGGTTTTGGTTTTATTTCATTGAATAAAGACACCAGTATTTTCGTGCATTGCTCCAATATCAAAACCCGGGGCTATCAATACCTCAAGCCCAATCAAGAAGTGAATTTCAAATTGACCAAAACCGATCGCGGCATTCAGGCAGTTGATGTTCAAGTGGAGAAAAAAGCACGTTCATAAACCATTGCAGGAGGCCCGCTTATCAAATCGTTTAAATCAAGCATCAACATAGACCGTATAGAAAACGATCTTTACGAATTGTCGAAGTTTGGTTTTAACCCTGACGACAAAGGGGTGTACCGCCAAGGGTTAACCCCGGTCGACATGGAAGCCCGTCAGTGGGTCAAACAGCAATTTGAAGCCGCCGGAATGCAGGTGCATTTTGACGGTGTTGGCAATGTCTGTGGGCGTTACCTTCCCGAAGGAAAGCCAGAGCTGGCTGATGAGCCAGCCGTATTAATTGGTTCTCACCTAGACTCGGTGCCCGCCGGTGGTATGTTCGACGGAACTCTCGGAGTAATTGCTGGCCTCGAATGCGTGCGCGTTATACGAGAAAACAATATCGCCATTAATCGTCCGATCGAAATCATTGGTACCAGTGAAGAAGAAGGTCGCTTTGGCGGTATGTTGGGCGCCCAGGCGCTCACCGGTAATTTAACATTCGAATGGCTCGATTCTGCCAAAGATCCGAGCGGCCAGTATTTAAAAGACGCACTGGCTGACTGCGGATTCGACATTCATCAGGCGTTGCACGCACGCCGCGATCCCGACGACATCAAAGCGTTTTTAGAATTGCACATCGAACAAGGCCCGGTGCTGGAAATGGAGAAAAAGCCTGTGGGCGTGGTCGATGGTATTTCCGGCGTATTTAAATGGTTGATTAAATTTGTTGGTAAACCGGATCACGCCGGAACCGCGCCAATGAATATGCGCAGTGATGCGTTTATGGGCGTGGCCGATTTTGCCCATGAGTTGAGTCGTATTATCGACGAAGAAGGAACCGAATACACCCGACTGACCATTGGTCGAGTCGAGTTGAAGCCCGGTTTTGCGCACACCATCCCCGGCGAAGCGCATTTTACTCTGGTCGGTCGAGACATGGACGCCGAAGTCATGAAGCAAGTGTCACTGGCTTGCAATAAAGTACTGTCGTCCATTGCGCGCAAACACAACTTAAAGTTCGATTACGACGAGCTCAGTTGGATCGAACCGAAACATTTTTCTGAAGAGCTTGTTAAGTCGGTTGAAGAACGCGCTAAGCGTTTGAACATCGATTATATGCGCATGCCCAGTGGTGCCGGACACGATTGCCAGTTTTTCGCCGATTTGGTGCCGACAGCGCTCATTTTTGTAAAAAGTATCGGCGGTATCAGTCATGCGCCCGACGAATGGTCACACTGGGACGATATCGAGAAAGGGGCAACCTTGCTTTACGAATCGTTAATAGAGCTGGTGACCGACTGATTGACGGCGTGGTTACTGTTCGGTGGTTTCCTGAATGCTACCAATTTCAAGCAGTGGAGCAGCATCGATATCACTGGCGTCCATCATACCGGCAACCTGAGCAAAGGACTCGAGCAATTGTCGTTGTTCTTGTTCACTCAGCTTGGTAAAACGCTCAATAAAATGCGCTTGTAAGGGCTTGGGGGCTTTGGCTAGCATGTCACGACCTTTGTCGGTAAGGTGCAGTGCGACGCGACGACGGTCGGTTTCACTGCGCACCCGGCGCAACAGCTGTCTGCCTTCCAGCCGATCCAGTATGGTGGTAATGGTTCCCTGACTCAAATTCACTTTTTCGGCGAGCGCTTTGGCGGTAATGCCTTGGTCTTTTTTAATTTCCTGCAATACCAGCAGTTGTGGTCCGGTCATACCAGACGACTTGTTCAAATCTTTTGAGTGTAAATCGATCGAGCGAATGATTCGTCGCAGCGATATTAATAATTCTTCGTAAGTTTCCATTTCGGCCGGCGATCTGTAGGTTTATTGCTTGGATTGTTGGCGGGCTTCAAAGGCAGCCATTTGTTCGGGGGTGGCCTTTTTCTGAAACTTATCTTTCCACTCGGAGTAAGGCATGCCGTAAACTTTTTCGCGCGCTTCTTCGTAACTCAATTCGACGCCTTTGTCGGCGGCGGCAGAGACCATCCATTTTGCTAAACAGTTGCGACAAAAGTCGGCCAGAATCATCAAATCGATGTTTTGTACGTCTTTGTTATCGTCCAGATGTTTTAACAGACGACGAAAGACCGCGGCTTCTATTTCAGTTTGGTGTTCCATGCGAGGTTCCGTTTATCGGTGGTAGAATCAAAATCGCCAGACCGGAGCCTGGCGAATTCGGATTATTCGGTGCGACTGGTCACTTCCAGCAGGTGGTAACCGAACTGGGTTTTTACCGGGCCTTGTACGGTATTAACTGGCGCAGAAAAAACCACTTCATCAAATTCTTTTACCATTTGACCACGGCCAAACTCGCCCAGATCGCCACCATTGCGGCTGGAAGGACAGCTTGAATGTTCTTTTGCCATATCGGCAAAATCAGCGCCGTCTTCGATTTTTTGTTTAATGTCGTTGCATTTGTCTTCACTGTCTACCAGTAAGTGTCGGGCAGTTGCGCGTACCATAGTGTTCTCCTGTGACTTCCCGGAGCCGCCGAATGACGGCTCGCCATTAAGACGCGCATTATAGCGCTTTCTGAAACACTTGTTGACCGGCAATCCAGGTTTGTTCGACCTGTACCTTCCAGAGTTCACTGGGCTTGATGTTGAAAATGTCCTTGTCGACCAGAATAAAGTCGGCCCATTTTCCCGGCTCGAGCGAACCCAGTGCATCGTCTTGATGGGCCGCGTAGGCAGCGTCCAGCGTAAAACTTCGAAGCGCCTCGGTTAAGGTCATTTTTTGCTCTGGCTTCCAGCCGCCCGGTGGTTGGTTGTTGTGGTTTTGCCGGGTGACGGCGGCGTGAATACCGTGAAACGGGTTGGCCAGTTCGACCGGAAAGTCTGAGCCTGAAGCGATAATGGTGCCCTGATCGAGCAAGGTGCGCCAGGCGTAAGCGCCTTTAATGCGATCGGGCCCGACGCGATCTTCAGCCATGTTCATGTCGCTGGTGGCATGGGTTGGTTGCATCGACGCGATAAGCCCCAGTGTTTTGATGCGCTTTAAATCGTCAAGTGCAACCACCTGGGTATGTTCGATACGGTGGCGCTGTTTTTGTCCAAACCCTTGTTGGTAGGCGTTTTCAATCGCGTTTAAAACAATGCGGTTGCCGCGATCGCCAATGGCATGAATGTTGGCCTGGAAACCAGCTTTCAAAACTTGCTCTACCGTGTTGGTTAACACATCGGGTTGTGTCACCAGCAAACCTTTGTGATCTTTTTGGTCGGAATAAGGTTGGATCATGGCCGCACCGCGACTGCCGAGTGCTCCGTCGGAGTAGAGTTTCACGCTGCGAATTGACAGTTGGTCTTTGTCGTCTTCCACCGGACCTTTGCTGAGCCAACCGCCCAGTTTTTCTGAGCTGCCATCGAGCATGGCGTAAACGCGCAACGGTAGCTGATTTTTCTGTTGGCGGCTTTGATACAAATCGTAAAGCGGCTGACCAATACCAGCGTCGTGCACGCTGGTCAGCCCCAGCTGGATCAGGTGTTCAAACGCTTTGTCTAAAGCGTAATTGATTTCGAAATCGGTGGGCTCGGGTATTTTTTTCGTTACCAGATATTCGGCGGTATCAATTAACACACCCGTGGCTTCACCTTGCGCGTCCCGAATGATTTGCCCGCCGTCGGGGTCTTTGGTGGATTTATCAATGCCGGCCAACTGCAAGGCTTTTGAGTTTACCCAGGCGGCGTGTCCATCGATGCGACTTAAGTAGACGGGGCGATTGAGTTTCAGTTTGTCGAGCGTCGCTTTGGTCGGGAACTGTTTATTCGGCCAGAGTACCTGATTCCAGCCTCGGCCGATGATCCATTTTTGTTTCGGATTTTGCCTGGCGTACTCGACAACGCGATCAATCGCTTCTTGTTCCGACTGTGTTCCGCGCAAATCGACGGTCGACAAACCCTGCCCTAAACCGAGCACATGGCCGTGCGCGTCGATCAGACCCGGCAATAAGGTTTTGCCTTGGCCATCGATGATGTTTGCTTTCGGGAACTGCTTCAGCGCAGCGTTTTTGTCGCCGGTAAACATGACTTTGCCGTCTTGAAACACCAGCGTTGCGAAGGTTTTTAAAGTGGCTTTGTTGCCGGGCTCGCCGGTTAAGGTATAGCCTTGAACGTTGTGGATCAGGGTTGTCGAAGCAACGGCGACGTTTTGCAACAACAAGCAGGCAAAGCAAAAGAGGGTCAGTTGAGTCAGTGATTTCATGGTCATTATTTATTTTATTTCCGTAAAACGAAAGTCAGTAATCTGGCCAGCCGGGTAGGTTGCCGACGATTACCATCGGTAGTAAGTTGTACACCGAGTTTATCGAGTTTAAAACGGGCTGTCACCATCGAGGGTTTTTATGCCACTTCCTGTAAAAACAAAAACTTGGATCGAACGCGTCTTATCCGGATCAATACAACAGCTACGCCCACAAAGTGGGGGTTGTATTAACCAAAGTTTTCAAATCGAGATGTCGAATGGCGAGCGTTATTTTATCAAGTACCATCCCGACACCGCGATGTTTGCCGCCGAGGCTTACGGGCTAGAAGCCATCAACGCACAAGTCAGTGGGTTTGCACCCAAAGCCATCGCCTGGAGTGATGACTGTCTGATATTGGACTGGCTTCAGCCGGCCGCAGCGACCGGGCGTTACTGGCAGACCTTGGGTGAGCGGTTGGCGGCGCTGCATCAGCAGCCGCAAACGCATTTTGGTTTTAATCGCGACAATTTTTGTGGTGCAACACCGCAGCCGAACCCAAAGTGCGACGACGGTTTTGCGTTTTTCGGCACACATCGCTTGCGGTTTCAGGCCGAGC